>NZ_JAJGQG010000016.1:0-92924 GCF_020783795.1 Xanthomonas sp. NCPPB 1067
TCTTGGCGAAACGGCGCATCGACACCGTGTCGTACAGCGCTTCTTCCGCCGCCGGATCGCTCAGCGCATACCACTGCTGCAAAAAGTGGATGCGCAGCATCGTTTCCAAGCGATACGGCTGGCGCCCCGGCTGCCCCGACTTCGGATAGTGCGGCTCGATCAGCGCCAGCAGGTCCTTCCACGGCACGACCTGGTCCATCTCGGCCAAGAACATCTCACGCCGCGTCCGCTTGCGCTTGCCGTTGTACTCCGCGTCGCCGAAAGTCAGTTGCATCGTCGTCGTCCCGTTGCGTCTGTGCGATTGTCGCAGGATCAGGGGGAGTTGTTCAGAGTTTCCTTAGATTGATTCGTCCGGTCAGAGAAGCCAGCGCCGCCTCGACGATCGGATTGCTGATGAGCCGTGCTTCCTCCTGCTTGCCTCCAGGCGAGATCGGATTCCATGTGCGTTTCCAGCTATCCACCGCATCGGGAAGATGAGGTACGCAAATAACGGCCTTCAATGACCGATTCGAGTCAACGGCATCCATCATTTTCTGATCGGCATAGACAACAACCACGGCGTCTCCCGGCGAATAGGGTTTGAAGGTCCTGATTGTCTCCAGCCTGACAGCGCCCTCGCCGATACGCAGCTCATTACCGTCACTGAGCAGCTTCAAGGTCTTTGCACCCAGCGCCTGCTCAAGCGTGGTGGATTGGATGTTTCCTTTGGTTGGGATGTACAGCAGACATCGCTTGATGCTCGGATCCTCGGCCATGACGCCAAGAAGGCATTGAAATGCTGTGCGGATTGCATCGCCGTCGAAAGTCGTATCCGGAATTAGCACTCGTTTGATCGACATCGTCTCGCACCGTTTGGTTTTGCATTGCATCGACCATAAACGAAGCCGATGTATGTTTAGGAACACAACTATCTTTGCACTGATTTTCGCACAGCTGCCAGTGCCCTCCTAGCCGCCGATACTGCCTGATCGTACTTCAAGACGCCGGATCGCCTTGATCGCCGATTCCCCGATATCCATATCCTCACTTAGGCTTCGCAAGAGCGGTAGATCGCCCATGTCACCGAGACTCCCTATCAGATCGATCGAGAATCGCAGCGCGTCAAGCTTGTCATGCACGAAATGCGGAAAGTAGCCGACCTGATGGTCGGGCAGCCGCAATGCGTTCCGGCAGATGCTTGCCATCGCGCCGGGAAATTCCCGGATGACCGACTCTCGAACGTCATCTTCGTGCATCATCGACCTGGTCAACATATGCAAGGCCGACGCCGCCCCGAACTGATCTGGCCTGAGCAAAACACCCAGTGCCGGCGCGCAAGCCTGATCGAGATGCTCCGCTTCGAAGTCCCGTCGGTGAATCCAGTAGTACAACTCCCCGAAGGCAATCAAGGCAGCCTTCGCGGGAGAGTCTTCATGCACATCGCGGGCGGGTAGCGGAACTCCGAGCATGCCCAGGGCGACGTGGGCCCACACAAACACGGAGACAGAATCTTGCGGTATGAAACTCTCAACTGCGGGCAGCTCTAGCCATCGCTGAATCGCCGGAGCAACGGAACGATCGCTATGCTTTACGAGCTCCTGGATCAACGGTGCAACGAACATCCCTGCGTAGTCCGCGCCTCGGCAGGCCATCGCCAAAAGACGCTTCCTGTCATCCGGACTCAGCTCTTGCATGACCTCGCAATAGGCTGCCGAATACGGGTGGTCAAACTGGCAGACATAAGCTCTCCAGGCGCCGCCGCATTTGTCGGCGTCTATAGAGCCTGACAGAAGCTGCTGCAGATCCGTCCTGACGGTATCGACATGCCGGCTGACCTCTTCCTCCAGTGCACCCATGTGCTCAAGGGCTTCGATCACCATGCCGGACAGTACGGGACCCACGTTTGGAACCAAAGCGTCCAATGCGCCTATTAGCTGCTGCCGCAGCTCCTCGTCAGACAGACGCGCAAAGTGCACGAAATTCAGAAGTGCAAGCTGCAAGTGGTAGGGTTGATACTTCCACTGCTCGCCGAGCAAGGGCAGGATGTACGGAACTACGAACTCCTTGTCCTCCGCGAATCTGACCAATGACAGCAGCAGGTAAGTCTGGCCGGGTGTGCGAGGCTGTTCCCATTTGGTCCTGAGCTTGCCCGCGACTTCACTTTCGCTAGCCCGGAACACGCGATCGCTGTTGAAGATGCACCTCAGCAGGTGGGAAATCCCGGTCTTTCCTGACATGACATAGGCATCCGCAAACAAGCCGCTGCGGAGCGCAATCTTCTTCTCTCTTGCCTCGTCCTTCAGCACCTGGAAACCCCGGATCAGCGATTGATCCATTACGCCTACGGCATGCAGGACCTGATCAAGATACGATCCTCGCCACACGCCATAGGAGATTGTCGCCATGAGCGCGTGTTCCGCGGGCGTCCATTCGCTGGCGCTGTCTTCGGATACACCGGCCCCGTTCCAGATGCCTCCCTGCAGCGAGAACCCGAGTGCTGCGGCTTCCGAGGTCAGTCTCTCAAGTACCTGCTCGCATCGGGCGACGGTCCAGTGGCGCGCAGCCAGCCCGCACTCTCCGTCGGATGCAGCCCGCAGGAGATCCGCATCGGTCGTTTCCGCGAGCACCTTCACGACGAATCCATCGTCATCGTAGGCGCCCAGGATCAAAGAACGGGCATTTCGATACTTGGGCGCGCCCAGTGCCCGAAGCACGTCCTCGACATCATGATTGGTCCGTCGAACTACAGACTCGGCGGCGAACGCCGCGAAGATCAACTCATGGCGGAAACTGACCTTGTCCGACCGCCTCACCACGAGGCCAGCGGCGACAATCCTTCCAAGTAGGTCGCCCGGGATGCGTTCGGCGGCCGCTAGGCGATCGAAATCCCTGATTGATAGGCTGAACGACATTCGGTCGATGAGCTGTGCTGCGACGGCAGCGAGGAATCGGATCCCATCGGATGCGTCATCTCCCAGCTTTTGCCTCGCATAAGCGTCGAACAGCGCAAATCGGCTCGATCCGTCAGCCAATGTCGTGCCGACTCGACCGACCAAATCTGCCTCAAGCCCGCTCGATACTGACTCCAAAAGATAGTCGAATCGATCCGCGGCACTTGACCCTGCGATCGCTGCCTTCAGGGCCTTGCTAGGTTCTCTTACTACTACGTGCCTCGCCTCAATGAGATCCGGTCGCGCAAGGTCAGCCTGTGCGCTGACCACGAGCCGGGCACCGAAACGCCGGACAGCAGCCGCCAAGCTCCGCGTGAGGGCAAGCTGTTCTGCTGCCGGGCATTCGTTGTACCCGTCCAACACCAGCACGAGCGGACTGCCGGTCGCCCTCGCCGCCCTGATCAGGCTGGTCGCCGAAGGCGCGCCGAGCATGACCGCTTCCCGCTCGATGCTCTCGCCTAGTTTCCCGGCAAAGTACTTCGCCTGCAGGAGTATCGGAACGTGGCCCTGCTCCAAGGAGTGGATGGCGATCTTCTTGGTCAGCAAGGTCTTTCCGCAGCCTGATGGCCCCACGATCAGCAGGTCTTCACCTTCCTGCGCAACGCAATCCGCCACACCGCTGGCATCGAACTCTTCGTCCCCGACCCCATAGGAATCAGGTTTCAGCGAACCAATGTCGGGGGCATAGGTCCGGAGAAACTCCGACCTGTAAGCGGTGACCAGCACCTCCTGCTCCAGCAGCTTCGGATCGCAAGCTGCACTCATCGTCTGGACACGCTGGAGCCGAAGCTCCCGTGCAAAGGCCGCCCACTTTTCTCTGGACAGAAGCAGACGGGAGGTCTTGGCGACGACAGTTGCAAGGCCTTCCGTCCCGATGATGGAGACCCTGAAGTCGGAGGGTGGCACATCGGATCCCACGGGCACCTTCGGAGCGATGACGACACACGTAGCCGGATAGCCGAGATTTTCGCCGTGAGAGGCCCGGAGGTGATCCTTCAGTGCGTGCGTTGCGTCCAAGGCTTGAAGGTAAGGGTTCCCGACATTCTTCCAGGCGCTCCCCGACACGTGCATCTGCCAGAGTCCATTGACCTTGCCGCGGATACGACGCGAGAATTGCTTTGCTTCGACAACTAGCGTCAGAGAGTCGGTGGCGACCAGAAAATCAATCTGGCGGCCGCCGATGTGGATGTTAGCGAAGATGGCTGCCCAGCAGCCGGCAATCGACATGTGCTCGATGAGCGCGGCCAGCACTTCTCGCTCCGATGCGTGCTCTATGGCCGTGCCGACATAAAGTTCGATCGTAGCGGCGCCCGTCATTCCCATCTCGCCTCAGCTGAGACCGGTGGTATGGTGGGCGACATAGGGATTCGCGTATCCGACGAACTCTTCATGCTCCGTCCGGACCACATTCCAGCGCTTAGCTCCCTCAGGCGGTTCTCTTTCCTCGCAAACCGTCAGATACAAGCGACGCTTTGCGCGCGAGATGCCAACGAAGTAGGCAGAGCGCTCGGCATCCTGATCGCCCCAGAAGGTCTGAGTCTCAACACCGAACATCACAACTGTATCGAACTCTAGGCCCTTGCTCTTGTGGATCGACATGACTTTTACGGCTCGATCGCCTGAGAACAAGGCGAGGGCTGCCGACGGGTCCCCGCCTTCGGACAACAGCGTATGTGCCCGATCAGTCGTCGCGTCAATCTGCTGTTGCAGATAATCCCCCTGCGCGTACTCGGACGAAAGCCCGACTACCGCATCGCGTCCTACGATGTCGAGTAGCTCGCCGATGATGGTTCGCAGATCGTCGATGTCTGCAAGGTCGGCTTCCCCCGCGGCAAGCCGCTGTTTGACACTCGCACTGAAGCGATCCCATCGGGATCGCGCGCGATACTCGTTCTCCTGATCGAACCCTCGCCCGAACACCACAAGATCGAGGAGACGCTGAAAGGGGCCTGGCTGCCGCTGCCCTGTTGCGACGAGAAGAAAATCAACGATCAGGTTCGCAACCGGCTCCGATGCCAGATTCTGCATTGCGTCCTCGTCGCGGATCGGAACGCCTCTGGCATCCAACGCGGCACGCAGCTTCTGGCAATAGAGGTTCTGCTGCTTGCTGACCAGCACGGCGATCTCGGAAGGATTAAGGCATTCACCGTCGATCCAGCCGCGCACTAAATCCGCGAGCGCCTCCGCTTCGTCATCATCGTTGTCGAACCGAAGGACCTCAATCTCTCCTTCATCGCCCGGAAAGTCATCGTCGTCAAGTGCAGCGGGCGGGTCCATGACGCGTACCATGGCGTTCTGCATGCGGCGCAACCTCGGCTTTGACCGGAAGTTCTGATAGAGGTTAAGCGGGTGTGCGTTGAAGTCTTCCGCGTAGCTTTCAAAGATACCTTCAAGTGCCCCGGCCCATCCCATGATGCGTTGCTTCGTGTCGCCGACCGCTGTAAGCCGGACAACCGTACCCTGAAAGCAAGCCTTGATGAGTTCGTACTGCGCATCCGTGCAGTCCTGAAACTCGTCAAGGAACACATGGCTGTAGGTGTGACGGATCGCGTTGCGCGCGATCTGACTTGTCTCCACGATCTGCACCGCCAGCGGCACCATGTCATTGAAGGTGATAGATCGCCGCTGGACGCGATGAGGACCGACACTGTAGTCCGGATCAAGCGCGTCCTTACCGGTCAGTACCGGTCTGAACCGGTCGATGATGCGCTTTGCGAAAGCGTGAAACGTATGGCTATCGAAGCGCGCCGCAAGCTCCGGACCGCAACGTTTGCGGACCCGGGCCTTGAGGTTCTGGCTGGCATCGACCTTGAACGAAATCGCCAAGATGCGCTTGGGATAGCGGCACGCTCCGGAGCGCAGCAGGAAGTCGGCACGCTGCGCCAGCATCTCCGTCTTGCCAGCGCCTGGACCGGCGGTGAGCGCCAAGTTGCGGTCGATCTCCTTGGCCGCCGCTAGCGCGTTCGGTTCAAGGGAAAGGCCGTCAGCCGGTGCCCATCGTTCGGACGTGATCATTCGGGAAGTTCCGCGACCTTTTCTTCAACCGCATCGAACATGCGGTCGAGAGCATCGGGTATTTGCTCGATGAGCTTCTCGTTATCGAGGTTCGCCATCGCACGAATGTGCGACGTGGGCTTGCTGTCGAGCTTGAACCTTCGATGGTAAGCATCGAAGTAGCTCTGCTGCTCGTCAGAGTACTGCCCGTCAAGCACATCATGGCTCTTGCCAAGCACAGCCTTGACCGTCTCTTCGTCGGGCTCCTCCAGGTCGTCGTCCTTTACGCGGTAAGCAGCCGGGTAGTGCGTCATCATCATGAAATCGAGATCGAGCGGCGTCGAGAAGTAGACCCCGAGCGCCTCAAGTCGGGCGATCCAGCCTAGATCGTCAAGCATGATCCCGTCATCGGAGTTCCACTTCGGGATGTCGTCGATCTCATCCTGCGTCAGGTCATTGCCGTCGATGTCGGCATAGCTCAGAAGCTGATTGGCGGCGTACTTGATGCGGCCCCATCCGCCCTGGTAGCGCGCGACATCTAGGTCCAGTAGCGTGACATGCGGGATGCCAAGGCCATTCAGCAGCCGCCAAAAGTGATTGACGTGCCGTCCGCCAAGGGGCACGACTGAAATGGATGCGTCGTCGGCGAGGATGCCCCGGGCCTCCAGCAATCGGGGGAGCACGATCTGCTCGCTGTCACCTTCACCCAGGATGACCATGCGGGAAAAGTAAAGCTCCGGGAAGGCCTGAACGCCTTCGCGGACAAACTTCTGTGCTGTCTCATCCGTCGGGAGTTCGATGCTCTTGACGACGGTGCTCCGCTCCTCGTTCAGGCGCAGGTATCGGACCGACTCGGGCGGCACCCGACGTAAGAGCGACGGCGCATGCGTCGCTACCAACGCCTGGCTGTCTTGCCCCTCGGCGAAAGTCGTCAACGTCCTGACGACGCGGCCGAGATAGTGGGGCGACAAGCTGTTTTCTGGCTCTTCGATGGCAATGAGCGTGAAAACTGCGGGGCGCAGTTTGTCGATATCAAACGCTTCGGTCAGCTCGCCGCTCAGGACCTTGCTGCCGATGTCGTGCATGGCGAGCACCAGAGAAACGTAGAGCAAGGACTGCTGACCGTCACTGAGCCGGGTGAAGTCCACGATGTTCTCGCCATGGCCGGGCGTGAACCCGATGCTCAGATGTCGCAGAAGGTTCTCGATCTCGTTCCGCCCGAACGAGACCGACGGATTTGTGTAGTGGCTTCCCTTGTGCAGGCCGACCCATTGACTGGTGAGCGCGGTAGCGATCCCGCCGATGGCCGCGTTGTCCCGAAGTTCATCGCCAATCTGTTCCGTTAGGGTGCTGATTTCATCGCGCTCAGCGCTCCAGTCCGCCGACCGCAGTGCTCGCCCGAGTAGTGCGTTGGCAGAGTAGGAGATGTGGTCGGCAGGGTCGCGTCGTGCTGGCAAGTAGTGGACCTGAATGGCGCTACGGTCCTGCTTCGATACGCGGCTCTCTTCCGTTGGATTTCCGTCGTTGCCTTCGCGGATGACGAACGTCAAACTCTCTTCGATGTCGTCGTCCTGATCGATGGTTGCCTTCAGCCGGAAGCGAACTTGTGCCGGACCTTCGGCTGCCACAAGTTGCATGTGCGCGAAGTTGCCAGGCACCGCCGGAAGTGCGGCCCCATCGGCCTCGTCCTGTTCCAGCTCAGGAAACTCGAAGTCCGCCTCGACCCAGAGGGTTCGCTGTTCAGGGGCGTCCTCTGGCGCTTCGCTTGCCGGGACGTGAAAGTCGGATCGCTTAATCCTACGCTGCGCGGGATCGAGCCCGAACATGCGGGCGAGAGCTTGGAGCACAGCAGTCTTGCCGGCACCGTTAGGCCCGAGCAAGAAAGTCATGTCAGTAAGCTCGACTACTGTGGGTTCGGGACCGAAAGAGCGAAAGTTGTATAGGCGAAGGCGAACGAGCTTCATTTAGCCTCCCTTTGTGGGATTTGCCACGCAACAGGCACACGCCCGCCCGGGCATCCATGTTAGTTTAACAAAGCCGCAGTGCAATGCTCCGACCATATGTCAGCGACCGGAAGGCGATTGTCGCCCGGCTGGCTCGGCGGTGAGCGAGAGCCCCTTCATCTCGAAGACTGCAGCTGGGTGAGCACTCCATGGCTGCGATACGACTTGACTTGCCGCCCAAGAAATGAGTTATCGGTGGCCATGACTGCACAGCAGATGCTTGTCATTATCGCGACAATAGCGGTAGCAACCGGTCTCAAAGTTGCGCTCCCCTACCCCCGATAAATCTTCCTAATCTCGAGGCGAGACATATGTTGGCCAGAATTCGGCATCCCTCGCCCCGCTCTAGCCTTTATCGCTCGTGCTCCCGCTCACCCTGCGCTCAAGTACATGTATTTGCTTAAATGTTTCGATGGACTACATCGTTACGCCTCCTCAAACGTGCCGCTTGTGATAGTCGTCGACTGCATCCTCGAAGTCCTTAAAATGCATTCCATGCACCAAGAATGAGAAGACTTGCCTTAGCTGCGATCTCAGATGAATTGCGTCGTCCCACATGGTTGGCGAAAAAGGACAATCTCCGAACCGATTGCCCGGATGTAGCGTTGAGATTCTACTGCTGTAAAAATCGTCAAAGTAATTTTCTAGCTCCCCAGGCGGATCATGCCCAAATGGCTCGTAGAGATTACGATGAAGCCACCGGGCTGCATCATGCGCCGACGGATTGGTCAGGCCCTCTAACTTGAGCTTCCGCTGTACTAAGGAAAATGAAGCATCCAATGCAATGAAGGCAGCAATGACTGATTCTTCGCCGAACTCTTGATGGCGCCCCAGCATGTCTGACTTCACTAGCGCCTGAAGGCCTCGCATCAGCACAAAGTTTGCAGGGTCGATCCTTCGGTAGGATGGCGCGAATCGATCCATTTCGATGTCTTGGTCCAGCAGATGATAAGGCTCTCTCAATACGCTTGCGGATACGTGGGGGCCGCTCGGCATCGGCATACGTCGCTGTTCTCTTGCTGAGAGCAACAATCGCTCTTTGATCAAGCTGACGGTGGCCCGATCTGAGAGATCAGGCTGATGCATACTCAGCACCAATTCCGGCCCGGCCACTGGGTAGAGCCGGATCCAAGCACCATCAAAGTTTTGACAGAAGAGAAGCGCGCCCAGCACTCTCACTTGGGCAGGCGAAGCCCAAGCAAACTCGGAGAATGGGACGTCTGCGTCGATGGACCGCCAACCTGAGCACCGTACGACCGTGAAGGCGAGATCTGCATCGGCGTGGAAGAAGCCGTCGTCGCAGAAGAATGTTCCGCGCGGGTAGCTTCCGCCCCTTGGATCGAACACCATTACGCGCAATCGAGGATTCTGATCATAGCCGGAGAATGAAAAGCCCAGCTCAATATCTTTTGGAAGGAGCATCCGTCGCACCCTGTTCTTGCCCGCGCATTTGCTTTGCCATCTCACCGCACTACTTAAGGATCCGCTTCAGTACGGTGAAAGGCTTTCTCTATCGCAAATTGTATCGCCCGGATTCAGTCGATGGAAATCCGCGCTTGGTTCCTTCGATGGAACTCTAAGTCGTCCTCATACCCCCGATAAACCTCCCTAATCTCTCCGAGCCCATCGTCAGCTTCCCGCCAAAAGCGGGCGTCAGGCATCCAGTGCGCCTGAATGTTGGCCAGTGCCTCACGCAAGCAGGTTGGATGGGGTTGGCCGGCGAGCTTGGACTCGGCATCGGCGATTGCTGCCGTGGCCTGGTTGCAGGCGGCGTTGATGACGTCGGGCGCTCGTCGGTGGTCATCAGTTGGGCGTCCGTGTCGACGAGTGTGAGCAGGACCTTGGGCGCGGCGAGGGTGTGAACCGCCCCGACTTTTTTGGAGGTCGCTTGGTTTGAGTCAGGCCGCCTCGGCCTGACCGGTTTGTTGCCGATAGTAAGCCGCTTCGGCTTCCGCTGGCGGGATGTGCCCGATCGGTCCCGGCAGTCGCTTATGGTTGTACCAGTACACCCAGTCCAGGGTGGCCAGTTCCACCTGCTCACGATTGCGCCACGATCTGCGGTGGATTACCTCGGCCTTGTACAGTCCGTTGATCGTCTCGGCCAGCGCATTGTCGTAGCTGTCGCCCACGCTGCCCACCGACGGCTCGACCCCGGCCTCGGCCAGCCGTTCGCTGTAGCGGATGCTCACGTACTGCGATCCCCTGTCGGAGTGGTGGATCAGCTCCCCATCCCTCTGTCGGGCGTGCAGGGCCTGCTCCAAGGCATCGAGCACAAAGTCCGTCTTCATCGATGTAGAGGCCTTCCAGCCCACGATCCGCCGCGCGTACACATCGATCACAAACGCCACGTACACCATGCCCTGCCAGGTCGAGACGTAGGTGAAGTCGCTCACCCACAGTGCATTCGGTCGCTCTGCCTGGAACTGCCGATTCACCCGGTCCAGCGGGCACGGCTGCGCCTTGTCGCTGTGCGTGGTCTTCACCACCTTGCCGCGGATGACGCCCCGCAGGCCCAGCCGGCGCATCAACCGCTCCACCGTGCATCGCGCCACCTGCCAGCCTTCACGCAGCAACTGCTTCCAGACCTTGCGCACGCCGTAGACCTGGCGGTTCTCGTCCCACACCCGGCGAACCTGCGCCTCCAGTGCCTGATCCCGCCACCAGCGGTCCGCACGCGCCTGCGGATGCGCCTCCCGGGCCGCGTGGCTGTAGTACGTCGACGGAGCGATCTCCAGAACCCGGCAGATCGGCTCGACTCCGTGGGCATCGCGATGCTCTGCGACGAACCCCGTCATGGCTTGAAGCGGCGGTCGAGCTCCGCCTGGGCGAAATACGCCGATGCCTTGCGCAGGATCTCATTGGCCTGCCGCAGCTCGCGCACCTCCCGCTCCAGCGCCTTCATCCGCACTCGCTCGTCCGTCGTCAAGCCCGGACGCAGCCCCTGGTCACGCTCGGCACGACGTACCCAGTTGCGCAGCGTCTGGGCTGTACACCCGATCTTCCCGGCAATCGACTCGATCGCCGCCCACTGCGAACTGTGCGTGTCCTGGTGTTCCAGCACCATCCGCACCGCGCGCTCCCGGACTTCCGGGGAATACTTCACTGGCTTGGTCATCACTCCATCCTCTCAAGAGTTGGAGCCTCAAGGAATCCCGGGGCGGTTCAGTCACCATGGTCCATCGGCCCGGTGATGAAGGCGATCTGTCGATGGCCGCGCTGGATCAGGTGGCTGGTCAACTGGTCGGCGGCCAGTTGGTTGTCGATCCGGATGGTCTGCATGCCCGCCAGTGGCGTGGCACCGGCGATCGCCACGGCCGGAACGCTGAGACGTTGGAAATAGTCCGATTCGGCGAGCAGTTCTGCGTAGGGAGGCACCAGGAGCAAGCCTTCGGCCCCCGCGTCGATGAGCTCCATGACCAGCTGCTCGGCGTGATCCCGGTTCGGCAGTCGTCCCTCCCTGACCACCAACTGCGCCCCAATCGCGGTAGCGCTGGCGAGCGTGGTGAGCAACACCTCGCTCAGGAACGGGGATCGGATGTCCGAGTAGACAAATCCGAGCCGGGTGCCTGCCGCGCCTGCCAGGCGGCGCGCCGCGATGTTCGGCACATAACCGGTCAGCCTGATGGCTTCCTTGACCCGCGCGTGCGTCTGGGCGCTCACCTTTCCGCGGCCATTGATCACATTGGAGACCGTCATGGGGGAGACGCCGGCCCGCTCGGCCACGGTTCGTAGCGTGATGGGCGGACGAGCGCCAGAACGTCGGATGGGCACGGCGAGATCTCGGTGGGTGATGTGCCTTCCTCCGTTGGACGCGATGGCCCACGCCGATGCGTGGCCAGCGTCCGACTGCGGGTGCGTGCACGTTCATGCACTATTGTGCACGATGATGCATGATATTGCACGATCTCGCTTAGTGGTGCCTCATGACCGACGACAACCGTTTTCCCGCAGAACGCGCCCAGACCGTCCTGGCATTGCTTCGCGAGCAGGGCCGGGTCTCCTCCAGCGATCTGGCGGCGCGCTTCGGCGTTTCCGAGGACTCCATCCGCCGCGACCTGCGCGAACTGGCCAGCCGCGGTCTGTGCAAGCGCGTCTACGGCGGCGCCGTGAAAGCGGCAGTCGAGGTGGCCAGCTTCAACGATCGTGCGCAGCAGAGCGTTGCCGGCAAGGCGGACCTGGCCTCCGGCATCTGCGCACTGCTGCAACCGGGGCAGAGCGTGTTTCTCGATGCAGGCACGACGAACCTGCTTGCCGCCCAGTGCCTGCCCGAACAACAGAACCTCGTCGTCATCACCAATTCTCCGCAGATCGCCATTGCCGCCGGCCAGCGCCGCGGGGTCCGCGTGCAGCTGATCGGCGGCCTCTTCGCTCCCGAAGCGGGCGGGATCCTCGGCGCGGAGGCGTTGTCGCAGTTGCAACGCCTGCGCATGGACGTCTGTGTCCCCGGCGCTTGCGCGCTGGATTCAACCACCGGCGTCTGGGCCACCGATGTCGAAGAGGCAGCCCTGAAGCGGCTGGTGGTGGCCAACAGCTCACGCGTCATCGTGGCCGCATCGGCCGAGAAGGTCGGTACCGAAGCCAATCACCATGTGGCGGCGCTGGCCGAAATCGACGATCTGGTGGTCACCGCAGGCGTCTCCGACACGCATCTCCACGCCTTTGCCAGCGCAGGCGTCGCCGTCCACCGCTTGCCGCGCTGACACTTTCAACTTCATCAACGGTTACCCCTATGTCCACGATGCCTACCTCCAGCGCCCGCGCGCAGCAGCACGCCACACGCGCCGCATTCTTCATTCCAGGGTTCGCCACCGCCATCTGGGCGGTCCTGGTTCCATTCGCCAAGACCCGAACCGGTGTCGAGGACGGTGTCCTCGGCCTGATCCTGCTGTGCCTGGGAGCAGGCTCGCTCATTGCCATGCCCGTTTCCGGCGCACTGGCCGCACGCTTCGGCTGCCGGAGCGTGATGATCGCGACGACCGCGATCATTTGCGTCAGCCTCCCACTGCTGGCCTTGACCGCCAATCCCTGGCTGCTCGGTGGCGCACTGTTCGTCTTCGGCGCTGGCGTGGGCGCGATGGACTGCACCATGAACATGCAGGCCGTGGTGGTGGAGCGCGAGGCCAATCGGGCGATGATGTCCGGTTTCCATGCCTTCTTCAGCATTGGCGGATTCATCGGCGCCGCCGCCATGACCGCGTTGCTGTCTGCGCAGATCGGCCCGATGGCGGCGTCGCTGGCGGGCATCGTCGCGATGGCGGCGATCGCGGTGCTCTCGCTCAGGCATTGGCGTGGCGAGGCCCTGCATCAGGACGGCCCACTGCTCGCCTGGCCCAAGGGGATCGTGCTGTTCCTGGGCATCCTGGCGTTTGTCGTGTTCCTGGCAGAAGGTGCGATGCTGGACTGGAGCGCGGTGTTCCTGGCCGATGTCCGCGAGGTCAAGCCGGCCATGGCGGGCCTGGGCTATGTCACCTTCGCGCTGACCATGACGGTGACCAGGCTGTTCGGCGATTCGGTGGTCGAATCGCTGGGACGCATTCGCTCCATCGTGGTGGGCGCCTTGCTGGCGAGCGTGGGCTTCGTGGTCCTGACCTGGGTAACACCGTGGCAGGTCTCGCTGGCTGGCTATGTCCTGCTCGGATTGGGCTGCGCGAACATCGTGCCGGCGTTGTTCTCCCTGGCCGGCAATCAGCAGCGCATGCCGGAGAGCATTGCGATCACCGCGGTCACCACGCTGGGCTATGCCGGCGTCCTGGCCGGGCCCGCACTGATCGGCTTCGCGGCCCATGGCATCGGCCTGATCGGCGCATTCATGGGAGTGGCTGTCCTGCTGATCGGCGTCGCCGCGTCCACCCGCTGGCTCAAGGTCTGAGGAGGCGATCATGCAGACCCATCGAATCGAAGACCCGGAGAGCGACTTCCTGCATCGCCTTGCAGACCTTGCGGATGCGCAGACGCTGCCGCGGTTCCGCAGGCCGATCGGCGTAGACACCAAATACAAGGAGGGCGACCGGTTCGACCCGGTCACCGATGCCGATCGCAGCGCCGAAGCGGCGATGCGCTCCCTGATCAGGGAGCGCTTTCCCGACCATGCCATCCTCGGCGAAGAGTATGGCGCCGAAGGCGAGAGCGACTACTGCTGGGTGCTGGATCCGATCGACGGCACCAAGCCCTATCTCTGCGGCATCCCGGTCTGGGGATCGCTCATCGGCCTGACACATGGAGGCGTGGCGGTGCGCGGCATGATGAGCCAGCCGTTCACCGGCGAGCGGTTCTGGGCCGACGCCGATGCCGCCTGGCACCGGCGCGGATCAGCGGTCGAGCGTCTGCACACGCGGCAGGTTGCGCTGAACGAAGCGATTCTGCATACGACCAGCCCGCAGGGCTACCACGGCGCGCTGGCTGCGGGATTCGACCGCCTGAAGGACCATGTCCGCATGACGCGATATGGCGGGGAGTGCTACGCCATGGTCATGGTGGCTGCAGGTCATATCGACATCGCGCTGGAGCCGTCGTTGCAGGCCTATGACATCGTGGCGCTCATTCCCATCATCGAAAGGGCCGGCGGAGTGGTCACGCGTGTGGATGGCGGCCGGCCCGAAGTAGGAGGCCCGGTACTGATATCCGGCAGCCCTGCCCTGCACGACATCGCGCTGAAGACGCTGCGCTAAGCGGGCCGAAACTCTCGACGAGCGCATGCGGCCGGCTGGCACGCATGCGCTCGTCGCTGCACATCGATCGCCCGTCCGGCCTGCCACATGCATGGCGTTCCCGAGTGCGACCACGCCTGCTACGTAGACGATACGCCGCTGTCGCGTTCTTGAGTTTATCGATAAACCTCCCTAGGTTAGCCCGGCTCCGGCAAGACCGGACTCCGACGGATCGCATCGAGCGCACATGAACCGACCGCACACGCCATCACCGCTGCAACGTACGGACGGCGGCAAGACCCATTTCGATGTTCTCGATGGCCTCCGCGGGACCGCCGCACTGCTGGTCGTGCTGTTTCATATCCAGGGGATCGGCGTTGCGTTCGCGCACGACAAGCTGATCCTTCCGCATGCGTATCTTGCGGTGGATTTCTTCTTCGCACTCTCCGGCTTCGTGATCGGTTACGCCTACGACGATCGGTGGGCCACCATGAGCACCCGCCAGTTCTTCGTGGCTCGCCTGATCCGCCTGCATCCCCTGGTGGTGGCGGGAGCCATGCTTGGCGTGTCGAGCTATCTGTTCGACCCGTTCGCCGGTACCAGCCAATCCATCCCGCTGGCCCTGGTATTGGCTGCATTCGCCCTGTGCCTGCTGGTGCTGCCTGCTCCGATCCTCGACAACCGCTGGCACGACACCCATCCGATCAATAGCCCGTCGTGGTCGCTGCTTCAGGAATACATCGCCAACATCGCCTACGCCTTGGTGCTTCGTTTCCTGTCCGTGCGCGCCCTGTGCATCGTGGCGTCGGTCGCATGGGCGGCCCTGGCTGGCGGAGCGCTGACCGCCGGGTCCCTGGACATCGGCTATGGCTGGGACAATCTGTGGGGGCGCCGCTGCGACTCCCATATCCATTTACGGTAGGCCTGCTCATCTATCGGGTGCAGCACAGGCTTGCGCGCATGCGCCTGGGTCTGGTTCCGTTGTCCATCGTCATGACCGGCCTGTTCTGCTTTCCGTCCCTCGGCGAGGCGGGCGGCATCAAGCTCAATGCCCTCTACGATCTGTTCTGCGTGTCGGTGATGTTCCCGCTCATCCTGGTGCTGGGCATCCATTCCGAACCGGCAGGTTGGCGTGCGCAGATGGCGCACTGGTTCGGTCGGATCTCGTATCCGCTCTACATCACCCACTTTCCCACGGCCTTCGTGTTTCTCAACTACACCGTCAGCCAGAAACCATCTCCGCCTGCGGCCATGGCGGCAGGCGTTGCGACCTTCATGGTGATGCTGGTTTTCGCTTGGGTCATCCTGCGATGCTTCGACGAGCCGGTCCGCGCGAGGCTCCGCAAACGCTGGCTGGCCCGAAAGCGTTAGCGGCCATTCGCGTGTGCATGGGCGCGCGCGCCGGCAACATGCCCGCGTGCAGGGCAACGCCCGCACTTGTCTCGCAGGAACCGGAGCGGATGCTCGGGACAGGCACGCGTCGACCTGCCTTGTCATGCGTCATGATCGACGGCACCCCGCCACGCGCGCGGTGACTGCCCCACCTGCGCCTTGAATGCTCGCGACAGTGCGGCCTCGCTGGCGTAGCCCACGTCGTGGGCGAGCTGCTTCAGCGGCCTGCCCTGGCGCAGGCCGCGTTGCACCAGAGCGATGCGCCATTCCTGCAGGTACTGGCCCGGGGTGCAGCCCACCGTGTCGTGAAAGCCGCGGGCGAAGGCGCTGCGCGACATGCCGGCCTTGGCGGCCAGCGTGTCCAGCGACCACGGATACGCGGGCGCGTCGTGGATGCCGACCAGGGCCAGCCGCAGGCGCGCATCGGCCATGCCGGCCAGCATGCCGCTATCGGCGTGGCCCTGTTCCATCAGTTCGCGTATCACATGCACCAGCACGACTTCGAACAGCCGGTTGAGCACCGCCTGGCGTCCACAGTGCTGGGCGAACGCTTCCTCGAACAATGCATGCACCAGCGCAGCACCCTGGCGCAGCGCGTCCAGCGGCAGGCAGATGCATGCCGGTAGCGCACGCACCAACGGGTTGGCCGCGCCGCTGCCGAAGCTCAGGTGCGCGCAGGCGAAATCCGCGCCACGCTGCGGATCGGTGTCGAACCGATGCGGCAGCGCCCGCGGGTACAGCAGCAGACTGGGGCAGTCGATCTGCAGGCGGCTGCCATCGCCGTTATGGACCGCCACCGCGCCCTCGCGGATCAGATGCAGTTGCCCCCGTTCGCCACCGTCGAGCTGGTTGATACCGCACAGCGCGCCGGCATGGAAAACCTCGGCGCTGACCGAGAAGTGATTGAGCAAGGCGGCAAGGCGGTCGACCATTCTGGACTCTAAGATAAGTTTTACGGACTATTTGCTGCCTATCGTATCGCTCTCGCACGCAAAGTGGCTCCTGTCGCCGGCGCCGTCCGGCATTCCTCAGGAGCTTCCCATGCACACCCCCCTCGCCCTTGCCGCCGCGACCATCCTGGCCGCATCGATCGGTACCGCAGTGGCCGCCGTGCCGAGCGAGCAGCCGGCCCCCCTGCGCCCGGTTGCCGACTTCCTCAAGGCCGTCAACAGCGGTGGCGGCAAGCCGATCGAGCAATTGAGTCCCGCACAGGCACGGCAGGTGCTGGTCGATGCCCAGGCCAACGCGCCCCTGCCCGCGGCCGAGGTCAGTCGCAAGACCATCCAGGCCGATGGCAAACCATTGAATCTGGTGATCGTGCGGCCGTCCCATACCACCGGCAAGGTGTTGCCGGCCTTCATGTACTTCCATGGCGGTGGCTGGGTGTTGGGCGACTTCCCCACTCACGAACGACTGATCCGCGATCTGGTCAACGCATCCGGCGCCGCGGCCGTCTATGTGGACTACACGCCGTCGCCGGAAGCGCGCTATCCGGTTGCCATCCGCCAGGCCTATGCAGCGACCCGCTGGGTTGCCGAGCATGGCGGGGAGATCGGTGTGGACGGCAAACGCCTGGCGCTGGCCGGCAACAGCGTCGGCGGCAATATGGTCGCGGCAGTGGCCCTGCAGGCCAAAGCGGCCGGCACCCCTGCACTGCGCTACAACCTGATGCTGTGGCCGGTGACGGACGCCAGTTTCGACAACGGTTCCTACCAGCGTTACCAGAATGGCTATTTCCTCAGCCGCAACATGATGACCTGGTTCTGGGACAACTACACCACCGACCCCAAGGAGCGCGCCGAGATCACCGCCTCGCCGCTGCGCGCCACTCCCGCCCAACTGGCAGGTCTGCCGCCGACTCAGATCCAGACCGCCGAACTGGATGTGCTGCGCGACGAGGGCGAAGCCTTCGGCCGCAAGCTGGATCAAGCCGGCGTTGAGGTGACGGTGACCCGCTACAACGGATTGATCCACGATTACGGCCTGCTCAACGCGCTGCGCGACGTGCCGGCGGTGCGCGATGCCATCGGCCAGGCCGGCGATGGACTGCGCGAGCATCTGCGCTAAGCGCGCGTCCGCTGCGAACCCCTCAGCGACCGCCGGTTGTCCCGGCGGTCGCTGCCGGCGTTGCGGGGGCAGCTCGGCACCGGGCCTGTACCGCCCTTTCGCCGTCCGTTGCGTTCGGATGCGCGGATTGTGACTTGTCGCAAATTTGTTATACGATAACAACAAGGGGTTACTTAGTAACACATTGGGCGTCGCATCCTGCGGCGCCGCGACATGGCGTGCCCAACACACCGCTGGCCGATGAAGAACACACTTTCCATCCTCAGACCATCCGCACTACTGGCTGCGAGCAGCATCGCGGTCCTGACCGGCAGCTGGCCGGCGCTGGCGCAGCAGACCCCAGCTGCCAGCAGCGCAGACGTGCAAGATCCTCGGGCCGAAAGCGGCGCACCGCTGCTCGCGCCGGTACTCGTCACCGGCAGCCACATCCGCGAGACGGCAGTGGGCGGCGCCTCGCCGGTCATCGTCTTCGAGAAGCAGGCCATCGAGCGCACCGGCGTGTCGACCTTGCAGCAATTCTTCGAAAAACTTCCGCAGAACTTCGGTGGTGGCGCCAATGGGGCCAATGTCGCCAATCTCGGGCTGGACCGCGACACCGGAAGCAACTTCGGGCAGGGCACGTCGATCAACCTGCGCGGCCTGGGCACCGGCACCACGCTGACGCTGGTCAACGGTCACCGCGTGGCCTCGTCCAACCGCTATCAGTACGTCGATATCTCGCTGATCCCGCTGAGTGCGGTGGAGCGCGTGGAGATCCTGACCGACGGCGCCTCTGCCATCTATGGCGCGGACGCGGTCGGTGGCGTGGTGAACATCATCCTGCGGCGCGATTTCACCGGATACGAGACCGCCATTCGGGCAGGCACGACCACCGCCGGCGGCATGAACGAGTACCAGGCATCGCAAGCCGGAGGTTGGGCCTGGGACGGGGGCCACCTGCTGGCCAGCTACGAATTCCTCAAGCAGGACAACCTGGCGGCGAGCGACAGGGATTTTTCGAAGCATGTCACCGTCGCCCCCTACGATCTGTACCCGGGCTCCAGGCGACACAGGGTGTACGTCGATGGCGCCCAGCAACTGAGCCAGGCGCTGACGCTCACCGTGACCGGCTCCTTCGCCAGGCGCGACATGGACACCACCATTTCCGGCACCGCAGACGAAACCCGCCTGTTCCCGCAGACGCGGCAGTTCGATCTGTTCGCCGGGCTCACCCTGGACCTGCCGCGGCAATGGCAGGCACGCTTGAACGGCGGCTACGGCAGGAACACGGTGCGCTACGAGCGCACCACGATCTCGGCGACGTCGGCGATCACGGCGCGCCCCACCGATATGCGCTCGGAAACGCGCTACCTGGAGCTGATCGCAGATGGCGAGCTGGCCACCCTGCCCGCGGGCGCCGCGCGGATCGCGCTGGGCGGCAGCCTCCGGCGCGACGGCTACGATTTCTTCGACTACCGCGGGCTGGAGAGGCCGTTCGATGTGCACCGCGACATCGGCTCGGTGTTCGGCGAACTGAACGTGCCGCTGCTGAAGGAACTGCCAGGCCTGCGCCTGTTGTCGCTGACGGCGGCCGCACGCTACGACGACTACAGCGACTTCGGCTCCACCCTCAACCCCAAGTTCGGCATGCTGTGGCAGGCCACCGACGGGCTGACCCTGCGCGGCACCTACGGGCGCTCGTATCGGGCGCCGGTGTACCAGGACATGCAGCCGAACAACACCGCCGTGGTGGCGCGCATTCCCAATCCGAACGCACCCAGCGGACGGACCGTGCTGATGATGCTGGCCAACGGCAATCCCGATCTCGGCCCCGAGCGCGCCCGGACCTGGACCGGCGGCATCGCGTTCGCGCCGGCAGCGGTGCCGGGGCTGAAGATCGATGTCAGCTACTACCGCATCAGGTACGAAGACCGTATCGATAGCGGATTCGCAGGCAGTTTTCCTTCGCTGTTCCTGGGCCCGACTGCCGCTTACGCGGACATCCTGACGTTTGCGCCGACGCCCGAGCAGATCCGCAGCGCCCGCCAGATCGGCGTCGCCGGGCTGGGTGTATTCGTCTCGCGGGTCGGCCCGTTCGCGCTCGCGCCCGGAACCGACGAAAGCAGTACCGAGGTCATCCTCGACAACCGCTTCCGCAACAACGCGGCCACCTCGCAGCGCGGTGTCGATCTGGATGCGTCCTATGCCTTCGATGTCGGGCAGACCCAGTTCGCGCTCAGCCTTGCCGGGCAGTACATCATCGACTCCACACGCCGCATCAGCCGCTCCGCACCCCAGGTCGATGCGTTCAATGCGGTGTATCTGCCGATCGACCTGAAGCTCCGCAGCGGGCTGGTGGCGACCCGACGCCAGTTTTCGGGCGGCCTGTTCGTCAACTACGCCGACCACTATCGCGATCCGGCGAACCGATCCGACCCGCATGTCGCCTCCTGGACCACGCTGGATCTGAACATCGGGTACCGCTTCGCGCATGCGTCGCCATCGCAGGACGGCACGCGCCTGGCCTTCAATGTGCAGAACCTCTTCGATCGTGATCCGCCGTTCGTCGTCAACGGCATCAACAGCGGTTTCGATCCCACCAACGCCACCGCACTGGGGCGGTTGGTGTCCATGACCCTGACCCATCAGTGGTGAACTCACCGAGGACGCTGCCGTGGCCGCTGCCCGTCTTGCGCACGACATAGTGGACCGGCCCGCGCGCTCCCAGCTGCGCGCCGTCGCCGCCACCCAGCTCATCCTGCTATGGCGCGAGCGGCGGGTGGTGTGGCTGGCGCTGGCGCTGCTGTTGCTCGCGGCGACCTCGCTCGGTACCAGCGCCGTGCGCCTGTCCGCCCAGGCGCAGGAACGGCAGGCGGTCGCCGAGCAGGAGGCGCGCCTGTGGGACGGCCAGGGCCGGATCGATCCGCATGCGGCCGCGCACGTCGGCCGCGCCATCCCTGCGCCGGTGCAACCGCTGGCGAGCTTCGATCCGGGCGTGTCGGAGGTGGTCGGCACCTCGGTGTTCATCGAAGGACATGCGCAGAACCCGGCCCGCCACCGGCCGATCGAGGAAGGCACCGCGCTCAGCAGCTTCGGAGGCTTCTCGGCTGCCTGGGCGCTGCAGGTGGTCGCTCCATTGCTGCTCATCCTTGCCGGCTTCTCGAGCATGTCCGGCGAGCTCGCACGCGAGCGACTGCGTCAGGAGCTTGCCGCCGGTGGCGCGCCCACCGCCCTGGTCGGCGGACGCGTGCTCGCACTGGCGGCAGTGGCCGGCATGTTCGCGCTCGCGCTGTTCGGCGCCAGTGTTCCGGCGTTGTTCGTGCAGGGCGCAGGCGCGGCGGAGCTGGTGGCCCTGCTGGCCATCGCAGGCGCTTACCTACTTTACCTGTTGACCTTCTGCACGTTGACCATTGCCGTTTCCGGGCTGTGTCGCTCGGCGCGCACCTCGCTGGTGCTGCTGCTGGGGATGTGGGTGGTGGCGACCCTGCTCGCCCCCCGCGTGGCGCCGGCAGTGGCCGAAAGCCTGGTGCCCACGCCCTCCGCCCCGGCGTTCCGCGCAGCGGTCACCGAAGAGGCGGAAAGCGGCGTCGACGGCCATGATCCGGCCGATGAGCGGCTGGCGTCGCTCAAGGCCGAACTGCTGGCCCGCTATCGGGTCGACGACGTCGCGGACCTGCCGCTGAACTTCCGCGGCGTCGCCCTGGAGTTCGGCGAGGACAATTCCACCCAGACCTATGCGCGGCATTTCGAACGCCTGCATGCGGCCTATCGACAGCAAGAGCGCGTGCAGCGCGCCTTCGCCGCCATCTCGCCGACCCTGGCATTGCAACCCTGGTCGCGCGCCTTTGCCGGCACCGATTACGCCGCCCATCTGGCCTATCTGCGTGGCGTGGAGGATTACCGCTATCGGCTGATCCAGGCGCTGAACCACGAGGTCAAAACGCATAAGCCGCCGCCGGGCGAGCAGTATCACCTTGCCGATATCGCCACGCTCACCCGCTCGATCGCCTACACGCCGCAAGCGCCGACGCGGGTCGCCACCGCCGCTGCGCAGGCTCCCAATCTGGCGATTCTGCTGGGCTGGGCGCTGCTTGGCATTGTGCTGACACGCCTCTGCGCATCACGCCTGGAACTGCGGGCATGAGCAGCATCGCGGTCGCAGGCTATGAAATGCGCCGCCTGCTGCGCGATCGCGCAGTGGTGGGCCTGTTGCTTCTGCTTGCCGCGCTTGCGACCTATGCCGCTTGGAACGGCAGCCAGTGGGTCGGCCAGCGCACGGGCGCCATCGGCCTGCTCGCCGCCGAAGAGCAGCAGATGCAGGCGCGTGCGCGCAGCTTCGTCGGCAAAGCGCCCTCGGTCCTGCCGCGCGTGCAGCCTGTATTGCCCCCGGCGCCGATGACGGCGGTATCGATCGGCCAGGCCGATGCGTATCCGTTCACCGCCGACGTGGTGGCGCTGGGCGATGCGACCGCACTGTTCAAGCGCCTCTGGGCGGATATCGGCAGCCCGACCGCGCGCGCAGCCGGGCGCTTCGACCTGGCCTTCGTGGTGGTCTTCCTGCTGCCGTTGATCCTGCTCGCGGCCAGCTACGACCTGTGGTCGCGCGAGCGCGAGCGCGGTATCGCGGCGATAGTGATGGCGCAGCCGATCGCCGTGGGCGGGTTGATCGTGGTCAAGGCACTGGCGCGCGGGTTGGTCGTGCTGCTGCCGGCGACGGCGATCCTGGTAGCGGTCGCGGCGTGGGCCGGCGCGCGCGACCCCGCCGGACTGCTTTGTCTGAGCTTGATCGTCCTGGGTTACGGCGGCTTCTGGCTGGCGGTGGCGCTGGTCATCGGCCTGCGCGCGCGACGCTCCACCGACGCGGCGGTTGCCGCCGGCGCGATCTGGCTGTCGCTGGTGGTCATGGCGCCGTCGCTGACGCTGGCCGGCATCGACCTGCTCTCGCCTGCACCTTCGGAGCTGCGCTTTTCCACCGACGTGAAGGCGCACATGACACAGATCGCCGAGCGGCAACGGCTGCAGCGGGCGGTCATTCCGGCACCGGTGCGCTCGCCTGCCCCTGTCATTCCCGATCAGTTGCGCCAGAGCTATGCCGAGCTGGTCGCCGCCGATCGGCAGCTGGCGCCCCTGCTCGCCGAGCACCGGCAGGCGCGGGATGCACGCCGCCGCGTGATGGACCGTGTGCGCTTCCTGCTGCCATCGGTCGCTGCGCAGGATGCGCTGGACCGCCTGGCCGGCACGGACGCCGACCGTGCCCTCGCCTTCCAGGATCAGGTCGCCCTGTTCCGGCAACAGCGCCGACGGCTGCACCAGACGTATCTGGAGCGCGATGCCATCCAGACGCTGGCCGAATACGACGGCCTTCCGCGCTTCGTGTTCCGGGAAACCGACAGCGTGTTCGGCACCGGCGTGCTGGCCGATCTGGCCGCACTGCTCGCTGCCACCGGGCTGCTGCTGGTCGCCGCCCGCGCCATGCGGAGCCAAGCGACAACACCATGAGGATCTGTGCATGCTTTGCGCAAAGACGTTGACCAAGCACCACGGCATGCATCGGGCATTGGACGATGTGAGTTTCACGGTGGCGCCAGGAGAAATCTATTGCCTGCTGGGCGCCAACGGCGCAGGTAAATCGACCACGCTCAAGCTGTTCCTTGGCTTCATGGCGCCAACCTCGGGCTCGGCGGAAGTGGACGGGCTCGACGCGCAGCACCACCCCCATGCGGTACGGCGCCGGCTGCTCTACATCCCCGAGACGGTCGCCCTGTACGAAGAGCTGACCGGCTACGAGAATCTCGACTACTTCGCGCGATTGGCGAACGTGGACGCGCATTCGCCCGCGCGCCTGCGCGAGGCGCTGCAGGCGGCAGGATTGCAGGCCGACGCGTTCGATCGCCGCGTTGGCCATTACTCGAAGGGAATGCGTCAGAAAGTGGGCATCGCACTGGCCATCGTGAAACAGGCCAAGGCCCTGCTGCTGGACGAACCGACCTCGGGCCTGGATCCGGAGGCCTCTGCCGAATTCCACGACCTGTTGCTGCGCCAGCGCGATCGCGGCACAGCGATCCTGATGGCGACCCATGACCTGTTCCGTGCGCGCGAAGTCGCCACCACCATCGGCCTGATGCAGGCCGGCCGGCTACGGCGGACCTTGAAGGCCGCCAGCATCACCGCCAACGACCTGGAAGACCTCTATCTGGAGGAGATGAGCCGGCACCGTTAGGCCGCGACAGCGCCGGTGCCGAGCGCGCTCGCCGACCAGCGCCGCAACCAGGCCTCGATGTTGAGCTGAGGGCCGAAGATTCCCAGCGCCTGCAACGAATGGTCCGGGCTGACGCGGCCGATTCCGGCGCGGGCCAGCGCGCTGTCGATCAATCCGCGCTCGGCCAGCCGCCCGCCGACCAGCAGGCCGCTGATGAAGTCCCGGTGGTGCCGGGTGACGGCCACGGAGTGATCGTCCAGATAGCACTTCACCTTGCGCGACAGCACCGCGTGCGGGAGCAGGCCCTCGAATGCGCGGCGCGCAACCGTCCGATCCTCGGCATCGGCCATGAGCAAGTGGATCGGAAGACGGGCGAACAGTTCCACCACCGGCTGCGCGCTGATCGGCGACACCCGATGGCATTGCCCTGCGCCCTCGAACGGGTCCAGCACGCTGACCGGGAACACCATCCTGCCGATGTGCGCCATCTTGTGCGGCGACACGCGCAGCCCCTGGGCGATGGCGTGGCGCATCCACGCCGGCTGCGGAGTGACATGCGCGCCGGCATCCACCTTCACCCATTCGCACGGGTTGCCCCAGTTCTCGTTGATGCGCACCGGTTGCTTCAGGACGCCATGCAGCAGCGCATCCTTGATCACGCCGTAGAGCGAATCGCCCGACTGGGCCGTCTCGAATGCCACGCGCAGGAACTGGCGATCGATTCCACGCCGCCAGGCGTAGTCGATGGCCGCTGCATTGCCCTTGAAGCGCATGAAGACCGCATCGCCGCCGACTCCGGTGAACTGCACCGGCTCCTGCTGAGGATCACCGGCCAGACCGGTGCGCCGGTGCAGCAGATGGCCCGAGCAATGCGCCGGCCGCGCCGTCACCGGAAAGGCCATGATCTCCTCCAGCGCGCAGTGCGGTGCCCGCTGGTATTGGATGAACTCGCAACTGCGCCCGGACGCTGCGCTGGCGCCGGCGACCGCCATCCACGCGAAGTCCCTCTCGTCGGCGCCGATGCCCGAATCGTAGTGATGGACACACTGCACCTGCGGGCCGGAGGGAGCCTGCAGCAGGCCGGCGAGAATGATCGATGAATCCAGGCCGCCGGAGAGCTGCAGCTGTATCTGCGCATGCTCACCGGCCAGGGCACCGATGCACCCCAGCAGGGTCGATCGCGCCAGTCGCACCGCTTCGTTCAAGTCGGTGATCGGATCCTCCACGGCCTGCCTGACCACATCCCAGTGACATTGCCGTGTCCCAGGCCGGCCATCGCGGATCGTGATGCCTTCGCCACCTTCGAGCGAGGCCACATCTTCGAAGCCGGTCTGGCGCATCTCGCGAAACGGAAACAGCAGCGAACCGGCCAGGTAGGACCAATCGAGCGAGAAGTTCCTGAGCTGCAGCGCCAGGCAATCCTGCATGCTGGAGAACACCAGGGTGACCGACCCGACCACCGTGATGAAGCAGGGAAGCTCTGCTGTCGGGTCACGGACCACGCACCAGCTGCGCGAGGATGCATCGTGGCAAAAGGCGACGTAGCGGCCCCAATAATGCCGCACCAGATGTGCGCCCTGGCTGTGACCCACCGTCTGCGCAGCTGCCGCGTCGAAGCTGGCCTTGGCCGGAACCTCCCCTGCCGCAAAGGTCTTGGTGAAGATCTTGCCCATGATCACCAGCCGATCCGCGCGCGTGCATTCGAAGAAGCCGGGATCGTCGGTTTGGCAATAGATCGCCGCGTCGTCCTCGCGCAGGGCGCAGGTGGCGTCCGGTAACACCGAAGCAATGCGTGCGTTGATCTGCATGGCGTCCGCCACAGATGCAGGCGACTGCGCGTTCCAGAACACGGCGAGATAGCGATACATGGGCAGCCCGCGTCACAGCACCAGGATGGGAACCATCCGGCGCACGTTGAATGGAATGTCGGTCAGCACGTAGTCGTCATGCTGCAGCCAGCAATGCGCAGCGAAGGGTGCGGTGCGCACGGCAAATACCCACGAGGGGAAAAACCCGTAGCTGGCCAGGAACTCGCTCAAGGCGAAGCAGTACAGAAAGCATTCGTCGGTCTTCTTGAAGGCGAGCGGGCGTAACCAATCGAAGATGCGAACCAGCGAGGCCAGCTGGTGCACTGCAGGCGGCTGCGCTGGTCTGCGTGCGGCTCGACGCCGGGCCCTGGCCACGATGACACTGAGTGGTGCGCACTTCTTGCCGATGGCGGCAACGGCGACCGCGACCGCGAATCTGCGCAGGTCGCGCTGGGTGATGCGTGGACACCCACGCGGCTCGCCCTCGCGCATCCAGCGGCCGGGCAATGCCAGGGCGGGCGTGATGGCAGGCTTGCCCTGCAGCGGATCGCGGGTGATCAGACCGCGATCGAGCAAGGTTTGCAGGATCGGGGGAATGGCCGGATCGTCGGCCTGCATCGGCCAGCCCAGGACGTGGCGGCCCAGCGTCGCCGCCTGTTGCTTGCCGATCGACAGATAGGTCCCGGTGGCAACATCCAGCAGCACAACCACGCCGCCGGCGACGCACAGGTGCGCATGTCTGGACAGCAGATACGGCGGTGACGGCTCCATCATGCCCATGGCGGTTCCGGTTGCGGGAGAAGCGGTGCATGCAGGGCATGCACCGCCATTGGCATCGATCAGCGCGGTTACGGCGAGGTCGTCGGGAAGATGCCATCCCACAAGGTGCCGTGACTATGCGCCCTGGTTTCGGACACCACGGTGCCAAGTTCGATGAGACCGCCGCCATCCTGATCCTGCTGGATGGAATCTTCTACCAGCCCAAGCTCGATCAACTCGTTCATGCACATCTCCTTTGGTCAGTCAGTAGCGCGTCCAACGTCGTTGGACGCGTTCGGGCAGCCGCCACAAGCGTCATCGCGAATTGCGTGTGCGGCAAGCGAATGTTACAAGGTAACAATTACGGATGTGGCGTTTTTATTTCCAGTCGCTGGATTATCTGCGTGATTCTGATCACGGAACGCGCATGTCGCCCGCGAAGCGTCACGTCCATCGATCCGACGACGCGCAGGAGAAGCAATGGGTGCTCAAGACAGCGACGATGCGTTCGACCACACGCTGTTACTGCGTGGACTGTTTCCATTATCGAAACTGATTCGCTTCGTTCGCGAGCGCTGCCCTCCCGGCCACGTGGACGAGTCCGTGTTGCTGGCGCGTTGGCGTGAGGCCAGAGCCGTGGCGTCTATGCTCGCCGACGACGAAGCCGGGCTTGCCGATGAGGTCGGCATGCAGGAATTGCCGGAGGACTTGCATCCGTTGGGTGCGGCGGCGTTGCGACAGCCTTCGATGCATCGGATCACCAGCGCGGTGCCGCGCGCCTGGTGCATGGTGGAAGTGGATCGCCTGATCATCTTCCAGGACTCCATCAACCTGCGCCATCTCCAGACGCTCAAGGAGCGCCTCGGCACCACACCCAGCGAAAGCGACGTCATGACGCTCGCTGCCTGCCAGGGTGCGCAGGCGCAGCCGCCGGTGCACTACGCGCAGGCGGACGGCGACTACGCATTCGCCTCCAGCTCCAACGATCTGCGCTTTCTCGATGTCGCGGTGCTCGATCCATCCGCCGTGACCGATTACGCGCCGTTCGGCGCGGCCAGCCACGCCATCGTGATCTACCTGGGCTTCAGCGACAACGTGATCAGCGCCACGCGAGTCGGCAAGCGGCTGATCCTGACCAACGGCTCTCATCGTGCCTATCTGTTGCGCTCGCTCGGCTTCCGCTACATCCCCTGTCTGGTGACCGACGCCAGCGACCGCGATACGTCCGAGATCCTGCTGCCGGCTGCGGTGAAGCAGGACCGGGATTTCTATCTGCGTGCAGCCAGGCCGCCACTGTTCAAGGACTATCACGATCCACGCCTGACGCAGGTGGTTCAGACGATCAGGAAGAACTATGTGCTGCGCGCCAAGCTGGATCTGAAGAGGACCACTGTTCCTGCGGTCTAGCTTGCGGCGGCTGCCGCCGGCATGCGCCTGCACTCCTGGGCCGATCCAGGCAACGCGCGTGTCGTCATGGCAGTAAGACGGCGCAGCCGCGCTGTTTGCACGATGCCGATGCCGGCCGTCGCTCAGACCACACGGAGCGGCACACATGACGTACTCCGATGGCCCGGCAATGTGATCACCCGGTCGGTCGAGGCGATGCCGGTCTGCCGATGGGTGATGGCAAGCACGGTCACCTCGTGTGCCAGCATCCGGACGTGCGCCATCACCTCGCGCTGGGTCGTCTCGTCCAGCGCGGAGCTGGCCTCGTCCAGCAGCAGAATCGCCGGATCTCCATACAACGCCCGCGCGATCGCAATGCGCTGGCGTTCGCCACCGGACAGTTTCAGGCCACGCTCGCCGACCACGGTCTCCAGACCCTGCGGCAGCGCGTCGAGGAGCGGCAGGATGGCCGCCTTGGCCGCTGCAGCGCGCAGGCGTGCGTCGTCGCGCGCGCGGCCGAGCAGGATGTTGTCTGCCAGGGTTTCGTTGAGCAGGACCACATCCTGCGGAACGTGCGCCACCAGCGCGTGCCAGTCGGCACGATCGATGCCCGCGATATCGGTCCCGTCGACAAGGATACGGCCGCTCTCCGGCTCGAGGCTCTTCAACGCCAGTTTGAACAGGGTGGATTTTCCCGCGCCGGTTTCGCCGGTCACAAAGGTGATGCCGCCCCGCTCCGCGCAGAAGCTCACGTCGGCAACGCCGCGGCCGTTGTCGTAATGGTGGCTGACACGATCGAATACGATCCGCCCGGCGCCTGGCACCAATCGCGACGCATGATGCACACGCGACTCCTCCGGCGCGTTCCAGAGCGCCACCAGCGGGACCAGCATCGCGCGCGCTCGCGCGACATCGTCGATGGCGCGCGCGAGTGCTTCGAACGGCGTATTGAGCTGCAGCAGCAACAGGTTGAACAGCACCAGGTCCCCGATGCTGATCGCGCCGGCCTGGTAGCGTGGGAGCAGCAGCACGAAGGTGATGGAGAACTGGATCGCCAGGCCGGCGCCGAGCATGGCGATATAGCCCAGACGCTGCAGTACATAGGCACGCCAGCTGTCGCGGACCACTTGTGCCCGCTGCTCGAAGCGCTGGGTCATCCATGCGTGACTGCCGAACTGGCGTAGCGTCTCCATGGCGTTCATCGCGTTGCCGACGAAGCGGGCGTTCGCCTGCCCGGCAGCGGTGGCTGCCTCCAGATGGACACGCGCGCGTCGGGTGGCGAGTGTGGACAGGCCGATGGCCGCCGCGCCATATGTCGCCACCACGATGACCAACTGGAGATCGATCAGCGCGCCCAGCGTCAGCAGGCTCAGCAGGATCTGCATGACGCCGGGGATGAAGGCGACCAGTGCCAGCTGCACCAGGATCTTCAGCCCGCTACGCCCCTTTTCGCCGGCCGCCTGGATCTCGGCCGGATTGTGCTCGACGAAGAACGCGCTGGTCTTTCTGAGGATCGCTGCGAAATAGCGCGTGCTTGCGATGAAACCGAGATTCTCCGAACGCATGAAGGACAAGTACTGCACCGTCTGCTGCAATGCCGACCCCAGTCCGAGCAATCCTGCATAGGCCACGAAGGCCCAGGCCAGGGCCGGCGCTCCGGCTTGCGGCAGGCGATCGATCAGGCGCGAGAACAGGTAGGGCGCAGCCACGGTCGCGACGCTGGCCACCAGCACCACAGCGACGACGCGCGCCAGCGCCCATCGCTCGGACCGGAGGTAGGCGAGCACGATCTCAGCGACGGGGGATTGCATGCATGCGGCCATCGACGAAGAAGCGTTGCTGTGCACCGCGCGGATCCCGGGCCGCACGTCCGCCCTGCGACTTCGCAGGGCGGGCGCTACTCCAGCGTTCGCAGCCCCGGAGGTAGGCCAGTCGCCCCGTGCGGGCACCGCCATCGCGTGATGCAGAGCGCTGCCCGGCACGAACGCCGGCTCGATCGAACCAATGGCTGTGCTGCCGTGCACCGGGCTTGCCACCGCCGACCGGCGCAGCCTGCGCGGAACGGCGGTACACAACGCACTCGTGATGAGACATCTCGCGAACCCTGGAAATGTTATTTTATAACGATACCAGGATATACCCACGGATCCAGTGCAGACGGCGCCGCACCCTGCCCGGTATCAGTCGCCGCCCAGGAATTCGGCGACCTCGCCCGCGACCTGCGACACGCGCACCGCAGGTGCGTCCAGCACGCGTGCCGGCCTGCACGCCGCAGTGCTGCTGGCCGCCGCTTAGGTCACTCTGTTATGTTATGACATCGCCGCAAGGGGTATCGATGTCTTCCAATTCCGTCACTGCCACACGTCTGACCTCCATCGACGCCCTGCGCGGAACGGTGATCCTGATCATGCTGCTGGACCATGTGCGCGACACGTTCTACCTGCATCGCCAACTGGCGGATCCGGTCGATCTGGATCAGGTCGAACCCGGGTTGTTCGTGTCGCGGGTGCTGGCGCATCTCTGCGCCCCTGTGTTCGTGCTGCTCACCGGCCTGTCGGCATGGCTGTATGGCAGCCGCCAGTCCGATCCGCGCAAGGCCACCAGCCTGTTCCTGTTCAAGCGCGGCTTGTTCCTGATCGTGCTGGAAATGACCGTGGTCAATATCGGGTGGAATTTCCAGGTGCCGCCCACCGTGTTCTATCTGCAGGTGATCTGGGCGATCGGGGTGAGCATGCTGGCCTTGTCGCTGCTGTTGTGGCTACCGCGCGCGGCCCTGGCGGCGGTCGCGGTGGTCATCATCGCCGGCCACAATCTGCTCGACGGCATCACCGCCACCGACGGCACCGCATTCCATGTGTTGTGGGCGATCCTGCACGACCGCAGCTGGTTCGAGCTGGGCGGCATTCCGGTGCGAAGCTCGTATCCGGTATTGCCCTGGATCGGCATCATCGCGCTGGGCTATGTGCTTGGCCCCTGGTTCGGCCGCGACACCACACCCGCGCAACGCCGCCGGCGGCTGGTCCGCACCGGTTGGAGCATGCTCGCGGCATTCGTGGCGTTGCGCGTGATCAATGTCTACGGCGATGCACCCTGGCAGCACGATGCCGACGCGCTCACCGCAGTGATGAGCTTCTTCAACCTCACCAAATACCCGCCTTCATTGCTGTTCGTGCTGTTCACCGTGGGCATCGGCCTGCTGTTGCTGCGCGCCTACGAGGCACCAGGCGTCGCGCGCCTGCTGACGCCCGTCATCGACTTCGGCGCCGCGCCGATGTTCTTCTACGTGCTGCACCTGTATGTGTTGAAGCTCATGTACCTGGCTGCGGTGGCCGCGTTCGGCACCAATCACGGTCGCTACTACGGCATGGACAGTGTCGGCATGTTGTGGCTGACCGCAGCGATACTGGTCCTGGTGCTGTATCTGCCTACCCGCGCCTTCGCACGTTTGAAGGCGTGCAGACGCGACCTGGCCTGGCTGCGCTACTTCTGAGCGTCGGACAAGGCGATGTGCGTGGCGCCTTGCTGGGCGCGCGCCGGAGCACGCGGATGCATCGATGATCCGCACGCCTTTGCGCGGCATGCGCGCAAAGGCGACGTCGCGCACTCACGAGAGGTCGTGAAGCTCCCTGCCCAGCACCGGGCCCAGCGTCCAGTCGGAGAAACGGACCGCCAATCCCTGCCGTTCCGGGGTGCAGGTCATCGGGCCGACCAGATAACGTGTGGCAGTCGGAAACGGGCACAGTCGTACCAGCGGCCAGTGCTTGCCGTCGCTGGACGCCTGCAGCCGCAGCACGCCATGTTCGAGCGTGGCGCGCATCCAGAAGTCCGACGGATCGGCCTCGTACGGGCCACTCGCCCAGTCGGACCTGCCGTCGGTAAGGACGCTGCCGAGCATCGCGCGCCCATCGCTGAATTCGATTCCCGCCTTGATCCAGCGGCGCTCATCGATGCGAATCATCAGGCCGGCCTGATCGTAGAGTCGATCGAAGCTGCCACGGATGCGCAACTGGCAGGTGAAGCCGGCCGTGGCCGTCATGCCAAGAAAATGCCCGCTGTCGCGCGTGAAGCCATAGTGGGTTTCGCGCCAGAAATCGCTGCCTTCGTCGGTGACGACCTCGAGCACATCGCCATCCAGGATGCGATGGATCCTCGGCTCGTTGTGCCAGCGGCCGTCTTGCCAGGCGCTACCGGGCTGCATGCCGGAGCCCGTACCCCGTTCGTCACCGCCAGTGCTCGGCCCACGCTCGGCGTCGGGCGGTTGTCCTGCAGCAGCTATCATGCGTGCTCCTCGTCGAGACCTGGCCTGGTGGCGCTGTCGCCCTTATCCGAAGCGCTGCGCCGGTCTGTCCATCGGTGCCGATGGATGCGTCACGTCTCCATTATCATCGAACCCGATCAAGACGCGCGCGAAGACAGATGAACGGCAGGCTCCGGATCGGAGAGATCCCATCGAACGATGCCCTCAGCGAAGCAAAGAGCATCCATCGGTCGCAGGTGCGCAACGGCAGCAGACACGTAGGCAGCGCGGTGACGCAGCTGGCCTTGCCGTGAGGCCAGCCGATCGGTCGCAGACGTCTCGCCCGTCAGGACGCAAGGCGGCTGCTTGAACTACTTCTGGCTGTTCGCGCTCTCGCTGATCGCCGCCACCCTGCTGCCTGCGCAGTCCGAAGCGGCGCTGGTCGCCCTGGTCGCGAGCGGAGGTTCGGTCGTCGGGCTGGTGCTGGTCGCAAGCCTGGGCAACGTACTGGGGTCGTTGATCAACTGGTGGATCGGTCGTCAGGCGCTGCGCTTCCAGCAGCGGCGTTGGTTTCCCGCCTCGCCGCGTGCCTTGCAACGCGCCCAGCGGTGGTACGGCAAGTACGGTAGGTGGTCGTTGCTGCTCAGCTGGATGCCGATCGTCGGCGATCCGCTGACGTTGGCTGCCGGCGTGATGCGCGAGCCCTTGCGGGTGTTCGTGCCACTGGTGGCGGTCGCCAAGGCCGGCCGCTACGCCGTGCTTGCCTGGGCAACGCTGCGCCTGACGCAGTGAGCCGGGCTGCGCCGGCGAGCCCGTGCCCGCACGACGTCTTAACGTGGCATGCCTATGCTGGCGGCGCGTGCAGCCTGTGCGCTGCGCGCTGGACGTCACTGCATTCAAGGATATTGCGAAGGAGATCGTATGAAGAAGTTGCACAGCGCGGTGCTTGTCGGATGCCTGCTCGGACTGAGCCCGTCGGCATTCGCAGAGGTGGCCAATCTGACCAACAGCGCCGATGGCGCCAACCGCGATGCCGGCATCGCCGCGGTCAAGAAAAAGCTGCAGGAGGCCTGCCAAAGCCGTCAGGGCAAGGTGGACATGGCGTCGTTCGAGGTGGTGTTCGAAAAGACCAGCACCAATCCGGATGTGCCCAAGCCCTATTACGTGGACGCCAAGATCAAGTGCGATCTACCCTGATCCGGCCGGTGAGACGTGGCGTTGTCCCTGTGAGCGGATCGTTCACACAAGCCCCGCATTGCGGGGCTTTCCAGTATCGGAAAGATCGCCTGTAGATCCCTGTGCGCGTGCGGCAACGGCATCCTGTCGTGCTGCACTGCGGTGCGCAGACGCGGCCTCTTCGTGCAACAGTAGCGACTGTCGAGGTCGCTGCCCGGTCGCTTGGTGCCGACAGCGCCTGGCGATCTTCGTTCATCCGGGACCTGCCATGTCAGCCAGTTCCGTTTCTGTTGCCATGATCCAGCGCATCAGCACCCCCTCGGTGGAGGCGCACGCCCTCGCCCTGCCGGGCTGGCAGCTCCGCTACGATCAGACCAGCGATGGATGCTTCGCCGGCCATCTCGATACGCTGCAGTTCGAAGGGCTGCAGGTGATCCGCGACCGCGCCAATCGGGCCATGCGCAAGCGCGGCGAGGCCTGGCCCGGTGCCTTGGTGGTCAGCCTGCCGCTGCGTGGCAGCGACATGCGGATGTATTGCGAAGGCCACTGTCACCAGGATCCCTGCCTGCTGGTGACGCCAGACCATGGATTGCCCGAACTGCACACGCCCGCCCAGGTGGAGGTGTTGGTGCTTGCGATCGAACGGACGCTGGTGGACGACTTGCTGGAAGAACAGCGCGACCGCCGGGGGCTGCGCACACTCACCCTGCATCGGCGGTGTCCAGCTACCCTGCAGCCATTGCTGGCGGTCAGCCAGGACCTGTTCGATACGCAGGCGCTGTCTGCAGCGATGAACACGCATGCGGTGGTTCGGCGCAGCATGCGCGACCGTCTGCTGCAGGTGGTGCTGGACTTGCTCGATCCCGCTGCAGGCGCGCCGTTGCACCCCAGCGCCAGCAAGCGGCTGGTCGACCGCGCACGCGAGTATGCGTTGGCGCATGCCGAACACGCGCCGACGATATTGGAGCTGTGCAGGCACGTCGGGGCCAGCCGTCGCAAGCTGCAGTACTGCTTCCAGAACAGCATCGGCATCACTCCGGTGGCCTACCTGCGTGCCCTGCGCCTGAACCAGGTGCGCCGGGCGCTGGCCAGCGAGGGGCCGGGCCGCACGGTGCAGGACATTGCGGCAGCCTGGGGCTTCTGGCATCCGAGCCGGTTCGCGGGCGAGTACCGGCAACTGTTCGGCCAGAGCCCCTCGCAGACGCGGCGGCAAGCGCTGGGACTGCCGCTGCGGTGACGCCCCGCCTCCCGCACCGGCGACCACGCGCGGCGCGGGAAATTGCCGATTCTGGATAACGGCGCGGGACGGGTTTCGCATAGGTTGGAGCGGTCGTTCCGACGCGAGAAATCACCAATGTCCCAGCACGGTTGTGGTTCCGCACCTTCGCTGCGTGCGCCTGCGCTGCCTCGCAGCGCCGTTTGCCGCGCGCACGGCAAGCGCCCTGCGGGCGGCCAATCATGACGACCTCCAGTGCGAATTCCACCGACCGCGTCGGAAACCCGCTACGTCAGGCTGGCCGTACACAGGGGGCGGTACTGCTGCTCGGCAGCAGCCTGACCGTGGTGGGCGCGGCGATGATCGCGCCCGTGCTGCCCAAGCTGGGCGCCGAGTTCGGTCCTGTCGATCCACAGGCCAACCTGCTGGTGCCGTTGGTGATCACCGGGCCGGCGCTGGCGATCGCGGTGTTCGCACCGGTTGCCGGCGGGTTGGCCGATCGCCTTGGACGCAAGGGGCTGCTGGTGCTGGCCACGCTGGCCTATGCACTGCTCGGCGTCTTGCCGGCGTTGCTGTCTGAGCTGAGCAGCATCGTCGGGGCATGGCTGTTGTTCGGCTGTGCCGAAGCGGCGGTGATGACCTGCTGCACCACCCTGATCGCCGATTACTGGCACGGCGAGCGCAGGCTTCGCTACATCAATCTGCAGGTGATCTGCATCGCGCTGATCGGCTCGCTGTTCTTCGTCGTCGGCGGGGTGCTGGGCGAGTACGGATGGCGCACGCCGTTCTACCTCTACCTGCTTCCGCTACTGCTGGTGCCGGCGATGCTGCGGGTGCTGTGGGAACCGGCAGCGCGCCATGCGCCGCCGGCAGCAATGGACGCGGACGCAACGGTCGACGCTTCGACCCTGGTGGTCGGCTACCTGCTGGTGTTCTTCGGCATGCTGCTCAGCTTCATCGTGCCGGTGCAGACGCCAGCGCTGCTGGTCGGTTTGGGAGTGAGTTCGAGCACGCTGATCGGCCTGTCTGCCGGACTCGGGTTGCTGACCACACTGGGCGGCTCGCTGCTGTGGCCGCTGCTGCGTCGCCTGCTCGGAATTCCTGCAACCAATGCCGCGCTGCTGGCGCTGCTCGCACTGGGGCTGTGGCTGTTGGCCGGCGCGCAGACCTATGCGCAGGTGCTGGTGGCGGTCAGCGTGCATGGCCTTGGCGCAGGCTTGCTGGTTCCCAATGCGATGACGCCGGTCATGAACGCACTGCCGCGACGGGTGCGTGGCCGCGGCATGGGTGGATTCACCTCCAGCCTGTATCTGGGTCAATTCGCCAGCCCGCTGCTGATCGCCGCGCTGGTGCCGGCAGGCGACGGTCTGCACGGCGCGATCCGGCTTGCCGCCGCTGCCGCGTTTGCGATCGCCGTGCTGTGGACGGTGGCGTCGCTGCGCCACCGGGCGTCTGTATTTTCCACCGATTCGCAAGCGAGGTAACGGCGTGATGCACGACATCGATGCACTGTTGGACAGCCACGACGGCGTGGCGTTGGCAGCGTTGGTCAGACGCGGGGAAATCCGGCCGCTGGAACTGGCCGACGCCGCGATCGCGCGCCTGGAACGCGTGGGCGCACTGAACGCGGTCGCCGAGACGCTCTACGAGCAGGCGCGCGCCGCCGCCCGCCTGCCGGCAGCGACCCAGGGCGCGCTGGCGGGGGTGCCGACCTTGATCAAGGATCTGTTCTCGCCGCTGCGCGGAGCGCGCATGGCTAACGGCTCGCTGGCGCAGGGCGAAGCCCGCGCCGACCTGGATTGCGAAGTGGTGGCGCGACTGCGCCGCGCCGGCTGCGTGTTCCTCGGCACCACCACCTCGCCGGAGTTCGGAACCTCCTACACCACCGAGTCCACGCGCTTCGGCGCAACCGCCAACCCGTGGGACATCACGCGCAGCGCCGGCGGCTCCAGCGGCGGTGCGGCAGCGCTGGTGGCCGCGCGGGCGGTGCCGTTCGCACACGGCAACGATGGCGGCGGCTCGCTGCGGGTGCCGGCCTCGTGTTGCGGCGTGTTCGGGCTCAAACCCAGCCGTGGCCGGATGCCGTGCGGGCCGCTGATCGGTGAAGGTTGGGCGGGCATGAGCATCGATCATGCGATCACCCGCTCGGTGCGCGACAGCGCCGCGCTGCTGGATGCCACGGCGGGGGCCGATCTCGGCGCGCCCTACGCCGCGCCGACGCAACAGGCGCCGTTCCTGGCGGCGGTCGAACGCGATCCCGGTCCGCTGCGCATTGCCTTGGTCGAACACCTGGCTCCCTGGCCGACCGGGCCACACGCATTGGCAGCCGTACGCCATTCGGCCGAGCTGTGCAGCCGTCTTGGCCATCACGTCGAGCCGGCACGGCTGCCGGTAGATCTGCCGGCTCTGCTGGATCAGCTGTTCGACATCATCGGACCGAGTACGCGCAGCTACCTGGACATGCTGGGGCAGCTACGCGGTGCGCCGATCGCCGACGCCGAACTGGAGCCGCGCACCCGTGTGATCCTGCGCGAAAAGGGCCAGGCCAGCGGTGCGCGCTATGCCGCGGCAGTCGCCGCGATCCATGCGCTGGGCCGCCGGCTGGCATCCATGCTGGTGCATTACGACCTGATCCTCACCCCCGCCCTCACCCGCGAACCGCCGCGACTGGGATCGCTGGATGCGTTCGATGAGACCATCACCTTCGCGCAGCTGATCGAGGACTTCCACAGCTATTGCCCGTTCACCGCGTTGTTCAACGCGAGTGGCCAGCCGGCGATGTCGGTACCGCTGTACTGGAGCCCTGCCGGGCTGCCGATCGGCGCGCACTTCGCTGCACGCTTCGGCGAGGAAAGCACGCTGCTGGCCCTGGCCGCGCAGCTGGAGCGCGCGCAACCCTGGGCTGCGCGCGTTCCCGCGCTCAACGCCAATGCCGCACGCCGTTGAGCACCAAGCGCTCGGCAGCCGCCTGTGCCGCGGATGCCGGCGTGGTGCCGTCGTCCCAGGGACGAACGAGCAAATGCAGGGGGCCGCGCCGCAGTGAACGTCGGCGAGACCGCCTGACAGTGCGTGAAGCAGCGCATCCAGCGGTGGGAGCGAGAGGGCCGCATTGCATGCAGCGCCCCCGCTGGGCCTTGTTTCCCTATGGGGGCGCGTGCTTCAGCGAGCGGACTGCGCTGCGGTCGCGGCAGCTGCCGCCTCCGGTGTCACCCGCCAGATGATGTTGGCCAGGTCGTCGGCCACGATCAGCGCGCCGCGCGGATCCACGGTCACTCCCACCGGGCGGCCGCGGGTCTTGCCATCTTCTCCCAGGAAGCCGGAGACGAAGTCCACCGGCGCGCCAGCCGGCCGGCCGTCGCGGAACGGCACGAACACCACCTTGTAACCGACCTGCGGATTGCGGTTCCAGCTGCCGTGTTCGCCGACGAACACCCCGTCGGCGAAGGTTGCGCCCATTGCCGCCGACGAGAACGCAACGCCCAACGCCGCCACGTGCGAGCCCAGCGCATAGTCCGGCGTGATCGCCGAGGCAACCTTGGCCGGATCCTGCGGCATCACTCGCGTGTCCACATGCTTGCCCCAGTAGCTGTATGGCCACCCGTAGAACCCGCCTTCGCGTACCGAGGTCAGGTAATCGGGCACCAGGTTCGGGCCGATCTCGTCGCGTTCGTTGACCACGGCCCATAGCGCCCCGGTTCCCGGCTGGATGGTCAAGGCAGTGGGATTGCGCAGTCCGGTGGCGTAAGCCTTGTGCGCGCCAGTGGCCGCATCCACCTGCCAGACCTGTGCGCGGTCCACTTCGGCAACCATGCCACGTTCGGTGATGTTGCTGTTGGAGCCGATGCCGACGTACAGGTAACGGCCATCGGCTCTGGCGGTGAGTGCCTTGGTCCAGTGGTGATTGATGGCCGACGGCAGATCGGTGACCTTGCTCGGCGCACCATCGGCCTTGGTCTGGCCTTCGCGATAGGCAAAGCGCACCAGCGCATCCTGGTTGGCCACGTAGAGCGCGTTGCCGACCAAGGCGAGCCCGTAAGGCGCGTTGAGCTTGTCGGCGAACACGGTTTTCAGTTCGTAGGTGCCGTCGCCGTCGGCATCACGCAGCAATGTCAGGCGATTGCCGCTCTTGACCTGGGTAGTGCCCTTGGCCTTGATGGGACCGGCGATGATGTCCTTGGGCTTGAGCTTGGGCGCCGATCCGCCGCGGCCTTCGGCGACCAGGATGTCGCCGTTGGGCAATACCAGGGTCTGGCGTGGGATGCCCAGATCGCGGGCAATGGCGGTGATGCGGTAACCCGCCGGCACGCTCGGCGTGCGCTCGCCCCACGCCGTTGGCTCGGCGATGGTCATGTCCGGCAGCACGCCGCGTTCGGGTGCGGGCAGCTCCGGCGTGGCACCGAGCTGATCGAGGTCCGGCGCCCTGGTGCACGCGGCAAGCGCCACGGCCAGCGTCGACAGGCTGATCATCTGCAGATAGCGATTCATCGTGCCCCCCCGACACGCAGGCCGGACAGCCCGGCCCAGGTGGCAACCAGCGCGAACAGCGTTGCAATCGCCGACAGGGTCAGGGCCGCAGGCATGATCGCCCAGGCGTCGCGTGCGTGATGCAGGGCGTCGAAGAAACCTGCCACCCAGGTGGCGACCAGCGCGATCAGGTAGATCACATTGCGGCTGCCGCGCGCCAGCCCGACCAGCGCACACACCAGTGCGAGCGTGGTCAGCACCATTGCGCCGACCAGCAGCCAGGAGGCGAAGTTGCTCCACTGGATCTGATAGCTGCTCCAGTAGGCGTAATCGCTTGCCAGTGCGCCGAGGAACAATGGCCACATGCCGCCGAGTGCGGCGGCATGCAATGGATGAATGACCCAGACGCGGGTCGGAACGGATGCAGTCATGGCGAACTCGGTACGTCGATGGCGAAACACGCGGCCGATGCTGGCAGCTCGCACGTGACGGGAGTGCGGATGGCTCTGGATCACGCGAAGCCAGCGCCGGCAACCGGAAGGCAGATCGAGCGGCGACATTGCTTGGCGGCATGTCGACATTTCATCCAGGAACGCGATCTGCAGGTTTGCCACACCGAGCAGACCGGTCATGAACACGCTTGGTGGATCGCCTCGCTCGCCTTCGAAAGACGACATGCCCACCCATATCCATCCGACCCCGGTGATGCGCAGTTCCAGAACGGCTGACAGAACCCGTTCGCGGCTGCCAAACGGGCGCGGCCGATACCCGCAGTCGCCATGTAACACCCATACATCGCGGTCCTACACGCCGTCCGCACCAGCCCGGGACCTGCCCGCACGGTCTTGCTGACCGCTCCCGGCCGGGACGGCAGGCCCGCCGATAGACCGATCAGCCTGTCGCCGCAGCAACGGGGCCGCCCGGTGTCGCCGAGTTTCGCGGCCACTGCGTAGGTCACGCACAGGTGTCATCAGCCTTCGCCAGCAAACGGTATCCGACGCCATGCACGTTATGGATCAGCCGCTCCCGGAACGGCTTGTCGACGAGATTGCGTAACTCGTAGACATGGGTATGCAGCGCTGCGGCATCGCCCCCCCGATGCGGCCAGACGCATTCGATGAGGTTCTGCTGATGCACGACGCCTGGCGAGCGCCGCATCAAGGTCTCCAGAATGCGCGCCTGGGCGCGCGTCAGCGCCACGCGTTTTCCCTCGCGGCTTGCCAGCATCGCATCGCAGTCGAAGCGCAACGGTCCTGCGATGAGTTCGCGTTGCGTGCCTACCTGCCTGGCCCGATGCAGCACCCGGACGCGGGCTTCGAGCTCCTGTAGGTCGAAAGGTTTGACCATGTAGTCGTCGGCACCTTCGGCAAATCCGCGAAGTTTGTCGTCCAAGGTGTCGCGTGCGGTGAGCATCAGCACCGGTGTGGCGCACCCGGCCTGGCGCATGCGCCGGCATAGATCCAGGCCATTGAGCCGGGGCAGGCCCAGGTCGAGCACGATGACATCGAAACGATGGCGCGTGGCATGCGCCAGTGCGGCCAGGCCGTCTGCGGCATGGTCCACCTGGTAGCCACGGTATTCCAGGAAATCCCAGATATTGGCGGCGATGTCGGGTTGATCTTCAACAATGAGAACCTTCATGCAGGACATAGGCGGAAGCGTGCAACAGAAATCCGTGGATGGGAGGCATGGTTTAACACCAGCCTGAGAGCTGGCCGAGAACTGCTTACCGGCTGTTTCGGACACTGTCGAGGTCGCCGTTTTTTCGGCTCCCTATGTACTATCAATGCGCTCACCGATGCCGGATCCCGCTTCGCGGCTTTCTCAATTTTCCTCGCAAACTTCCGCACGGCCGTTCGATTCGCAGTGCATTCCCGGGCTTTCAGCGCAACCCGGAGACATTCCCTGCGATGGTCTGCCGCCACCGCGGTCAGCGGCCCTGTTGTCGGTCTTGATTCCGGTCCATGACGAGCAGGACGGTCTGCTCGTTTTTCACCAACGATTGCGCCATGCCGTGCAATCGCTCGGGCTGGAAGTGGAGCTGTTGTATGTCGACGATGGCAGCGGCGATGGCAGCGCCAGCATTCTGAGGCAGCTCGGTCGCGAGGATCCTCGGGTCGGCGTGCTGACGCTGAGCCGCAATTTCGGCAAGGAGATCGCGATGGCGGCTGGCCTGGATCATGTCCGTGCGATGCCGTGGTGATCATCGATGCCGATCTGCAGGATCCGCCGGAGCTGATCGGGCAGATGGTGGCGGCGTGGCGACAAGGCTACGATCAGGTGGAGATGAAGCGCAGCGTGCGCGACGGCGAGACCGCACTCAAACGCGGCACGGCGCACCTGTTCTATCGCGTGATCGGGCGGCTGAGCACGGTGCCGATCAGTCCCGACGTCGGCGATTTTCGGCTGCTTAGCCGCCGTGCAATCGACGGCATGCGCCAGCTCGGCGAGTGCAACCGTTTCACGAAAGGGCTGTATGCGTGGATCGGGTATCCGAAGCTGCAGATCACCTACCGGCGCGCGCCCCGCCATGCCGGACACAGCAAGTGGAATTATTGGCGGCTGTGGAACTTCGCGCTCGAAGGCATTACGTCCTTCACCATCGCGCCGTTGAAAGTGGCCAGCTATGCCGGTGTGCTGTGCGCGCTGTTGGCATTCGTTTACGCAGGCGTGGTCGTCATCAAGACACTGCTGCTCGGCGATACCGTGCATGGCTATCCGAGCCTGATGGTGGCGTTGATGCTGCTGGGCGGCGCGCAGCTGTTGTGCCTTGGCGTTCTCGGTGAGTACCTCGGCCGGATGTTCATCGAAACCAAGCATCGGCCGCTGTATCTGGTCAGCGAGTTCCACCCGACCCAGGCCAGTGGGCGTGCAGCGGATGGAAGGGCGGCACCATGAGGTGGCCGGGCATGCGCCAACGCCTGTATGCAGCATTGGCGGCCACGTTGCTGATCCGCCTGCTGACGCTGGGTATGTATCCATTGACCGATACCACCGAAGCACGCTACGGCGAGATGGCCAGAAAAATGCTCGAAACCGGTCAGTGGATCGTTCCGCAGATCGATTACGGCGTGCCGTTCTGGGGTAAGCCGCCGCTGTCGGTCTGGTTGACGGCGATCTCCTACCGGCTGCTCGGCGTCACCGAGTTCGCGGCGCGTCTGCCGTCGTTGCTGATGGGGGTGCTGATCTGCTGGCTGGCCTATCTGGTCGCGGCGAGGCGGCACGGCGCGGACCATGGGCTGCGCGCAAGCCTGGTGGTTGCGAGCTGCGTGCTGATGTTGGTGAGTGCCGGCGGGGTCATGACCGATCCGGCCATGGTGGCGGGAACCACGCTTGCGATGGTTGCGTGCTGGCTGAGGCTCACCGGAGGATCCGGCCGCTGGGGCTACCTGTTCTTTCTCGGCCTGGCGATCGGCCTGCTGGCCAAGGGCCCGGTGGCCACCGTACTGACGCTCGCGCCGATCCTCGGCTGGGCCCTGCTCACCGGCCGCGTCCGGCAACTGCGCGAGCGCCTGCCGTGGCGGGGCGGCCTGCTGCTGACCGCTGCGCTGGTGCTGCCCTGGTACTGGGCGGCGGAGCGCCAGACGCCGGGATTCTTGCCTTACTTCCTGCTGGGCGAGCATGTTTATCGGTTCACCGTCAGCGGATGGACGGGGGATCGGTACGGATCGGCACATGCGTTCGCGCGCGGAACCATCTGGCTGTACGCCCTCGCCGCCACCCTGCCCTGGTCGCCGTGGCTGCTGTGGCAACTCCTGCGGCGCAAGGCGACCCTGCCGCTCACGCCCTTCAACGCTGGCGATGGCTGGACGCTGTATCTGCTGTGCTGGATGCTGGCCCCTGCTGCGTTCTTCACCCTGGCTGGCAACATCCTCCCCACCTATGTCCTGCCGGGGGTGGTCGGCTTCGGCCTGCTCACCGCCGAGATATGGCGCCAACGCCTGCGGCGACCATGCGCTGGCGTTCCCGAAGCGCTGGCGATGGTCGCGCCGACCCTGGTGCTGTTCGCGGTGCTCGCGCTGGCCCCCCAGGCAGACACCAAGTCGCAGAAGGGGGTCATGGCTGCCTACCAGGCCGACCTGCGCACCCAGGTGGGGCTGGTCTATTTCCGCCAACGCCCAGCTTCGGCACAGTTCTATTCCGGTGGCGCGGCGATCGAGCTGCATGATGTGGAGGCATTGCAGCGCCATCTCGACCGCACCCCAGTGTGCTATGTGGTGATGCGGCGGTCGGCCTTCGTGCACCTACCCGCGCAGCTACGCGCTCGGCTGGGGCTGGTCGACGGGCCCCACCGCGACGATTACCTGCTGCTGCGCAAGAGCGCCGGCGCCAGCGGGTGGACGATACCGCCGCCGTCCTGAGGCCAAGGCGCTGCCTGGCGCAGGCAGGCTGGTCAGCGGATCGCGAGCCGGTGATCACTGCCGTGCCCGCCCCCAGCTGCGTCGGATAGGCCGCACATAGGCAGTCATCGGGCGCCGCTGCCATGCGCTTCTGAAGCGACGTGACCTCCCTTCACCGGGCTCGCGGCGGGGCCGCAGCGCCGTCGGATGGGTGACGGTGCCTCGGCCCGAGACCACTACGCTCCCGCCCACGAGCCTTGCCGTCGACGTGGGCGGATCGGGCTGCAGCACCGGGCAAGAATCACCACTGGACTATTTCCGACGAATTCCAGCATGTTTTCGTTTGCATATAAATCAAGATCTGCATTCGATGTTCATCGAATATATTAAAAACGTGGTCCGATGTATTTCATGAGAGGGTCATGCCTGTTTTATGTCGATCAGCATGCCTCAAGCGACGAATTCGGCACAGCCAGGCACGCTGCCGTTAATCAGTGACCCTTCAGTAGGACGCCACTGTTATCTACCATCTCCGCCCTCCACTTCGACGTCCGGCGAACAGCAGCGGCTGGCCGGTAGAGCTTGTCAGAAGAGCTAACTGGACTTCACGGACTGCTGTCGGAAATGCACCGACATCGCCTACGCAATCCCCTATGTGATGTGGGCTTAGTCGCATTTAGGATAGCCGCCCGTTTGAAAGAGTGATGCATACCGCTTGAGTTCGGCTGTTCTTTCACTCACACGCGATATCGCTGAATAAAGTTTATTGAGATTGATGATCGATTAAATCGAAACGCCCTATCGGTGCATGAAACTCTCTGAATAACAACTGTCCATTCATATTTCAGAGTCGAGCGACAGTGCCGTTAAACATTCCGCAAGCGATCGACACCTGGCGGCGTTCAATAACGTTGCCAAGCCGAGGCAACCCGAGGGGACGGATCTGCCGCTGTCGACGTGCGTACCAACGACATCCAACGCCCGGACGGCGCACCGCCGATGCCGGGACCCATTGCGCGGACCAGCGCTGTGCGCCTGATCAACGGAATCACCTGCCCATGAATCGCTCGCTTCTTGCAACCACCATCGCTTCCTGCCTCGTCCTGACCGCCTGCGGTGGCGGCGGCGGTGGCGGCAATGTGCGTAACGATCCGCCGCAGAGCACCGTGATCGGGCCGGCGCCGACGGCTCCCAGCACTCCCACCACGCCGCCCCCGACGACGCCGGGGACCACCTCCGATCCTCTGCCCAGGACCACGCCGACCCCGGCTCCGGCGCCTGCCCGCTATCAAGGCGTGGGCAGCAATCTGCTGGTTCCGATCAATGCCGATCTGGCGCAGCAGGCCGGCGCCAAGGGCCAGGGTGTCAAGGTGGCCGTCCTCGACGACAATCTCTACGCGAGCTATGCCCCGCTCAGCGGCAAGGTCGATGGCTTCACCGACTACACCGCCAGTCCCGGAACGCCAGAGTCTTCCTCCAACGCGTTGCGTGGCCACGGGACGGTGATCTCTGCGCTGGTGGTGGGTTCGGACCAGGAGGGCTTCGCCGGCGGCATCGCGCCGGATGCCGACCTGTTGTATGCGCGCATCTGCGCCGAAAATTCCTGCGGTACCCAGCAGACGCGCCGCGCCGCAGTGGACCTGGCCGCTGCCGGCACGCGTATCGCCAACCTGTCGATCGGGGCATCGTATGCCGACGCCGCCGGCAGCGCGAATGCGGCCCTGGCCTGGCGTTTCGCGCTGACGCCGCTGGTCCAGGCCGACGCACTGATCGTGGCCGCCACCGGCAACGCCGGCGCGGACGAGGCGGCCTACCCGGCGGCCACGCCGGTCCAGGAGACCAGCGTGCGCAACAACTGGCTGGCAGTGGGCGCAATCAACGTCGACAGCGCAGGCAACCCGGCGGGTCTGACCAGCTATTCCAATCATTGCGGCGCGGCCGCGCAGTGGTGCCTGGTGGCGCCGGGCAGCTTCACCGCGCCGGCGCTGGCCGGCACCGAACTGCAAGGCCAGGTCGCCGGCACTTCGTTCTCCACTGCGGCCGTCAGCGGCGTTGCGGCGCAGGTGCTGGGCGTCTACCCCTGGATGAGCGCCTCCAACCTGCAGCAGACCTTGCTGACCACCGCTACCGATCTGGGCGCCCCCGGCGTGGATGTGTTGTACGGCTGGGGCCTGGTCAATGCGGCCAAGGCGATCAAGGGGCCGGCGCAGTTCGCCAGCAACTGGGCGGCCAATGTCGGTGCCGGCTACGACAGCACCTTCAGCAATGCCATCTCCGGTCCCGGCGGGCTCACCAAGAACGGTGCCGGCCGGCTCACCCTGAGCGGCAGCAACACCTACAGCGGCGGCACCAGCGTCAGCGACGGTGTGCTGTCGCTGAGCGGCAGCCTGCGCTCGGACGTGATCGTGCTCAACTCCGCCACGTTCGAATCGCGCGGCGGCGTGATCAACGGCGGCTACAGCCTGGTCAATTCCACCGGTACCACGGCCATCGAACTGGGCAAGGGGCTGACCGTGACCGGCCAGGCCAGTCTGAAGGGCAACCTGCTGTTGCTGCCCGAAGCGGCAGGCTACAGCGTCGGCGGCAGCGAACGGATCGTCACCGCCGGAACCCTGCTGGGCACGTTCGATCGCGTGCAGTACGCCAACAATTTCTTCTGGACCGCTGCGCTCAGCTACGCGCCCACCTCGGTGACCGCCACGCTGACCCGCAATGCCTCCGCCGCCAGCGCGCAGGCGGCAGGTGCGCCGCAGGCGGTGGTCAATGGCGCCAAGCAAGCCGATGCGCTGGTCAAGGCACTGGATACCCGCGTGGCCGCCGGCGACACCGACAACCTGGGTGGGCTGATCACCGCCACCGGTGCGTTGATCGGCGCTTCCGACGCACAGGTGGCCGCATCGCTGCCGACCCTGGCCGGCCAGGTGCATGGCATCGAACGCACGCTGGGCTTCCAGTCCGCGCTCAACGACGCGCGGGTCGCTGCCGATCGCCTGCCCTATCTCGCCGACACCACCTCGCTGGCCACCTGGATGCAGGGCAGCTACCTGGATGGCGACCTGACCCGCAGCGGATTTGCCGCCGCCGACTACACCCAGCAGGCCACCACCGTTGGCGCGGATCTGCCGGTGGGCGGCGCCGGCACCATCGTCGGTGCGGCGGTGACCGCGGGCCAGGATCGTGCGCAGATCGATGCCTCCGCCAGCCGCCTGCGTGCGGACCGCTATGCGATGAGCGCGTATGTCTACCAACCGCTCGGCCAGGCCTACGTTTCGGGCATCGGCTCGTACGGCATGAGCGATGTGGAGACCGAACGCAATGTGCAGGCGGGCAGCATCGGCGAACGGCTGCAGAATCGCCGCCACGACACCCACTGGTCGCTGCGCGCCGAAGTCGGTCTGATGCCGCAGGCAGGCCTGTCGCCGTTTCTCGCCGCCGGGGTGGTCAGCCAGACCCAGGACGCGTTCGGGGAAACCTCGCGCACCGGCCTGGGACTGAGCGCCGGCCGCGATACCCTGCGCGCCGGATACGCCGAAGCGGGCGTACGCGGCCAGCTGACCCGCGGCCAGTGGGATTTCGATGGCCTGCTGGCGTACCGCTCGCTGTTGGGTAACCCGTCCACCGACTTCACCGCCTGGTTCACCGGATTGCCGGAGGCCCGCTTCAACGTGGCCGGCGAGCCTGTCGCCAAGCAGGCGCTGCGCGCCTCGGTGGGGGTGCGCTACCAGATCAATGCGGCGTTTTCGGTGTATGGCAACGTCGGTGCCGAACGCGCCCGTTCGGACGCGGACAGCATCAACGCCAACCTCGGCCTGCGCTGGCAGTTCTGACCGCACCGCGGCGGCGGACCGCAGCAATTGAGCCGCGACGTCACTGACGCGCGGCGAATCGAGCAAGCGCAAGCCCCGGCATGCCGGGGCTTGCGCGTTCCGGGGCCTGGCCGTCTCGCGCAGCCGGCGCTCAGAAGCTCCAGCCCCAGGTCAGCTGCCCGCCATAGGCGGTCTGGCCATCGCCGTTGAGCCCCTGCACGGACAGCGACATGCGGCTGTTGGGCGAAGTGATCAGGCTGAGCCCCAGCTCGCCGACTGCCGCATTTTCGGCCAGGGTGACGCTCTGCACCGCGAACTGCGCCTGCGTGCCGATGAAGCCCGCCGATCGCTGCACGGCACGATCCCCGAAGGCGTGCCGCCAGCCCAGCGACGCGTACAGGGATGCCGGTTGGCTCAAGGCCCAGCGCCCGCGCACGCCCAGGGTGCCGGTGACGAATTCGTCGGTGGCGCCCCGGACCGAGAGTCCGGCGATTCCGCCACGTTCGCTGAAGCCATCGGTCTTCAGCCGGGTGTAGTCGGCAGCCAGGAACGGGCTGTAGACCGCATCGCCGCTGCGCCACTGCCAGGATGCCTCCAGCGATGCAGTCACCGCGGTGGCATCGTAGTCGCCGACAAGCCGTTCTTCGAGCACGCCAGGTAGCAGGACGCGACGCGCGCTTTCCACCTCGTAGTCGGCGTAGTCCACGGTGGCCTGCAGCGAGAACGCCGACCAGGCGAACTGCCCATAGACGCCGACATGCGTGCCATCGATCTCGGCGCGATCGCCCCACTCCCGCGACCAGCTCTCGATGTCCTGATTGCCCAGCGCCACACCGATCGTGCTGCGTTCGCCGATGCGACGTTCGGCGCCGGCCATGAGGCCATTGTCCTGGCGGCGCACCGACTGCGTAGCGGCATCGCCATCGACACGGTTGGGCAGGCTGCGCCCGGCGATCCACACCGTGGTGTCGCCGATCCGGGCATCCTGGCTGTCGCCGCGCAGATGGTTGCCGACACCGCCGGCGAGAAAGCGGCTGTCCAGCAGTGCGGTGGCGGTGCTGGCGTGGCTTTCGCCCGACAGCGAGGCGAAGGCGGTGACGATCGCCGCCGGATCGTCGGGCAGGCGGACCACCGATTGATACACCGGGCTGGTGGTGGGCAGGCCCTCCACGGCCGATGCCGCGGCCTGCTGGTTGGGCGTGGTCACCGTATCGATCATCGCCACGGTATTGCGCCCCAACCAGATCGACAGACCGGTGGCTCGGGTTTCGAGGTTCGGTTCGAGGAAGGCGTAGTCGGATACGACGTTGCTGAATTGCCCACTCGCCCCACCGGCGGCATTGATCACCGGAACCTCGGTGAACAGCGGCCATTCGGCACCGCGTACCACCTGCAGGGTACTGCCGGGCGCGACGACCGCTGCGCCACCGACCGTCAACGGTGTCACCTCTCCGTCCGCCCCCGGCGTCACCTGCAGGGTGGAGCCGTTGCCGACGGTGGCATCGCCACCGACGCTGAGCGTGCCGTTGCTGCCGCCGATCAGCAGGCTGCCACCGGAGAGATTCAGGCTGCCGACGGTACCGCTGCCGGTGAGCGTGCCGCCCGGCCCCACCGTGACCGGCCCGCCGAGCGCGGCGCCCGGACTGGCCGCATTGCCGATGCTCAAGGTGCCCGCATTGACCTCGGTCGGCCCGCTGAAGCCGCTGCTGTTGGCGGTGAGCAGCAAGGTGCCCAGCCCGTTCTTGACGAAACGCCCGACGCCGAACAACCGGCCCGAATACGTCCCGTTGGTGGTCTGCAGAAAGGTCAGCGTGGCGTTGTTGGTGATGTCGCCCTGCAGGCTGCCGGTATTGCCGATCAGGTTGCCGGCGGCGACGGTGGTGCCACCCAGATACGTGTTGGTGCCAGCCAGCGTGACCGCACCGGTGCCGGTCTTGAGCAGTGCACCGCTGCCGGCGATGTTGCCGGCGAATGTTCCATCTCCGGCCTGGTCGAATACCAGCACGGCATTGTTGAGGATATTGCCCTGCAGGCTGGTGGTGCTGCCTTGCAAGGTGCCGGCGGCAAGCGTGGTGCCGCCGCTGTAGCTGTTGGCGCCGACCAGTGTCAGCACGCCGCCGCCCTGCTTCACGACGTTGCCGACGCCGCTGATGGTGCCGGCGAAGGTGCCTTCAGCGGCCTGGTCGAATACCAGCGTGGCATTGTCCACCACGTCGCCTTGCAGGCTGCTGGTGTCGCCGATCAGGCTGCCGGCGCTGACCAGGGTACCGCCGGTATAGCTGTTGGCACCGGTCAGTTGCAGTGCGCCGGCGCCGCTCTTTTCCAGCGTGCCGGTGCCGCTGATCGTGCCCGCGTACACACCGCCGCTCGCCTGGTCGAACACCAGTGCGGCGTTGTTGACGATGCCACCCTGCAGACTGCTGGTATCGCCGATCAGACTGCCGGCCACGATGCTGGTACCGCCGGTATAGCCATTGGCGCCATCGAGCCGCAGGGCGCCTGCGCCGTCCTTCACGAGGCTGCCGGTGCCGGTGATCGAACCGGTGAACACGCCACCACTCGCCTGATCGAACACCAGCGTGGCGTTATCGACGATGGCGCCTTGCAGGCTCGCGCTATCGCCCGCCAGGGTGCCGGCATCGACCGTGGTGCCACCGGTGTAGCTGTTGGTACCTGTCAGCGTCAGGGTGCCGGTGTCGGTCTTGAGCAGCGCACCGCTGCCACCGATGTCGCCGCTCAGCGTCATCGCTGCGGGCGTCGCCACGCTGAGCGTGGCGCCCAGCGTGACCGCGTTACCCAGGACCGTGGCGATCGCATTGCTGAGGACCGCATCGCCGGTCACCGACAAGGCGCCAGTCCCCAGCGCGCTGTCGCTGCCGACCAGCAGCGTGCCAGCGCCAAGCACCGTTCCTCCGGTGTAGCTGTTGGTACCGCCAAGCGCGAGCGTGGCGACACCGTTCTTGATCAGACTGCCCGTCCCGCTGATGGGGCCGGACAGGCTCAGGTCGTTGCTGCCCAGCGCGGTCATTGCGCCATCGAGCACCACGGCGTTGCCGACCGCCAACGCCTGCGTGCTGTCGAGCGCGGTACCGGCGGCGGCGGTCAGCGTGCCGCTGCCGAGCGCTTGCGCATCGCCGAGGATCAGGCTGCCGCCCGCCAGCGCCGTGCCGCCGGCATAGGTATTGGCGGCACCGAGTATCAGCGTCCCGGTATCGAGCTTCTGCAGGCCGCCGGTGCCGGTGATGGCGGCATCGAGGGTGGCGGTGACGCCGGGGTCGACGCGGATGATGGTGTTGGCGGCATCGGCGCTCAGCGCGCCGCCACCGTTCAGGACGTAGCCATCGGTGAGGAACTGCATGCCGACGATGCTCTGGGTGCCCTGCACATCGACAGTGCCGGCCGTGCCGCCGAAGACCGCGAATCCACTCTGCCAATCGCTGTTGGTCGCACCGTCGATCGAGGTCCAGTTAGTTCCCCCCGCCGTCCAAGTCCCGCTGCCGCCATCGATGCCGCCATTGGCAACGGTCTGCGCACCATCCCAGAACTGCACGTTACTGCCGGGCGAGAGCACCACCACGTTGACCTGCTGGGCCAGCGCGGTCTGCAGGCTCAGCTGGGACGGGTCCACGCTGCCGGGAAGCGTGCCCAATCCCAGGCCGTTGTCGGTCAGGGTGCCGCTGTAGTCGATCAGGCGGTAGACGCCGCTGCCGAACCCGCCGACATCGGTGATGTTGAGCGTGCCGTCCAGGGTCAGATCGCCGTTGACCGCCAGCACCCCGGTCTGGCCGGGAATGCCCAGGAAGGCGTCGAGTGTGGCATTGGGCGCCATGCTCAGGCTGCCGGTGGTCAGCAACGCGCCGCTGCTCACCACCAGGCGTCCGCCATCGTTGACGGCGACAGCGGCATCGGCCACCCCGCCACCGCTCAGGGTGCCGCCCGCTCCCACGCTCAGGCCGCCAGCACTGGCCAGCGTGCCGTCCACGTCCAGCGTGCCACCGATGATCCGGGTGCTGCCGCCCAGCGTGCTGGTGCCGGTCAATTGCAAGCTGCCGCTGCCCAGCTTTTCCAGATTGCCCGCGTCGCTGAAGCTGCCGGCGAAACTGCGATCGCTGTTGTCGCCACCGAGCTGCAGCGTATTGCCGGCGCCGATCGCGACAGTGCCTTGCCCGGTCACTGCGCTCAGGCTCGTATCGCTGCCCAGCGACAGCCCGGCACCGGCGGCCACCTCCACCGTGCTGGCGCTGCCCAGCGTGCCGGTGGCCGACGTGGCGAGCACGCCGGCCTGCACCGACACCGGACCACTGAAGGTATTGGCACCGGCCAGGGTCAGGCCGCCGGCCCCGGTCTTGGTCAGCGCACCGGCGCCACTGAGCGTGCCGGTCAGGGTCAGATCCGCAGCGCTGGCGATGTTCAGCGCCGCACCGAGATCGATGCTGTTGCCCAGCGCCAACGCGATCGCGTTGCTCAAGCTGGCATCGCCCAGCACCGACAGGCTGCCGGTGCCCAGGGCCGTATTGCTGCCCAGCGCCAGGGTGCCGGCGTTCAACACGCTGCCGCCGGCATAGCTGTTGTTGCCATCCAGGGTGAGCGTGGCGGCGCCGTTCTTGATCAGACTACCCGTCCCGCCGATGGATCCGGACAGGCCCAGGTCGTTGCTGCCGAGCACGCTCAATGCGCCATCGAGCACCACGGCATTGCCGACCGCCAACGCCTGCGTGCTGTCGAGCGCGGTGCCGGTAGCGGCGGTCAGCGCGCCGCTGCCAAGTGCCTGCACATCGCCGAGTACCAGGGTGCCGGCGCTGAGCGTGGTACCGCCGGCATAGGTGTTGGCCGCGCCGAGCCGCAGGGTGCCGGTGTCGAGCTTCTGCAGGCCGCCGGTTCCGGTGATGGCGACATCGATCGCGGCGTTGGCGCCGGGATCCACACGCACCGCCGTGAGCGGTGCGCTCACCGCCAGCGCACCGCCGCCGGCATCGGTGAGCTGATAGCCATCGCTGACGAACTGCAGGCCGCCGACATTCTGCGTGCCCTGCACGCCCACGCTGCCAGCGGTGCCGGAGAACACCGCGAAATCGCCTTGCCAGGTGCTGTTGGTCGAACCATCCTGGCTGGTCCAGTTGGTCGCCGCACCCCATGTGCCAGCGCCACCGTCGACACTGCCGTTGGCGGTGGTCTGCACGCCGTCCCAGAACTGCACGATGCTGCCCGGTGCGGTGACCACCAGATTGATCTGCTGGCCGATCGCGGTCTGCAGCGCCAGCTGGCTGATGTCGATGCTGCCGGGAATGATGCCGAACAACACGCCGTTGTCGGTCAGCGCGCCGGTGTAGTCCATCAGCCGATAGACGCCGGTTCCGAAGCCGCCGATATCGGTGATGTTGAGCGTCCCGTCCAGGATCAGGTCGCCATTGACCGCGAGCAGCCGGGTGGCGCTGGGCGCAGCGAGCGCCACGTCCAGCGATGCGCCCGGCGCCAGGGTCAGCCCGGCGACACTGAGCGAGCTGCCACTGGTCAACGCCAGCCGCCCCCCATCGCCGATGGTGGCGCCGCTGGCGATGCTCCCGTTGCTGCCGCTGCCGGTGAGGGTGCCGCCCAGCGCAACGTTCACTGCGCTGGTGCCCAGGCTGCCGACGACATCCAGGGTGCCGCCGCTCACCTGCGTGCCGCCGCCGATCACGCTGGTGCCGAGCAGGCGCAGGGTGCCGGTGCCGATCTTGTCGAGCGCGCCGCCTCCCAGTGCACCGGCGAAATCGCCGCCGCCCAGTTGCAGGGTCGCCCCGGCAGCGGTGTCGACGCTGCCGGCGCCCGTGAGCGCACCGATCAGCCCTCCGCTGCTCAGGTCCAAGGTGGCGCCCGCCGCGACATCCACGGTACCGGGAGCGCCCAGCGCCGCCGCGGTACTGGCGACCAGGGTTCCGCCCTGGATCGCCAGCGGGCCGGTGTAGGTGTTGCTCCCGGTCAGCGTCAAGGTACCCAGGCCGGTCTTGGTCAGCGCGCCCACGCCGCCGATGCTGCCGCTTGCCAGCATGTCCGCCGCGTTGTCCACGGTGAGCGCGGCTCCCAGGTCGATGCCATTGCCCAACGCCACGGCGATCGCATTGCTCATGGTCGAGTCACCGGTCACCGACAGCGTACCGGTGCCGAGCGCAGCATCGGCCCCGACCGCGATCGTGCCGGCAGCGAGCGTGGTGCCGCCGCTGTAACTGTTGCCTGCGTTGAGTGACAGCGTGGCGGTGCCGGTCTTGACCAGGCGACCGCTGCCACCGATCGCGCCGTTCAACGCCAGATCGTTGCTGCCGACCAGGGTGAGCTGGCTGTTCAACTGCAGCGTATTGGCGACGCCAAGCGCGGCCGTGGTCTCCAGCTCGGCTGCGCCATCGACCGCGAGTGCGCCCGTTCCCATTGCCGTCGCATTGCCGAGCACCAGGCGTCCGCCATCCAGAGTCACGCCGCCGTCGAAGGTATTGGCATTGCCCAGGGTCAGCGTGGCAGCCCCTTGCTTGTCGAGACTGCCGGCGCCGCTGATGACGCCGCCCAGTGCGAGGTCCTGCGTGCCGGGCAGCGTCAATGCTCCGGTCAGCGTGAGTGCGTTGTCCAAGGTCACTGCAGTGGTGGCATCCAGCGCCGTGCCTCCCGCAGCAGTCAGCGTGCCGGTGCCCAGGGCGGTGTCGCTGCCGACCACTACGGTGCCGGCCTGCAGCTGCAGGCCACCGGACCAGGTGTTGCTGCCGTTGAGGGTGAGCGTCTGCGCTCCGTTCTTGATCAGGCTTCCGGCGCCGTCGATGACGCCGTTCAGCGCCAGATCCTGGCCATCGATGGACAAGGCCCCGTCGAGCGTCACTGCGTTCTGCAAGCTCGCGGCGATCGCGGCGCTGAGTTGGGTGCCGCCGGCAGCGATGAGCGCCCCGGTGCCGAGCGCGGTATTGCTGCCGACGATCAAGGCGCCCGCATTCAACGACGTGCCGCCGCTGTAGAGATTGCTGCCGGACAGGGTCAACGCGCCGGCGCCCTGCTTGATCAGGCTGCCGGTTCCGCTGACGCTGCCGGTGAGATCGAGTGCGTTGCTGCCGGTCAGCGACAGCGCGCCATTCAGCACCACGTCGTTGCCCAGCGCGGTGGCGGCGGTGGCCTGCAGCTGCGTGCCATCGGCGGCGGTCAACACGCCGCTACCCAATGCCGTGCCGCTGCCGACCAGCAAGGCACCGGCATTGAGATCCACGCCGCCGGCGAAGGTATTGGCGCCGCTCAGCGTCAAGGCCGCGCCGCCGTTCTTGACCAGGCCGGCGCTTCCGCCGATCACGCCGGTCAGTGCGAGGTCCTGGCTGCCGCCCAGTTGCAGGTCCGCGGCCAGCACGACATCGTTGGCGAGGGTACGCGTGGTGGTGCTGTCGAGCAGCCCGCCGGCAGCGGTCAGGGTGCCGCTTCCCAACGCGGTATCGCTTCCCAGTACCAGACTGCCCGCGCTCAGCCGCGTGCCGCCTGCGTAACTGTTGTTGCCGCTCAGGGTCAGGCTGGCGGCACCGAGCTTGTCCAGGCCACCGGCCCCGGCGATGTCGCCGGTGAGGGTCAATGCGGCGCTGCCACCGATGTTGACCAGGCCGGTCAATGCGATCGCATTGACAAGCGTGCTCACCGCAAGCGTGTCCAGCGTGGTGCCGGTAGCAGCGCTGAGCGCACCGACGCCGAGCGCGGTATCGCTGGCGATGTTGAGCTTGCCGGCACTCAGGGTGGTGCCTCCGCCGAACAGGTTGTTGCCGCTGAGCGTGAGATCGCCGCTACCGGACTTGACCAGGCTGCCTGCGCCGCCGATCGCCCCGCTCAGCGTCAGTGCCTGCGCGCCATCGAGCGTCAATGCGCCGCTGTTCACTGCGATCGCATTGCTCAAGGTAGTAGGTGCAGATGCCTGCAGATTGGCATTGCCGGTGACGGTCAATCCGCCGCTACCGAGCGCGGCACCGGTGGCGACCTGCAAGGTGCCGGCAGTGAGCGTGGTGCCGCCGGCATAGGTGTTCAAGCCGATCAATGCAAGCGTGCCGGCGCCGAGCTTGTTCAAACCGCCTGTCCCGGCGATGGTGCCGGCCAGCGTCAGCGCGGTGCCATTGCTGCCCACGCCCAGCGTACCGGTGAGCGCCAGCGTATTGCCCACGCTGGTTGCCGCATTCGCATCGAGGACACCGCCGCTGGCGGTCAGGGTACCGGTACCCAACGCAGAGGCCGAACCGACCACCAGACGTCCGGCGCTCAACGTCGTCCCACCCGTGTAGGCGTTGCTATTGCTCAGGGTGAGATCGCCTGCGCCGCTCTTGAGCAGCGCGCCGTTGCCATCGATGGTGCCCGCCAGGGTCATGGCCTGCGTGCCGGTCCAGTTCAACGGCGCCGACAACGTGATGGCGTTACCCAGTACCAGTGGCGCACTGCTGCTGAGGTTGGCTGCGCCGGTGACGTTGAGCGCGCCGCTGCCCAACGCGACATTGCTGCCCAGCTCCAGGGTCCCTGCCGCCAGCGTCGTGCCACCGAGGTAGGTGTTGTTGCCAGCCAATGTCAGCACACCGGTGCCGGTCTTGGTGAGGCCGCCGGCACCGGAGAGCGTTCCGGTCAGGCTGAGTGCGTTGCCGCTCGCACCGACGCCGAGGGGATTGGTCAATGCGAACGCATTGCCCAGCGACAGCGGAACGGCATTATCCAGCGCGCCGCCGGCAGCGGTCACCGTACCCGTACCGAGCGCGGCGCTGCTCTCGAGCATGGTGGTGCCGGCGCCGAGCACAGTGCCACCGAGATAGGTATTGGCGCCGCCCAGGGTGAGCATGCCGGTGCCGACCTTGGTCAGCGTGCCGCTACCGCTGATCGCGCCGCCGAGCCGCACCGCATTGGATCCCCCGACACTGAGTGCGCTGTTGAGCACGAAGGCATTCGGCAGGTTCACTGCGGCACTGGCCAGCAAGCTGCCGCCGGCGGCGGTCACCGTGCCCGTGCCCAGTGCGGCGCTGTTGCCCGCCGTCACGGTACCGCCACCCAGCGTGACCCCGCCACTGAAACCATTGGTACCGGTCAGGGTCAGCCCCCCGGTTCCACTCTTGACCAAACCGCCTGCACCGGTGATGGTGCTGCCGATGGTCAGGCCATTGGTGCCCTGCACCGTCAATCCGCCCGCCCCCAGCGTGATGCCGCCGCTCGGGGCCAGGGTCAGACCGGCGGCAGTGGCCTCCAGCGCCCCACCATTGGCGGAGATCGCAGATCCCAGCTGCGCGGGGGTCGCGGTGCGCAATACGCCTCCATTGAGCGCACTGCTGCCGAAATTGCTGGCGCCGGCAAGCGACCAGGTGCCGCTGTTGACGCGTAACGTGCCGAAGTTGATGTACTGATCGGTACTCAACGTGCCGGTGCCCGCACTCCCGCTGCCGGTGCCGCTAGCGGAGTTCTGCAGCAACAGCGTATTGCTTCCGCCCGCACCGCCATCCACGACTCCGGTGCGCGCAAAGCTCAGCAATCCACCAGGGCCGAGCAACTCCAGCGCGAGCCCGCCGCCGCTGTTGACGCTGCTACCGGTGACCGCAGTGAAGGTATTGGTGCTACCCGCTCCCATCGACACGCTACCGGTGATGGTGCCGCTATTGATGAAGGCATTGCCCGCAGCCGAACTCTGGAACGCGACCCGACCTTCGATGGTGCCGGTGTTGATCGCATTGACCGTGCCGCCGCCGCTGACCGCGATCACCGGCGTGTCTGCGCCCAGCACCGACAGATTCAACAGCGGCCTGCTGCTGATCAGGCCGGCATTGTTGATCTGCACGGTGCCGTTGCTGGCCGAGGTCATGCCCAGTGCCATGCCGTCGAGATTGAGCAGATTGGCGCCGAGCAGGCCACCGGTGCCGTAGATGGAGCCGCTGGCCAGATTGTTCGCGGTGACCGTGGTGGAACCGGCATTGCCCATGGTGACGCCGGTGCCCAGCACCGACAGCAGGCCAAGGATCGATGGATCGATGGTGCCGCTGTTGTTGAGGGTGGCGTTGGTCCCGGTGAGCGCGATGCTGGTACCGCCCAGCAGCCCGGCTGTCATCTGCGTGCCGGACGCCACATTGACAGTGAGATTATTCGCGTTGCTGGCGAAGCTGTTGCCGACGCCGGCGAGCCCGGTGCAGGTCACGGTCGCCCCTGCTGCCGGTATCGCCGGCGTACAGGCCCCCCAGGCCAGTGCGGGAGCCGCCGCCCCGGCTGCCAGGATCATCAGTTGCGGCAATGCCCTGCGGGTGGCGCCGGATTTGCGGCGCCGCCGCACCAATTCATGCGTCACGACCCAATTGCCGATGGCAGCGTTCCAGACCAGCGCAAATGCACGATTCATTCTGATTCCCCCTGTGACGGGAACGCGCAATCCACGGTTGCGCTCGCCCGTGTTGGCAATGGAGTGAGATGGAGTTTATCGGTGACAAAAACCCGCTTCTGTCGCCTTGGCAACGGAAGAGCTTTAATACCAATCGCAGTTAAAGGGTGAAGAATTAATAATCGAATCGATATGAATGAAACTGTGATTAATATCACTAACTATAAAGATGCACGCCATTCCGGGCCGATCTGTCTATTCGTCCGCTCGCGCCCGCCGATGCGACGAATTGCAGCGTCCGGTATTCGTCAATCGTAGAGGATGCTTGAAATAATAGTTCTTTTGGGACAATTGGCGGCCCGAAGAGGAATGCCGCTTCGCTCATTGTCGCCGTGCCGCCTCATGCCACTGATTATCCTGACAGCCAGGCGAACCACTCTCCTGCCAGGCCTGGCCTGCACGATCAGGCGGCACCCATTGTCGGTCCGGATGCGCTCGCTTATTGGGTAAGACCAATTCGATTTCGCCACATCGGTGACGCGCCGGCGATAGCCGATGGGTATATCCAGTGGGCGATATACTCTGGTTCGTAGAGTCCGCTTGTTCGCACGCAAAAATTTCGTCCAGCGATTATCCTGTCTGCGTGCTCCGAACGCCGCTTCGTCACCTGTCGACGACCCGGATATGTTTCTAGTACGCGTGCAGTGCGTGATCATCGACACGGAATCTGACGACATGACGCCGGCCTCGGGAGACAACATGCAGGAACGCCAGTCCGACTGGTCGGGAGTCCCGATCGACTTGGGCGGCATGGAACCGCTGGAGCAGATCGCCCGCTTGCTGTGTCATGCGCTGGTCGCCCCCGCCGCCGCACTCACCATCACCGAAGGCGGCCGGATGCGCGTGCTCGCTGCCCGCGGCATCGACCCGGACCATGTCGAGCGAGCCATCGCCGTCTGTCCGCCAGCGTCGACCTCGGCCGCTGGCATTTCCGAGTTGATCGAACACGAGGTACTGGCATCGATCCAGCTGGGTGACGCGGCCTTTCCCGGGCTGCCGGCGCGCTTTATCGCCTGCGTGCCGGTCGGCGCGCCACAAACCGGAATCTGCGGCACCCTGTGCGTGATCGACACGCGCGAGCGCCGTCTGGCCAGCCAGGAGCACCAACAGTTGCGCATGTTCGCCAACGTGGCTGCCGCACAACTGGAACTGCAGTTCGGGGCGGGCCGCCGCGAGCCGCATAGCGGCCTGTTCAACGCGCGTCAGTTGCAGTCGGATCTGGATGCGCTGGCCATGGGCAGCCATCACGTACCCACCATCGCGGCCTTCATCGAGGTCTACGATACCCAGGCCGCCAACGAAGCGCGTCAAGCGCTGGGTATGCAGCCGCTGGAAGAATTGATCCGGCATGCCAGCTACGTGCTGACCCGTGCGCTGCGCGGCAAGGCGACGGTGTATCACGTGGCGCCAATGCGGTTCGCATTCTTCCTGCTCAATTCCGCGCCCGACGAGATGGAAGACCTGCTGCTGGATCTGCGCGACATGCTGCACAAGCCAGTGGACGCCGCCGGGGTACCGATGTCGCTGACCTTCCACGCCGGCGTGGTGCGTTTCGCTCCGCAGCGGCCCGATACCAACGACGTCATGCGCAAGGGATTGGTCGCGCTCGGCGATGCCATCAACAACCACGCCATCGTGTGCTGGTACAGCGCATCGCACGACGATGCCATCCAACGCTCCTATCGACTGGCGCTGGACGCCGAAAGCGCGTTGAAGGCGGGTGAGTTTCGCCTGGTGTTTCAGCCACGCATCCACCTGGCGGACCTGTCGGTCACCGGCTTCGAAGCCTTGCTGCGGTGGCAGCACGCCAGCCTTGGGCCGATCGGCCCGGACGAGTTCATCCCCCTGTTCGAGAAGACCGCGCTGATGTGCACGGTCACCACCTGGGTGATCGAGAAGGCGCTGCAGCAATTGGCGCAGTGGCGCGCACAGGGGCTGGAATTCTCGATTTCGATCAACCTGTCCTCGCGCGACTTCGGCAACATCAATCTGGCTGCGGACGTGATCAACCGCTGCAGGGAGCTGGAGATCCCCACCGCGCGGATCGAACTGGAAATCACCGAGGGCCGCTGGCTGCGCAGCAACGTCGAAGCGGTTCCGCGCCTGCGTGCACTGCGCGAGGCCGGCGTCAGCGTGGCCATCGACGACTTCGGGACCGGCTACAGCAACTTCGGCTACCTCACCGAACTGCCGGTCAACGTCCTCAAGCTGGATCGCTCGCTGGTGACCGGGATTGCCAACAAATCCGGCATGCAGACGCGCGCAGAGGCGGTCGTGCGGTTGGCGAGCGCGTTGGGCTATCGCACCGTGGCCGAGGGCGTTGAGCATGCCGACGAGATCGCCCTGCTCCGTGGCTGGGGCTGCGACGAAGCGCAGGGCTATCTGCTGTCCAGACCGATGGAGGCGCACCTGGTGGCCGACTATGTGCGCCAGGCCACTGCGCAGGGGCGCCTGCCCTGATGTCACTGCCGCAATGAAGCCCCGCTGCCGTCGATGCAGTCGACGCACCTCCTCCACGGTCACTGCGGATCTGCCTGCGGTGAACGACCGGACGTGAGTGCACACCGCCCTGGACAGATCCATGGACACCCGTCGCCGAGACGACGCTCAACCGCCCGGCTGCGCCAATGCGTGATCCAGCGCAGCGCAGATCGCGGCCACCTGCGCTGCATTGCACTGCGCGGGCGTGGCCTTGGGGCTATCCGGATAAACCTCGGTGGTGGTGCGGTAGCGGGCGTCGGTGACGCCAGCGCACAGGCCCAACCGTCGGACCGGGTAATGGATGACGCCGTGAGCTGCCACTGGCGCGCCGATGATCTGGCCCTGCGCATCGGGTGGCGCGATGTGCGTGATCTTTGCCACCGCCGCGATCACCGCCTGCTGGAACTCCGGTTGCGGATCCTCGCTGTCGCCCACCAGATAGAACCCGTCGGGAATGCTGCCCGGCACGAATGCCACGCCGTCGCGCGCGGCCAGCGCTGGGCGGAACTCGCTTTCGTCGCTGTCGGTGGTTTCATGCAGGTCGATGTGCACCAGCATTCGCCCCGGCGTTGCAGCGACCAGTTGCATCAGCGCCGCCGACTCCGCCGCCGGGCTATGCGGGCCGAACGCGCGGTTTGGATCCACCGCCTCGGCATTCCAGCGCTGGACGCGCTCGTATCCCCAGGGATTGACGCAAGGTGCCACCAGCAGATTGATCCTGCCGGCATAGTCCGCGCCACGCTGTTGGAGGAATTGCAGCGCCCCCTGCACACCACTGGTTTCGTACCCATGCACGCCACCGGTGACCAGTGCGCATGGCAGCGCGGCATTCCACATGGCACTGCGTAGCGCCAGCAGCCGGTAGCGGTCGGTCGCCGAGACGATCGTGCCGTATTGCTCACAGTCATAGCACGCGGCCAATGCGGCAATGGGCTGTTCGACATCGATCGCATAGCTACGCCTGGGCAGCTGGCGCGCGCGCCAGGCGCTGCGCTCGGCCTCTTCCCAGGGGCGCCCGGGGGTGCCGATCGGATAGGTCTGTTGGATTGTCATGGCCGAACCGCGTTGCTGATGGAAGCGCAAGGGTAAGGGCAAGAGGCGCTGGCGCAAAAAGGCCCCGCAATGCGGGGCCATGCAACTGCCAGGACGATCGAGGCGCATTACTTTTTCGCTGTCACGCCCGGGGTGGCATCGCGCACCAGGAACTCTTCGGTAAGCTCGGGCAGATGGGCCAGCAACCAGTCGGCCATCGCTTGCTCCTGCGGCAGGATCTGCTCGCAGACCTGCTGGGTCTGGACATCGCCGACAGTCCTGGCCGCGCCCAGCAACGCGGTATAGGTGGCGATCTCGAGATTCTCGAACACATATCCGGCCATCGCGCCCTTGATGATCTCGTCGGACGCAGTCATGCCGCCCATCGCCTGCCCGAATGCGGCCATCTTGCCCATGGCATCCTTGACCACGGACGGCGACCCTCCCAGGCGCTCGATGCACGACTCGACCAGGCGTTGCTGTCCCAGCGTTTCCTCCAGATGCTGCTCGATGCGCGCCTTGAGCTGCGGATAATGCTCGATACGCGCGGCCTGGGCCTTGAGCATCTGCTCGGCCTGCTGCTCCATTGCATGCGCATCGCGCAACCAGTCCATCAGATTTTCGTTCGGCTCTGCCATGTGGGCGCTCCAGTGAGAGTGATGACGGAATTTCAGCCTGGAGCCCCCCGCATGAAAGACGCGGCTGCATCCAGTGAACGGCATGTCGCGCCCTGCTCTCGAGATCGCCAGCCCATACAGACCTCTCCCGGGGCACGGTGGCGCGCTTGCCTTGCACTGCACGCGAACCACGCCAGCCTCATCGCCACACCGGCGCGCGCGTTGGTGCCATCAGCTGTTCATGCTGCCCGCCGATACGACACATATTTCCAACCTGCGGACGGGCGCAGCGGGCAAGCGTGAGGTGCGAAGAGGGTGCGCTGGGGACCGGAGCGCACATACGGTCCCTAACGGTTCAGGGCATCTGCCGCGCCCGCTTTGGCGCCAGCGCAGCGGTCCTGCCAGCTGTTTCAGCGGCATCGCCGAGGCGGATGCAGGATTTGCCGATGCGGGATAGGCTCGCCAGCGCCGAGTGCAGATTTTTACTGCAATCGATGTCGTCCCTTCGGCAGGCTTGCAAATTTTTCACTCGCGCCTGTTTGCGCAGCGACATCAACCAGTTACAGCCCGCCCATGGCGCCCTGGTGCGAATGCTTGATTATCAGATACTTCATTTTGCAATCGATTGCTTACCGACATGATTTCGCTCGCAGACGCTCTGCTGGAGCCCGACCGCCGATCCTGCGACCCTTGAGAGAACCGGCACGCCGCAGCGTGCCGGTTCTTCATCAGGCGGATTCTTCCTGCGGCTTGGCCTGCTTGGAGCGGCCACCCTTGCTGCCGATACGCGACATGTGATCGCGATCACGACTGACCGCCTGACCACCTTTGCGGCCTGCCTCGCGTGCTTCGTCACTGGTGAATTCGTGTGCATTGCCGCTGGCATGCGCTGCCTTACCGCCACTGCTGGCCAGGATGCGGCGCTTCTCCGGATCCAATGCTGCAAAACCGCGCCGGCTACGGGTACTGTTTTGTCCGTCTTCCACTGTGCCTCCTCTCGATACATCGGGTACGTCATTGGGTAAGAGCCTTACCGCAACTATCGTGCCAACCCGCAAAACCAGGCTGGGCGGTGCACACCGCCCCGATGCAGGAAGAAACCGCTGCGCTCGCTGCGCAAATCTTGCACACCTGACACACGCGCAGATGGATTGCGGCTTGGACGGTTAGCGCTACCACGCCGTGGCGCTGACGGCAGCCGGACGGCACGCGTTGCCCTCCACCGGCTGCATTGCTCGCCGGATCGGCGCTGGGTCCGGCGTGCATGCGGATGCAGATGGATGCGTGGGCGTGGAGCGGATTGCCCCTCTGTGCAGCGCCGACACAAGGATTGGCATCCGTCGTGCACTGTGTGGACTGCTGTGGGGCGCACCGCACTGCGCTCCCATGCGGGAGCGGAGCGACATGCTCACGTGTGCCGGCCTGCAGCGACGCCAAGGCAGCTGCCCTGCCCGCGCCTGGTTCGTGGCCACCTGTGCGTGACGCCGGCAGAGCTCTGCGGGCAAGGCCATCGGCGATTGCCGGCCCGCAGATGATGTGATCTTGCGCGACGGATCAGCCGATCGCGTGCTGCAGCAGCGCAACGCCGCGATCGTCGCACGCCATCGACGCTTCGCCCAGCGCGCCGCCCACCAGCAGCAAGGTGGGCAGGCCCGCGGGCAGCGTCGCTGCGGTGGCGCCCAGCTCGCCCAGCGTGGTGAGCCGGCGTTGCTGTTCCGCACGTGTGGCCGCCTGCACGATGGCGGCCGGCGTGCTGGCCGGCAGGTGCGCCAGCAAGGCCGCTGCCAACGCCTCTGCACGGCGCAGCCCCATATAGATGCCCAGCGTGGTGCCACTGGCGGCCAACGCCCCCCAATTCGGCTCGCCATGGTCGTGCGTATGCGCAGTGACGAAGGTGATGCCATGGCAGTGGCTGCGATGGGTCAACGAGACTTCCAGCACAGCGGCAGCGGCAAATGCCGCACTGACGCCGTTGATCACCTGCACACCAACGCCGGCTCGGCGCAGGAAATCGATCTCTTCGCCGGCGCGACCGAACAACAGCGCGTCGCCGCCCTTGACCCGCACCACACGCAGCCCCTGCAGGGCGTAACGCCGCATCAGGCGGCAGATGAACTCCTGCGGCGTGGAGCGGCAGCCGCCGCGCTTGCCCACGCGGATCACGCGCGCCTGCGGTGCCAGCTCCACGATCTCGGGGTTGGCCAGATCGTCGAGCAAGAGGACCTGCGCCGACGCCAGCGCCTTGACCGCCTTGATGGTGAGCAGTTCCAGATCGCCAGGGCCGGCGGACAACAACACCACATCACGCGCGCAGGAAGGTGTGACAGACATGAAGGATCTCGCAGTGTGTGGAGGAAGATGGGGCATCAGGCCAGCCGAGGTTGGCGGCATAGCCGGGTGAGTTGCGGAACGCAGGAGCCACACACGGTGCCGCAGCCCAGACGGTGCTTGAGCTGCGCCACATCGGCGCCGTCGTCGATGGCCGCATGGATCGCCGAAGCCGCGACATTCATGCAGGTGCAGACGATGGGGTCGCTGGGCACGCTGGGTGCCTGCGCGAATACCGCCAGCCGCGCACCACGCCACGGATTGCCGGTCAGTGCGGTGGTCAGCAGCGCGTGATTGGCATCGCTGGGCTGGGCGGCAGTGAGCAACAGGCCGTCGATATGGCTCTGCCCATCCTGCGTTCGCCAACCGACACGGCGCATCAGCCCGCGGCGCAGATCGCGATACTCCAGCACATCGGCGCCGGCCGGCAGCTGCAGCGCGGCGACCAGGCGATCGATCCACGCCGCATCGGGCGCACGTTCGCAGGCCGCGTGCAACACCGCCCATTGCCCGGCGGCGTCTGGCAATGGCTCGGCATGCAGGCGCAGGCTGGCATAGCCGCAGGCGCGCAACAGCGGCTGCAGCGCCTGTTGCAGGACCAGCGCGTCGCCGCGCCGGGCGGCCAGCAGGTGCCAGCCGAACGCCGCCTTCTCCACCCGCACGGCCGCGTGCTTGAGCTCGGGTTGCTGCGAGCGCGCGTCCACTGCCGGCGTGCTCACCTCATTGATGCCGCCACTGGAGAGCGTCTGCCCGCTCCAGTGCATCGCCGCAAACACCGTACCCGAGCGCAGTTCGTCGGACAGCTCCAGCGGCAGCACCAGGGCGCCGCGCTTGCTGGCGACCTGCACCAGGTCGCCGGCCACCAGCCCGCGCCGCGCCGCATCGTCCGGATGCATGCGCAAGCTCGGTTCCGGGCTGTGCGCGAACGCGGCCGCCACTCGCCCGCTGCGCGACATGCCATGCCACTGATCGCGCAGACGACCGGTCAGCAGCCGCATCGGAAAGCGCGCCGAGGTCGCCTCGGCCACCTTGCGATACGCGGTGGCGTGGAAGCGCGCGCGTCCGTTGGCAGTGGCGAACACGCCATCGGCATAGCGCCGCGCCTGCCCCTGCGTGCTGCCTGCCGGAAACGGCCAGTGCTGCGGGCCGTGGTCCAGCACGGCGTAATCCAGGCCGCCGATATCCAGATCCCGGCCCACCGTCAACGCGCGGTGCTCGTCGAAGACCTGCGCGGTGGTCTCGAAAGCGAATAGCCCGCCCGCTGTGCCCGGTTGCAATCTGGCTTCCAACCCACGCGCCACCTCGCGGGCGATCCACCAATCCGCACGCGCCTGGCCTGGCGGCTCCACTGCCTTGCGCACGCGAGTGATGCGGCGCTCGGAGTTGGTCACGGTGCCGTCCTTTTCGCCCCAGCTGGCGGCGGGCAGCAGCACATCGGCATACGGCACGGTGTCGGTGCCGGCAAACGCGTCCTGCACGATCACCAGTTCGGCCTGCTCCAGGGCCGCGCGCACGCCGGCGATATCCGGCATCGAATGCACGGGATTGGTGCACACGATCCACACCGCTTTCAGCGTGCCGGCGCGCAGACGTTCGAACAACTGCACGGCCGGCGTGCCCGGGGTGTCGCTGATGCGCCCCGCCGGTACGCCCCATAGCGCCTCCACTTCCGCACGATGCCCGGCATTGCCGATCTCGCGGTGCGCGGCCAGCATCGTCGCCATGCCGCCCACTTCGCGCCCACCCATCGCGTTGGGTTGGCCGGTCAACGAGAACGGCCCCGCACCGGGTTTGCCGATCTGCCCGGTGGCCAGATGCAGATTGATCAGGGCCAGATTCTTGTCGGTGCCGTGCGCAGACTGATTCAGGCCCATGCAATACAACGACAATGCCGCCGGGCTGCGTCCGAACCACTCGGCCGCCTGCACCAGGTCCTCGTGCGAGATACCGCAGATCTCGGCGCTCATGCGCGGGGTGTATTCGCGCAGCATTCGCTTGAGGTCGTCGAAGTCCTCGGTATGCGCCGCAACGAAACGCGCATCCACCAGACCCTCCCAGATCAGGTGATGCAGCATGCCGTTGAACAGGGCGACGTCGGTCCCGGGTTCGATCGCCAGGTGCAGGTCGGCCATGGCTGCGGTATCGGTGCGGCGCGGATCGATCACGATCCAGCGGACCTCGGGGTTGCGCGCGCGTGCCGCTTCCAGGCGTCGGAACAACACCGGATGCGCATACGCCATGTTGCTGCCGGCGAACAGCACCGTCTGCGCCAGCTCCAGATCTTCGTAGCAGGTGGGCGGGCCGTCGGCGCCCAGCGCCAGCTTGTAGCCGGTGACCGCGCTGGACATGCACAGCCGCGAGTTGGTGTCGATGTTGTTGGTGCCGAGCAGCCCCTTGGCCAGTTTGTTGAAGACGTAGTAGTCCTCGGTCAGCAACTGGCCGGAGAGGTAGAACGCCACCGCATCGGGCCCATGCTCCTGGACGATGGCCGCCAGTTTGTTGGTCACATGAGCGAACGCCTGCTCCCAGCTCACCGGCGCACGGGGCGCCTGTCGGTGTCGGCGCAGTTCCGGGACGAGTACCCGCCCCTGCGTGCTGGTGGTCGTCTGCGGCAGCGCCAGCCCCTTGCTGCACAGGCGCCCATAGTTGGCCGGATGCTGCGGATCGCCTTCGATGCCGACGATGCGCTCGCCCGCGTCGTCGTGCTCGCTGTGGATCAGCACACCGCAGCCGACCCCGCAGTAGCAGCAGGTCGAACGCGTGATGCGGTGCATCGGCGACGCCACGGACGCTTGCGCAACGGTCTGCGGGGATGGAGACGACAGGCCCTCGCTCATGCCGCGGGCTCGGCGACGGCCTCCGGCGCCTGCACCGGCTGCAACACGATCCACACCGCACCGCTCTCCACTTTCACCGGATAGCGCGGAGCGCACCCCACGTCCGGCGCGCAGGCCTGCCCGCTCTGCAGGCCGATCGCCCAGCCATGCAGCGGGCAGGTCACCGTGTCGCCGGCCACGATGCCTTGCGACAGCGGCCCGCCCTTGTGCGGGCAACGGTCGCGCAATGCGAACACCTGATCGCTGGCAGTGCGGAAGATGGCGATCGGCGGCAGGCCATCGACTTCCAGCACGCGTGCGCCCAGCGTCGGCAATTCCTGCAGCGCGCACACATGGACCCACGCATTGTCGTGCATGCTCATCCCTCCACCGTTGCGGCAGGCGCTGCGATCCGCAGCGGTTGATATTCCTGCCGACGCTCTCCGGCAATGCGCGCCTTCCACGGATCGACCAGACCCTCCAGCGAATACAGCAGGCGCTCGTACAGCGCACGCCGGTTGGCCGCATCGTCGACCACCTGGGCACGGATGTAATCCAGCCCCACCCGCGCGATGTAGTGCACGGTGCGATCCAGGTAATAGGCCTGCTCGCGGTACAGCTGCAGGAACGCACCGGTGTATTCGCGCACTTCCTCGGGCGTGCTCACCTTGACAAGGAAACGCGCCACCTCGGTCTTGATGCCGCCGTTGCCGCCGACGTGCAGCTCCCAGCCCGAATCCACTGCGATGATGCCCACGTCCTTGATGCCGGACTCGGCGCAGTTGCGCGGGCAGCCGGATACCGCCAGCTTCACCTTGTGCGGGCTCCACATATTGGCCAGCATGGTCTCCAGGTCGATGCCCATCTGCGTGCTGTTCTGCGTGCCGAAGCGGCAGAACTCGCTGCCCACGCAGGTCTTCACCGTGCGGATGGACTTGCCGTAGGCGTGGCCGGAGGGCATGCCCAGGTCGCGCCACACATCCACCAGATCCTCCTTCTTGACCCCGAGCAGATCGATGCGCTGCCCACCGGTGACCTTGACCATCGGCACCGCGTACTTGTCGGCCACATCGGCGATGCGGCGCAGCTCGCCGGCATTGGTGACCCCGCCCTTCATCTGCGGAATCACCGAGAAGGTGCCGTCCTTCTGGATGTTGGCGTGCGCGCGTTCGTTGATGAAACGCGACTGCGGATCGTCGATGGCTTCATGTGGCCAGGTCGACAGCATGTAGTAGTTGATCGCCGGCCGGCAGGTGGCGCAGCCGTTGGGCGTGCGCCATTCCATGAAGGCGTAGGCCTGCGCATGGGTCAGCAGCTTGTGCTCGCGGATGGCGCGACGCACCTCGCCATGACTCAGATCGGTACAGGCGCACACCGCCTTGGTCTTGGGGGTTTCCTGGAAGTTGGAGCCCAGGCAGTTCATCAGGATCTGCTCCACCAGCCCGGTGCACGAACCGCAGGAACTGGCGGCCTTGGTGTGCTTCTTCACCTCGTCGACGGTGAACAGACCCTGCTCGCTGATCGCCCTGACAATCGTGCCCTTGCACACGCCGTTGCAGCCGCAGACTTCGTCGCTGTCGGCCATCACGCTGGCGCGATCCTGGCCACCGGTGCCGGCATCGCCCAACGCGCTTTCGCCGAAGATCAGCTGATCGCGCTGCGCCTGGATCGGTGTGCCGTCCTTGAGCAGCTTGAAGTACCAGCCGCCATCGCCGGTGTCGCCATACAGGCAGGCCCCCACCAGCACGTCGTCGCGGATCACCAGCTTCTTGTAGACGCCGCCGGCGGGATCGGACAGCACGATCTCCTCGCAGCCGTCGCCGCCCATGAAATCGCCAGCCGAGAACAGATCGATGCCGGTGACCTTGAGCTTGGTCGAGGCCACCGAGCCGCGATAGATGCCGATGCCGAACTGCGCCAGATGGTTCGCGCAGACCTTGGCCTGCTCGAACAACGGCGCCACCAGGCCGTAGGCGATACCACGATGGTTTGCGCACTCGCCCACTGCGTACACGCGCGGGTCGAAGCTCTGCAGGCTGTCGTTGACCACGATGCCGCGCGAGCAATGGATGCCGGCCTCTTCGGCCAGCCGCGTATTGGGGCGGATGCCGGCCGCCATGACCACCAGGTCGGCCGGGATCTCGCTGCCATCGGCGAACTTCACCCCGACCACCTCGCCCTGCGCATTGCCGAGCAGAGCGCTGGTGGCGGTGTTCAGACGGAATTCCAGCCCACGCGCGCGCAGCGCCTGCTGCAACAGGTTGCCGGCCACCGGATCGAGCTGGCGTTCCAGCAGCCAGCCGGCCAGGTGCACCACGGTCACGTCCATGCCACGCACTTTCAGGCCGTTGGCCGCTTCCAGGCCCAGCAGCCCACCGCCGATCACCACCGCGTGCCGCTTGCTGCGCGCGGTGTCGATCATGGTGCGGGTGTCCTGGATATCGCGGTATCCGATCACGCCCTTCAGATCGTTGCCCGGAATCGGCAACACGAACGGCACCGAGCCGGTGGCGATCAGCAGCCGGTCGTATTCGGCCTCGGTCCCGTCGGCGGCGATCACCCGGCGGCGCACACGATCGATGCGGGTGACTTCGGTGTTCAAATGCAGATGGATGCCGTTGTCGCGGTACCACTGCAGCGGGTTCAACACGATGTCGTCGAACTCCTGCTCGCCGGCCAGCACCGGCGACAACAGGATGCGGTTGTAGTTGGGGTGTGGCTCGGCGCCGAACACGGTGATGTGGTACATGCCCGGCATCAGCTTGAGCAGCTCTTCCACGGTGCGGATGCCGGCCATGCCATTGCCGATGACGACGAGTCTGGGTTGCTTCATTGCCTGGATTCCTGTCGACATGTCAGACGCGCGCCGCGCCGGCGGTGGACCATTCGCTGCGCCACTGGGTCTTGACGCCGGCCAGCAGGCCCCAGCCGCCAAGCGCGAATGCGGAGAACAGCCACATGCCCAACGCATAGCTGCCGGTGTGCTGCTTGAGCACGCCCAGCCCGGCCGCCAGCGCGAAGCCGCCGATGCCGCCGGCCATGCCGATCAGGCCGGTCATCACGCCGATGTCCTGCCCGAAGCGCTGCGGCACGAGCTGGAACACCGCGCCGTTGCCCGCGCCCAGGCACAGCAGGGTCAGGACGAACAGCGCCAGCGTGATCGTGGCGCCGCCCGCGCCGAAGCCGGCGATGCCCACCAGCGAGGCCACCAGCAGGTACACCGTCAGCAGGGCACGCGTGCCGCCGACACGGTCGGCGATCACGCCGCCCAGCGGGCGCATGACCGAGCCGGCCAGCACGCAGGCCGCCGTCGCCCAGCCGGCGGTACGCGCGTCGAAGCCGAACTGATCGTGGAAGTAGCCCGGCAAGGCGCTGGCGAAGCCGGAGAAGCCACCGAAGGTGATGGCATAGAAGAACATGAAGCGCCACGCATCGCGGTTGCCCACCAACACCCGTCCGTAATCGGACCATTGCTTGCGTGCGACCGGCGTGGGCGCCTCTTTGGCGATGGTCGCGAACACGATCAGCGTCAGCACCAACGGGATGCATGCCAGCCCGAACACGTCCTGATAACCGAAGGCGGCCGCCAGCATCGGTGCGAACAACGCCGCCAGCACCGTGCCGGAATTGCCTGCACCGGCAATGCCCATCGCGGTGCCCTGATGCTCGGGCGGATACCAGCGCGATGCCAGCGGCAAGGCCACCGCAAACGAGGCGCCCGCAATACCGAGCAACACGCCCAGCAGCAGCACCTGTCCCATGCTGTGCACGCCCAGTTGCCAGGCGCCGAACAGCGCCGCGATCACCGCGAGCTGCGCGACCATACCGGCGCGCTTGGCGCCGATGCGATCGGCGAACATGCCCAGTACCAGACGCAGCACAGCGCCGCACAGGATCGGCACCGCCACCATCAGGGCACGCTGCTGCGTATCCAGGCCCAGCGACTGCGCGATCGGTACCTGCAACGGACCCAGCAGGTACCACACCATGAAGCTCAGGTCGAAATACAGGAAGGATGCGAACAAGGTGGGCGTATGCCCGGATCGCCAGAACGAACGCTGCATGGAGACCTCTTCGGATGCGATGGCCAAAAAAAAGGCGCCCCTCCGGTAAACCGGAAGGACGCCGTTGTCCTGGATGCAACAGATCGCCGTTGATCTGCAGCACCGTCTTGCATGTTGTTGCGGGCACGCCGTTGCGCCCGCAGCCAACTGCTACGCAATCAACGTGCCAACTCGCTCACCTGGCCGTCACGCACGCACAAGTCGTTGAAAAATGGTGTTTTCATTACAGGCATGTCTTGCCTGTGGCCGGCCGGCGTCCGTTGCCACACCCGACCGCTCCCGGCTTTCGTGCAGCGATGCACCAATACCGTGCGCAAGCCGGCAAGCCTGGCGCGCGCGGTGCCCTCACCGCATGCGGGACACGCCGTGAATCCATCCCTGCAGGCTGCGTGGCGGCATCCATGCCGCCACAGCGTCCCGCACGCGGCGAGGACACCACGCGGCGCAAGGATCCGAAACGCGGACATGGCGGATCGGACACGCTACGCCACAGCAACGGATCAAAGCCCGTCAATCGCCCAAGCGTAGATCGAAAAGCCGATTGCGACGGCGATCGTCATCCGGCACCGCTATCCCCAGCCGCGCTGCGGCACTGCGGTAGCTGTCCGTGCGATGGATCTCCCGCAGCCGCGCCATGTCCTCGTCCTGGACGTCATGCCATCCCCACCGCTGGAACTGGCTCAGGAACCACTCTCCATCGGACAGCCACGGCATGTTCACCGTTCCATCGCGATGGAAAGCCAGCGCCGTCGCGTCGCCGTTGCAGGCATCGGTAACCGCGTCCAGGCAAGTGAGCAGATGGGTGGCCGAGACCCCGATATGCTGCGGCTCGGACAGCCACTGCGCGCACTGCGCGCGGTGGTCCTGTGCCGCCTCCAGCCAGCGGCAGGCCTCCAGCACGCACGCGGTCAGCCGCTGCGCCGCTTCCGGTTGCAGGGCCGCGAACTCGCGCCGGCAGGCCAGTACCTTTTCCGGATGCCCCGGCCACAACTCGCCGCTGCGAATCAGCCGCACTCCGACACCCTGCGCCTGCGCCACCGCCGCCCACGGCTCGCCCGAGCAGTAGCCATCCACCAGCCCGCTGCCCAGGGCCGTGGGCATTTGCGGTGGCGGAATCGTGAGGACGTCGACATCGCGCATCGGGTCCACCCCGCGCGCGGCCAGCCAGTAATACAGCCATAACGCGTGCGTGCCGGTGGGGAAGGTCTGCGCGAACACTGCGCGCCGGCCCAGTCCGGCCAACGCCTTCGGCAATGCCTGCCCGTCGGCCAATGCCTGCGCCAATGCCGGGGCCAAGGTGATCGCCTGGCCATTGTGGTTGAGCGTCATCAGCAAGGCCATCGGGCATTGCGGCCCGGCGATGCCCAGCTCGATCGCGTACACCAGGCTGGCCAGCGCGTGCGCTGCATCCACCTCGCCGGCGAGCAGCCGATCGCGCACGCCGGCCCACGAGGCCTGCCGCCGCAGATCCAGCTGCAGGCCATGTGCGCGGTCCAGCCCCAGCCGCTGCGCGGCCACCAGGGGCGCGCAATCGATCAGCGGCATGTAGGCCACGCGCAACGTGGGAAGTTCGGCTTGGCTCATCGGTTCATCCCAGCAATTCGGCCATGGCCACGATGCGTCGCGCCACCTCGGCCAGTTTGACGCCCTGCTTCATCGCCTGCTGGCGCAGCGCGGCATACGCATCGGCCTCGCTGAGGCCGCGTTTTTCCATCAGCAGCCCCTTGGCGCGGTCGATCTGCTTGCGGTCCTGCAGGGCCTGCTGCACCTCGTCCAGGCGCTTGCGCATGCTGCTCTCCTGCGCGAAGCGGGCCAGCGCCACCTGCACGATCGGCGCCAGCCGCGTCGGCGACAGGCCGTCCACCACATAGGCAGTGACGCCTGCACCGACGGCCGCATGGATCAGCGCATCGTCGCCGTCGCCGGAAAACATCACCACCGGGCGCGGCGCATGCGTGTGCAGCATCGACAACTGTTCCAGGGTGTCGCGCGAAGGCGAATCCACGTCGATCACCACCACATCCGGCTGCTGGCTCTGCACCGCGTGCAGCAACGCACCGACCGACGCCACATCGTCGAGCACCGTGTAACCGGCGCGCGTCAGCGCCTGGCGCAGTTCGCCGATCGGCTTTTCGGTATCGTTGACCAGCAGAACACGCATTGGCGGTGGCGAGGCGTGTGGACGTGAGCCGATGTTGCCATGCAACATGCGGTCGGCGCGAGTCATCTTTCGGAGTGGGCCATGCCGTTGTTCCCGTTGTTCGCAAACCTGCAGGGACGCGCCGTGCTGGTGATCGGCGGCGGCGAGGTCGCCACGCGCAAGGTGCTGGCCTTGCTCAAGGCCGGTGCGCAGATTCGTCTGCATGCGCATGCCCTCTCGCCCGAGCTGGAGGAGTTGATGCAGGCCGGGCGCTTCGCGCGGCTGAGCGGTGCCTTCGACCCAGCCTGGATCGACACGGTGTGGCTGGTGGTCGCGGCCACCGACGACACCGATTTGAACCAGCGCGTCGCCGCTGCCGCGGGCGCGCGTCAGCGTCTGGTCAACGTGGTGGACGATGCCGAACTGTCGACCTACCAGGTGCCGGCGATCGTGGACCGCGACCCGCTGGTGATCGCCATTTCGTCGGCGGGAGCGGCCCCGATGCTGGCACGTCGCCTGCGCGAGCGGCTGGAGCGCGAGCTGGACGCCTCGGTGGGTCGCCTCGCCGGCCTGTTCGCCCGCCATCGCGAGCGCATCCGCAGCCAGCTCCCGGACATGAACCGCCGCCGGCGCTGGTTCGACGGCGTGATCGATGGGCGGGTGCCACTGCTGCTGCAGGCCGGCGAGGATGCCGCTGCGGAAGCCGCGTTCGACGCCGCGCTGGACGATGCCGGCGCGGTGCCGGCGCGCGGCAGCGTGCAGCTGGTCGGTACCGGCCCGGGCGATCCGGGTTTGCTCACGCTAAAAGCGCTGCGTGCGATGAATCTGGCCGACGTGCTACTGGTCGCCGCCGACATTCCCGATGCCGTGCTCGAACTCGCGCGCCGCGACGCTTCCCGCCGTGCCCTGCCGCAGGATTCGGCGCTACAACAGGCACTGCTGCTGGAGCTGGCAGGCGAAGGGCTGCACGTGGTCGCGCTGCGCAGCGGCACCGGCTACGACGATACCAGCGCAGCCTCGATCACAGCCGCACTGCGGGCCCACGGACTGGCCTGCGAACGCGTGCCGGGCATCCATCAGGAACGCCGCAAGCGGCCGGCGCCATGAGGACATCGACCACGGGAGCCTGAGCTCAGGCAATGAGCGCCGAGCGCAGCGGCGCCTGCGTACCGTCCGACACTTCGGACCGCCGGGCGTGCCAAGGCGATGCGTACCGCCTGGTCACTCCTTCGCCAGGCGCTTGCGTGCACTGTCGCGCACATCGATATCGAAGGTCACCTGCAGCGCCATGTGTTCGGCATGTCCGGCGCCCGCATCGAAACTGAAGCGCAGGCCGTCGCGGCTGGGCAAGCGTCGCGCATGCGCTTCCAGCGCGTCGCGCGGCACCGACAGTTGCCAATGGTCGGTGGCACAGTTGCAGGCCGCATGGCCGCCGGTCAGGCTCACCGTGTGCCGCACCAGCCGTGCGCCCTGCCCGCTGGGCAGCCGGCTGAGGTTATCCACGCTATGCCCGGCCAGCAGCGTGGCCAGTTCGGCTTCGTCGATGCGGAACCGCAGATGCTGACCTTCAATCTGGATTTTCATGAATGAGCTGACTCCACTGCTCGGGCGTATTGCAATTGACGAACGCGGCGCGTTCGCTGGCGGTGACAGCCACGCGATGGCAATGCAGTGTTCGCTGCAGTCCACGCAACGAGCGTGCCGAGGCCGCTCCTTCCATCAACGCCGCCAATGCTTCACGCACGGCGGCATCGAGGCACAGCCGCATCGGCAGCATCTGCTCGTCGAACACGACACAGCGCTGCCGCACAGGCGCCAGCAGGCGCTCGATCAGCGATGTCGACAAGAGCGGCATGTCCACCGGCACCACCACCAGCGTGGTCGCATCGCCCATCTGCGCGATGACGCTGGCAAGGCCGCCCAGCGGCCCCAGGTCTGGCTGCACGTCGGCGATGCCGGAGTAGCCGGGGCGGTCGCCGCTGATCAGCACCCGCTGCGCCCCGGCATCGCGCAGCAGCGCCTGCATATGCGCAAGCAGCGGTTGCCCATGCCAGGGCAGCATGGCCTTGTCGCGCCCCATGCGCGAGGACTGCCCGCCGGCCAATACCACCCCGGTCCAGACAGGCGCGGACGGGCCCGGCGTCAAGGCTCGAACGCCGGCGCGGCTGGATGCAGATGGCCCAGGCCGTATACCTGGGCCCGCGTGCTGGGGGCGGCAGCGTCCGGCTGCGGCTCCAGCACCACCCACGCATTGGCCTGCAGCAACGGCGCCACGCGGAACGATTCCTGCTGCGGCAGGACCTGCACCGACAACTGGCCAGCGCCGTCGCACAGCAGGCGCGCACGCAGGTGTTGCCGCCAGATCGGCCGTGCCTGCAACGGTGTCTGCAGGACCACCGGCAGACCCTGCTCCGGTGGCATGCCGAGCAGTCCGCGCAACATCGGCTCGACGAAAAACCGCAGCCCGGCAGCGCTCGCCATCGGATTGCCGGGCAGGCCGACATACAACACGCCATCGGGCAGCCGCGCCAGCAGTATCGGCTTGCCTGGCCGCACCGCCACCTTATGGAACAGCAGCTGCGCACCGTGGCGGGCCAGCGCATCGGGGATGAAGTCGTAGCGGCCACGCGAGACCGCGCCGGTGCTGAGGATCAGCTCCGCGCCGGACCCGCGCGCCTGGGCCAGGGCGGCATCGAATGCCGCCACCTCGTCGCCCACCCGCCCCTGCCATACCGCTCGTGCACCGGCCGCACGTAGCTGGCCGACCAGATAGGCACTGGTGCCATCGCGGATCTGCCCAGGCTGCAGCGGCTGCGCGGGCTCGCCGACCAGCTCGCGACCGGTGGCGATCAGCGCCACACGTGGCTGCCGCACCACCTCCACGCGCGCGCAGCCCAGCGCTGCCAGCAGCAGGGCATGCGCCCCGCGCAGCACGGTACCGGCTGCGATCACTGGAGCGTCGACGGCCACGTCCTCACCCCGGCGGCGAATGTGCTGGCCGGCGCGCGCATCCGCGCGCAGCCGAATACGGCCAAGGCGTGCGTCGTGCTGCGCCAGGATCTCGATCTGCTCGATCGGCACCACCGCATCGGCGGCTGCCGGCAGAGCGGCTCCCGTCATGATCTCCCACGCCGACCCGGCCGCATGCACCGCGTCCTCGCCTGCGGCCAGGCTGCCGGCGATGCGATGCTCGCTCCCTGCCGCCGCACCATGTCCGCCAGTGGCCAGCGCCACCCCATCCATCGCACTGTTGTCGAACGGCGGTAGCGCATCCGGGCTCAGCAGGGTCTGCGCCAGCACACGGCCCTGCGCATCGGCGCTGTCCACCCACTCGCTGGCGAGCGGCACCACCTGCTGGTGCAGGCACACAAGCGCCTCGGCATAGCTGATCATGGGCAGGGCAATGGCCGGGTTGGGTGGATCACCCGGCTAGGATACCCGGCCATCCCCGTAGCGGATATCGAACCGGTCGCAGCGCGTACGCACGACTGGAGCGATGCGTACCGCCAGACATTGCTCGAACGCGCCGCCCACAGCGTACCCGGCACAGTACGGATGTCGCCCTCTTCGCTTTTGTTCATGAATTTTGTCGACAGCGTCGGCTGGCTCGCCAGCGCCGTGCTTATCGCCACCCTGATCCGGCAGATCTACAAACAGTGGTGCAGCGATCAGGGCCACGGCGTCTCGCGCTGGTTGTTCATCGGCCAGATCACCGCCTCGCTGTTGTTCATTCTCTACAGCGCGCTGGTGGGCAATGCGGTGTTCGTGGTCAGCAATGGATTGATCCTGGCCACCGGCATCACCGGTTATGTCTTGCAACGCATCAAGCGCAAGCGGCAAGGTGCACAGGCTTGAGCACAGCGCATGGCGCGGACGTGTGTCCCGGCTCCGCGTGCCCGACCGCGCGACTACAGGCCGACTGCGCAGTCGTCACGCCAGGCCCCGAATCTTCAGGTATTACACGTCCGCTCCGCTCGCATGCGCCGTCCACACGCCGGCCGAGCGCTGCGACATGCGGTCAATCGCTCTTGCGAGTCGCTCGTCGCGCCGGCGGCCTGGGCGACGCGGTTTTACCCGCCGATGGTGGCTCCCGCCCCTGCTTCGGCGCGGTGGCACGGTGGCTGCGCGCGGGCGAGGCGCCCGTTTTCGCTGGTCCGCCTGAGGCGCGCCTTGGCGCGGCGGGTGTGACGCCTGCACGCTTGCGCGATCCAGCCGATGCCGGCGGCGCATCGGTCGCGGGCAGCTGGAGCTGGACCCAGGTCGGCGCGTGATCGCTGGCCTTCTCCAAGGCCCGCACCCATTTGTCCACTCCCGCATCGCGCAGCCCGGGCGCCAGTGTGCGGTTGAGCAGCAGATGGTCGATGCGCAGGCCACGATCGCGCGCGAAATGCTGGCGAAAATAATCCCAGAACGTATACACCGGTGCATCGCCATGAATGGCCTGCAAGGCATCGACCCAGCCCTGCGCCAGTAGCTGCGCGTAGCAGGCGCGGCTTTCCGGTTGCAGCAGCGCATCGCGGCGCCAGCCTTTCGGGTCGTAGATCTGCGCGTCGGTGGGCACCACGTTGAAATCGCCGATCAAGATCGCCGGGTGCGGCAGATCCACCAACGTCTTGGCATGCCGCAGCAGACGCTGGAACCACTTCAACTTGTAGTCGAACTTCGGCCCTGGCTGCGGATTGCCGTTGGGGAGATACAGGCAGCCCACCACGATTCCGTGGATGGCAGCCTCCAGATACCGACTCTGTGCATCGGCCGGGTCCCACGGCAGGCCGCGGCGGATCTCGATCGGCTCGGCGCCGCGCGCCAGCAGCGCAACCCCGTTCCAGGCACGCTGGCCGTGCCAGATCACCCCGTAACCCGCCTCGCGGATCGCCTGTTCCGGAAATGCGTCCTGGGTGCACTTGAGCTCCTGCAGACCCACGATGTCCGGCTGCTCGCGCCGCAACCATTCCAGTAGATGCGGCAGGCGGCTGCCGATGCCGTTGACGTTGTAGGTGGCAATCCTGCGGGATGCGACGGTCATGATGGAATGGCCGTTGACGTGGATGACGAGCATCGTGGCAGCAGCATGAACGCCATGCTCAAGCGAAGTGAAGCTGCACGCAGCGGCGGCGTACTCACATGCCGCCGACTCGATGCATCCATAGTCTGAGGGATCGTCATCAGGAAGAAGATCCCATGCACCCGTCCAGCTTGCTGCTGCCCCTGGCGCTATGCGCCGCATGTTCGCGCACCCCGCCGCCGGTCACGCCTCCCGGCGCTGAAGAAACCGCCAAGACCGATGTTCTGGAAGCCGGCGCCAAGGTGCTGCAATCCAACGGCCCGGTCGGCAAACTCGATATCTATCTGGTCGGCTTTCATCCCATGAAGGAGGCACCGAACGAGCAGATGGAAGCCCACCATTACTGTCATCAGGTGAATCAGGATCTTGCCCAGTGCGCGCTCTATGACGGCAATACCGACGAAGCGAACCTGACCGGCATCGAATACATCATTTCCGAAACGCTGTTCGCGCAGTTGCCGGAACACGAGCGCAGGTTCTGGCACCCGCACAATGGCGAAATCCTCTCGGGCCAGTTGTCCGCGCCCAATCTTCCCTTGCTGGCGGAAAAGGAACTCATGCGCAGCAAGATGAACAGTTACGGCAAGACCTGGCACACCTGGCATTCGCAGAAGGGAACGGCGCCGGGCGACACATTGCCCCTGGGCGAACCGATGCTGGCATGGTCTTTCAATCGCGACGGCGAGATCCAGCAGCCACTGATCGAACGACGCGACAAGGCGGCTGCCGTTTCCACTGCAGAACGTCGTGCAAACCGCACAGACCTTACCGAACTCGCAAAACCGCAGCAGGGCGTCGATGCCTTGCGACGCCATTTCCCCCATCCCAAACCCATTCCCGGCGTGGTGGACGCTGAGGCGGCGCAATGAGGCGCTGCAAGCAGTCACGACGCGGCGACCCCGCGGGCATGATCCATCGCAGTGACAGCGTAGCGCTGCGATCAACCAACACCATGTGAGGTCGCTGCGTCCTGCGCGTTCCTGCAGACAGATCCGGCCTTCATGGATCAGCCCGCCGATCGCTTCAGCGAAGCAGCCTGTCCTTTGCGTGCGAAAGATCGGCCGCATCCGCAGCTGGCTCGTCGCAGCGAAACAGCCAAGATCGTCTACATCGCCTGCGCAAACACCGCCACCCGATCGGTGACGGTGCCTCCCCCCGTCTTGTCGCGCCTGCGGTTTACCTGGCCGCCGCGTTGCCGCCGGTTTGCAAAGCCTTGGCCGCCGCCAGATGATCGGCGACATGACCACGCGTGGTCTTCAAGTGGTCGGCAACCTGCGCTGTCCGCGCGGCCGGAATCAGCTTCTTGTCCAGCGCATCCAACGCATCGCCGTGATCCTTGACCATGCCCTTGATGTAGGCCGCCTGGAATTGCTCGCCGTCGAGCTTCTCCAGTTGACTCAATTCGGCCTTGCCCTTGCTCATCTGCAGCTTGGCATCCGCTGCAGAGGTGTCCGGCGACCATTTGGCGATCTTCTGGTTGTTCTCGGTATGCTCCCTGAGCATGCGCGTGGCGTACTCGCGCACAGCGCCGGTCGTCTGCTTCTTCAACGCCAGGTTGGCCGCGTTGATCTCGCTGGTGTTGATCGCGCTCAGCACGCCCAGGGCCTGCTTCTCGCTCGCGCTGGGCGCCGCAGCCTGCATGGCTCCCGCCGAAGCGTTGCCCGGTTGCGTGGATGTCTGCGCCTGCGCGCTCGTCGCCAGTGCGGCAGACAGGGCGAGCGTCATCAACAAAGGGGATGTGGTTTTCATGCATCTTCTCCGGGCGGATGTGGTGCGCCGATGCTGGCCACCGCTGCGTGACTCAGCTGTCGTGTCCATGTGGACAGATGGCGAAGACGTACTGCTGCGAAGCACAACGAGCGTCCGCGCCGAACACATCGCTGCGTTGCCGAGACCGCTATGGGCGAAGAGGTCACGATCCGTCTGCGTGAGAGACGCGTGCCTGAGAGGCCATAAGGCGCCGATGCCTGTCCGATGCAACACAGGCGATCACCATCGGCCCGAGGCTTTGCGCGACAATAGCCGCATGACCGATGAGCTTGCACCCGCCGATGCCCGTGACCGCGCCCTGCGCGGTGCGGTGCTGATCGACATCCGCCACGCGCACGAACGCGTCGACGGCCAGGCCGAAGGCGCGCTGGCCGTTGCGCAGGCGGATCTGGAAACTGCGCCCGCACGGCATCTGCCGGACCCCGAACGCGAAGTGCTGCTGATCTGTCAAAGCGGCAAACGTTCCGCGCGACTTGTGGCATCGCTGCGCGCACAAGGGTATGCACGTGTGCGGTCGGTGCTTGGCGGCACCACCGCATGGCGGCGCGACGGCTTGCCGCTGGTGCGACCCGCAATACCAACGGACGAGGCGGATTTTCTGGAGCGTTATTCGCGACACCTGCGCTTGCCACAGGTCGGCGCCGAAGGACAGCAGCGCCTGGCAGGCGCGCGCGTCCTGCTGGTCGGTGCGGGCGGCCTCGGCTCGCCCGCCGCGTTCTACCTGGCCGCCGCGGGGGTCGGTCACCTGCGGATCGCCGACGACGATGTGGTGGACCGCAGCAATCTGCAGCGCCAGATCCTGCACACCGACGCCAGCATCGGCCTGGCCAAGGTCGATTCGGCGGCGCAGCGACTGGCTGCGCTCAACCCACGCGTGCAAATCGAAGCGGTGCAGTGCCGCGTGACCAGCGACAATGTGGAACAGTTGTTGCGGAACGTGGATGTGGTGGTCGACGGGGCCGACAACTTCGCAGCCCGCTACCTGCTCAACGACGCTTGTGTCCATCTCGGCAAGCCGCTGGTGTACGGGGCGGTGCAACAGTTCGAGGGTCAGCTGAGCGTCTTCGACGCTGGCCGCAAGCGTGGCGAGGCCCCCTGCTATCGCTGCCTGTTCCCGGAGCCACCGCCGCCCGAGTTCGCTCCCAGTTGCGCCGAGGCCGGCGTGCTCGGCGTGCTGCCCGGCGTCATCGGTCTGCTGCAGGCCACCGAAACGGTCAAGCTGCTGCTCGGCGTCGGCGAGACTCTGGCCGGGCGTCTGCTCAGTTTCGACGCGCTGGCGATGCGTTTTCGCGAGATCCGGCTGCGGCCGGATCTGCACTGCCCGGCCTGCGCACCCGGCGCGCACTTCGCTGGCTATCCGGACTATGCGGCATTTTGCGCTGGCGCGGTCGATTGAAGCCGCGCATCGCGGCGGTGCTGCATCGCATGCAAGCACCGCCGTCGCGAGCGCATACGCTCACAACGCGTAAGGAATCACCCGCACGATCTCACCGGCTTCAAAACGACGCGCCTGTTCGGGCAAGACGATCAGTGCATTACTGTCTGCCGCGCCGCGCAACAGATGCGAGGCATCGCCGCGATGCGGCAGCGCGCTGAGGCGACCGTCGGCGCCGCACTCCAGCCGTCCCCGCAGAAATTCAAGGCGCTCGTGGCGTTTGTCCCAAGGACCGGCCAAAGCCGCATGCCACAGCGGCCGCGGCTCGCTCCGGCCCTGCAGGCCATCCAGCAACGGCACGCCATAGGCGATCAGCGTTGCCAGGACCGAAACCGGATTGCCCGGCAATCCCAGCACCAGACAGCGACCGATCTGCCCGAGCACCGCCGGCATACCTGGACGCATGCGCACGCGCCAGAAGTGGATCCGGCCGAGCTCGCCGATCAATCGCGGCAGATAATCCTTTTCCCCTGCGGACACACCGCCGCAGGTGATCACCACGTCGAAGGCCGCCGCCGCATCTTCCAGCATGCTGCGGATGCGCTGGGGATCGTCGGGCAAGGTCGGCCACGCCGTCGGCGCGTAGCCCAAGGCGCGCAATTGCGCCATCAGCATGTCGCGGTTGCTGTTGTAGATCTGCCCCGGGCCCAGCGGCATGCCAGGCTCGACCAGCTCGTCGCCGGTGGCCAGCACCGCAATGGTAGGCCGCGGCGCGACCGTCAGCCGCGACACGCCGAGCGCGGCAGCCAGCCCGATGCGTGCCGGGGTGAGTACTTGCCCAGCCTGGATCACCAGATCGCCGGCCCGCACGTCGCTGCCGGCCAGCCGCACCGCTGCACCGGCGCTCGGCGCAGAACGGATCACCACCGTCCCATCGCGCTGTTCCGTGTCCTCCTTGGGCACCACGGTATCGGCGCCAGCCGGGAGCAGCGCGCCGGTGGTGACACGCAGGCATTGACCCTGGCCCAGCGTGCCATCCCAGCGCTCGCCGGCAAACTGTTCGCCGACCAGGGTCAGACGCGTTTGCGCCTCGATCAGATCCGCATGCCGCAATGCGAAGCCATCCATCGCGCTATTGGCGAACGGAGGCAGCGCCAGCGGCGCGATCAGGTCGGCGGCACTGATGCGCCCATCGGCACGTGCAGTGGCAATGCTTTCGTCAGGCGGACGGCTGGCGCCGGCCACGGTGTGCAGGATCTGCAACGCCTGCGCATAGGCGATACGGCTGGGATAGTCGGTCATGCCGCGAAGGATACCAGCGTGCCGATCTGCACCGCCGGCCAACGCTGCGCAACGCGCAGCGCGCACCTGGACCAGAGCTTGCGGGGATCCACGCGCACGCACCTGGCGTGTTTGCAGCTCACGCATGCGCGTTGCGCAAGATCTGCCGGCCTTACTTCCCCTTGACGTGCCGCATCAGGCGTCGCTTGCGCGCGATCTGCCGATCGGTCAGCGGATTCTTCTTGCCTTCGTAGGGGTTGGCGCCTTCGCGGAAAATGAAGCGCACCGGCGTGCCGACCAGCTTGAAACGCTTGCGGAAGAAGTTTTCCAGATAGCGCTTGTACGACTCCGGCAACACCTTCAGGCGCGTGCCATGCACGATGAAGGTCGGCGGGTTCGCGCCACCCGGATGCACATAACGCAGCTTGGAGACATGGCCGCGAATGCTTGGCGGAGGATTGGTCTCGTAGGCGATTTCCAGCGCCTGGTTCACTTCGCTGGTGCTGAACTCGTGGTTGGCCGATGCATGCGCGCGATGGATGGCCTGGAACAATTCGCGCATGCCCGAGCCATGCAATGCAGAGATCCGCACCGCCTCGGCCCAGTTCACGAAGCCCAGCTTGCGCGACAACAGGTCTTCGGCCTGCGCACGCTGATAATCGCTCTGCCCATCCCACTTGTTGATCGCCACCACCAGCGCACGGCCGGCATCCAGGATCGCGCCCAGGATCGTCGCGTCCTGATCGGTCACCCCTTCGGTCGCATCCAGCATCAGTACCGCCACCTGGCATTGCTCGATCGCCTGCAGCGTCTTGAACGCACTGAACTTTTCGACCGCCTCTTCGACCTTGCCGCGGCGGCGCAGGCCGGCGGTATCGATCAGGCGATACTGGCGATCGTCGCGCTCCAGGTCCACCGCGATCGAATCGCGGGTGGTGCCCGGCACCTCGGAGGCGATCATGCGCTCCTCGCCCAACAGGCGGTTCACCAACGTCGATTTGCCCACGTTCGGCCGACCGACGAAGGCGATGCGCACGCGCGCCGGGTCGTTGTCCAGCAGCTCTCCGGACCCCTCTTCCGGCAGGCGCGCGCCGACTTCCTCGAGCAGTTCGTCGATGCCCTGCCGATGCGCGGCAGACAATGCCACCACATCGGAAAAACCATAGCGCGCGAATTCCGAACGCACGGTTTCTTCGTCGGTGCCGTCGATCTTGTTGATCACCAGCACGGTCGGGCGGGCCAGCTTGCGCAGCCACGCCAGGATTTCGTCATCGAGCGCAGAGGCGCCTTCGCGGCCATCGACCACGAACAGCACCAGATCCGCCTCGCCAGCGGCCGCACGCGCCTGGCGCGCGGTGGCGCCGGCCAGGCCTTCTTCTTCGCCAGCGATGCCGCCGGTGTCGACGACGATGAAGGGCTGCTGCGCGTCGAGACGGCAGACCCCGTAGTTGCGGTCGCGGGTGACGCCGGGCTGGTCGTGGACCAGCGCGTCACGGGTGCGCGTCAGCGCGTTGAAGATGGTGGACTTGCCGACATTGGGCCGTCCAACCAGGGCGACCAGGGGCAGCATCGCAAGATCCTTATTGTGCCAACCGGAAGGCGGTGAGGTCGCCGTCGGTGTTTTGTACCAGCAGAATGCCATCCACGACCACCGGCTGCGCCAGCAGCGTGTCGCGTCCAGCGCGAGCGCGCGCGACCAGTGCACCGTCACTGAGCTTCAGCCAGTGCAGGTAACCCTTGTAATCGCCGACCACGGCATAGTCGCCCTGGATGGCCACGCCGGTCAGCGAGCGACGGGCCAGCGCAGCCTGCGACCACATGGCCGCACCGCTGGCCTTGTCCAGGCCCCACACGGTGCCGGCATTGTCGGCCACCACCACGTTGCCGGACGACACGCCCGGGCCACCGGGACCGCCATGGTCGCGGCTCCACAACGGGCGTCCGCTCGGGCCTTCCAGCGCAAGGGTTTCGTTCTTGAAGCTGGTCGCGTACAGGGTGGTGCCATCCAGCACCGGCGCGCCGTCCACATCGGACATGCGCTCCAGCTCGGTACGGCCTTCCGGCACGCCGATGGCCTGGTCCCACAGCGGTCGACCATCCTGCAGGGCGAGCGCGCTCAGGGTGCCGCTGTCGTTGCCGACGAACACCACACCCGGGCCGGTCACGATCGGCGCATTGCCGCGCACCGACAGGGTCGGGCCTTCCTCGGCATGGAACCAGCGGCGTTCGCCGGTGGCCGCATCGAATGCGGTCACGCGGCCGTCGTTGCTGCGTACCAGCACCAGGTTCTGCGCGATCGCCGGCGCGGCGATCACCTCGTTCGGTACCTTGGCGCGCCACTTCTCGGTGCCATCGGCCTGGTTCAAGGCGATCACGTCGCCGGACAGGCTGCCGATCACCACCAGGCCTTCGCCCACACCGGGGCCGCCGGACAGGCGTTGCTTGAACTTGCGATCGTTACGCTCTTCCTTCTTGGGCGCGTATTCCCACACACGCTTGCCGGTCTGCAGGTCCAGCGCCTGCACCCCGCCGCTGATCGCCGCCGCATACACCTTGCCATCGGCCACCGCCGGGCGCTGACGCACACCGATGCGCCCCTCGCCCTTGCCCACGCCGGTGGACCAGAGCTTGTCGACCTTGACCGATGGCTCGAAATCCACCAATTCCGCAGGTTCCTGCGCCTTCTTGGCCGCCGCATCCTTCCCGGCGAACCAGCCCTTGACGGTGCTGCAGCCAGCCAACGACACGCCCATCAGGGCAAGCAACACCACGCGCTTGTACATATCGACCTGCTTCATCACATCTGCTCCGCCGGATCGGGCACCTTGCCGCCCACATCCATCAACTTGGTTTCCAGCAGCCGGCGCTGCGGCGACGCCACGTCTACCGTAGTCAGCGCCTTGGCATACAGCGCACGCGCCTGGTCGGGCTTGCCCTGTACCACCAGCGCATCGGCGCGGATTTCCAGACTCGCATGATCCTGGCTCTCGGTCAGCAGCTTGATCGCATCTTCCGGCTTGCCGCTTTCGATCAGTACGCGCGCCAGACGCTGCTGCACGATCTGCTTGAGTTCGCCTTCGGCCGGCACCTCACGCAGGGTCTTGATCGCTTCGGCGTTCTTGCCGGCGTCCACCTGGGCCCTGGCCAGCCGCAACGCTGCGAGCTCGGCGTAGATGCCACCCTTGCCATCGTCCAGCGCCACGATGTCCTTGGCGGCCTTGTCCAGATCCTTGGCCTGGATCGACTTCACCACCGCCTCGTAGCGCGCGTTGGCCTCGACCAACTCGGTATTGGCGCGCTTCTGCCACCACTGCCAGCCCAGGATCAGTGCCAGACCGAGCAGCACACCGCCCATCAGCCCAGCGCCATTCTTTCTCAACCAGGAACGAACGCGTTCGCCTTGTTCGTGTTCGTCCAGCAGATCGTCGATCGCCATGCGTACTCTCGCTCCGTCATCCCGAAGGCGCGGAACATCAAAAGGGAAAAATGAAAAACCGCAGTCCGCTTCTACTCGGAAGCAGGCACCACGGAGCCGTCGGAGGATACCGCAAAACGTGCCACGTTCGCGCGCTGGAACGGTTTGACGTCGACGATACTGCCGCCTTGCTGAACCTGTACCGCCGACGCGTTACCCAGCACGACACGACCGACCTGGCCCGGCGCATAGCTGCGTCGCTCGCCGGCACGGATCAAGGCTTTCTCGACCGGGCTGCCATCGGGCGCCAGGATCTGCACCCAGCTATCGCCCTCGAAACTGAGCGACAGGCTGCCGGCCTGCGTAGCCGCCGGCGCCTGTTCGGCCGCCGGGGTGGTGCGCGGTACCGGCGTCATCGAGGCGATATAAGGCGCCGCCGGCTCACGTGGCGCGGCCGCAGGCCGGGCTGCCGCATCGGGCTTCGAAGTGGTCCTGGCCGCCTCGGGCATGCTGTCCAGCGACACCGTACTCGGCGCCTGGCCATCCAGATGCGAGCGCGTGGCATACCACACCGGCACCGCGAACACCCCGGTGATGACCACGTACATCGCCTTGCGCGCGGTGCTTTCGACGAGCCGGCGCGCGCGCGGGGTATGGGTATGGCTGACCAGCTTCACCGGTTCGACCGGCGCGATGGTCGCCTGCCGCAACAACGGCTCCAGATCCACGTGCAGCAGGCGCGCATAGCTGCGCAACTGCCCGCGCACGAAAACCGGCGCGCCCAGGCGCTGCCAGTCTTCCTGTTCCAGCGAGCGCACCACGTGCGCCGGCATGCGCAGCTTGCCCGCGACATCGTCCAGGCTCAGACCGGCCGCTTCGCGCGCATCGCGCAAATGCTGTCCGCAGCCCTTCTCCTGCTCGAAAGGGTTCGGATTGGAATCACTGATCACAATGCATTGGCCCCGGGGTTAGCGGTCGCTGCGTCAGGAAATTCCTTGACCAACCGCTGTTGGTAACGGCTGGCAGCAACCTTGTCGCCCAGCCCTTGCTCAATCTGAATGGCGAGTTGTAACACGGATGCCGTTGCCGGTGCAGCCGCCAGCCTGCGCTCGACGAAGGCGCGTGCTTCGAAAAAATTGCGTCGCCCCGCTTCCAGGCGCGCCATCGACTCGAGTGCGTAGGGGTTGCTCGGATCGATGTCCAGGGCCTTGCGCAGATCGCCGATCGCGCGCTCGGTCTGGCCTGCCTTCAACGCGCAACCGCCGGCATTTCCGAGCGCAGACGCCGGTGACGCATAGGACCTGTCGGCCAATGCGCGATCGAACCAGGTCAGCGATTCGGCAGGCGAACCGTTGGCGCATAACCAGGCACCGTAGTTATTGAGAACGTCACCGCGCTGGGGAGCCAATTCCGCAGCCCTTCGATAAGAAGCGCCAGCGCCAGCCACATCTCCCCTGCCGCCCTGGATCAGGGCCAACATGCCGAGGGCGTCCACCGACTGCGGATCTTTCTTCAGCGCTGCCCGAAGCTGCTCTTCAGCGCCGGCGTAATCACCTGTCTGCATCCGATTGCTGGCAAGGCCCAACTTTTCCTGCACGGCAATCCGGTTCTTGGTGGCCTTGCCATCGCGAAACGAATACACCGGCGCCGCTTCCTCGATGCTTTTGGCCGAGCCGGCCTTCGCATTGCGCCCACCGCAGCCGACCGCGCCCAGCGCGATCGCCACGACTGCCATTACCGCAAGTTCACGCTGCCGCATCTCGATCGGCCTGCCCTTCCAATGTGCGGCGGAACTCCGCCTGACGACGGGTGCGGTCCATGACCTGCCCCTTGAGCTGCCCGCATGCCGCATCGATGTCGTCACCGCGGGTACGGCGCACCATCGTCAGCACCTGCGCATCGAGCAGGATCTTCTGGAATGCACGGATCTCGGTCTCGCCGGAGCGCTCGTAACGCGTACCGGGGAACGGATTGAACGGAATCAGATTCACCTTGCCGGCGTCCTTGGACTGCACGGCATTGTCGAACTGCCGCATCAACCTGGCCAACTGGCGAGCATGCTCCGGCTGATCGTTGATGCCCTTCATCAAGGTGTATTCGAAAGTGACCGAGTCGCGCTTCTTGCTGCCGCGCAGATAGCGCGCGCACGATTCCATCAACTCGGCGATCGGGTACTTCTTGTTCAACGGCACCAGGCTCTCGCGCAAGGTGTCGTTGGCAGCGTGCAGGGACACCGCGAGCGAGACATCGCTTTCGGTGGAGAGCCGGTCGATCATCGGCACCAGGCCGGAGGTCGACAGCGTCACCCGCTTGCTGGCCAGGCCATAGCCCAGATCGTCGCGCATCACGCTCATCGCGCGCACGACGTTGTCGAAATTCATCAGCGGCTCGCCCATGCCCATCATCACCACATTGGTGAGACGGCGCTGCTGGTGCGGCACGTTGCCCAGGTGCCGCGCCGCCACCCACACCTGCCCGATGATCTCGGCCGTGGTCAGATTGCGGTTGAAGCCCTGGGTGGCAGTGGAACAGAACGTACAGTTCAGGCCGCAGCCGACCTGGGACGACACGCACAAGGTGCCGCGGCCCTTGTCGGGGATATAGACAGTCTCGATGGCGTTCTTGCCATCGGTGCCCATGGCCAGCAGCCACTTGTGGGTGCCATCGGCGGACGGCTTGTCGAACACGACGTTCGGGACCAGCACCTCGGCATGCTGGTGCAGCTTGGCACGCAGCGCCTTGCCGAGGTCGGTCATCTGGTCGAAATCGGTGACGTAGCGGTGGTGGATCCACTTCATCACCTGATGGGCACGGTAGCGCGCTTCGCCAAGCGTCTCGGCGAAGAAGCGCTCCAGTCCCTCGCGATCGAGGTCGAGCAGGTTCTGCTTGCGCACCGGCGCTGCGGGAACAGGAACATCCTGCAGCACAGAGGGGATCACGACCTCATTCACGATTCGACTCTCTCGGCCTCAGCGCGAGACCACTTCGGTGGCGGCAAAGAAGTACGCGACTTCGTTGGCTGCGTTCTCGACCGAATCCGAGCCGTGGGCGGCATTGGCATCGATCGAATCGGCGAAATCGGCACGGATGGTGCCCGGCGCGGCGTCCTTCGGATTGGTGGCACCCAGCAGATCGCGGTGCGCGGCAACGGCGTTCTCGCCTTCCAGCGCCTGGATCATCACCGGGCCGGAGATCATGAACTCGACCAGCGCGTTGAAGAACGGACGCTCGCGGTGCACGGCATAGAAGCCCTCGGCCTCACGGCGCGACAGCTGCTTGTACTTGGCGGCCACGACCTTCAGGCCGGCCTTCTCGAAGCGGCTGTAGATTTCGCCGATCACGTTCTTGGCGACCGCGTCGGGCTTGATGATGGACAGGGTGCGCTCCAGCGCCATGGGAAGTTCTCCGTTGGGCGGGCCACTGAAGGCCCGAGGTTATCATGAAAAAAACCCGCGTCAAAACGCGGGCTTAGGCTTCTTTGCGATGGTCAATTCTATCTGGTTGCCGATCCGTTTGCACACCGCCCCCTGAATCGTGCTGCGGCGCCGCATGACCTGGCTGTGATAGACCCCGTAGACTCAAACAATCGTTTGATTGAGCGCTTTCCGGACGCATGCCCAAGCCAGCCCACTTTTCCACCAAGGACCGCATTCTCGGTGCGGCCGAGGAGCTGTTCGCCCAGCACGGATTTGCCGGCACCTCGCTGCGCCAGCTCACCACCCAGGCCGACGTCAACATCGCCGCGGTGAACTACCACTTCGGCTCCAAGGAGAATCTGGTCAACGAGGTGTTCCGGCGGCGCATGGACGAGATGACCGCCGCGCGGCTGCAGCAGCTGGAAGCGGCCAGGAAATCGCAGCCCGGTGAACTCACCGCGGTGCTGGCGGCATTTGTCGAGCCGGCCCTGGCGATGGCCCAGGACCGCCAGAACGGGGGCGCCTTCGTGCGCGTGATCGCCCGCGCCTACGCCGAGAAGAACGACAACCTGCGCAAGTTCCTGTCCGACCACTACGGCCACGTGCTGCGCGAGTTCGGCAAGGCCATCGCCGCCTGCGTGCCGGGCCTGAGCAAGGAAGAGCTGTATTGGCGGCTGGACTTCCTGGCCGGCGCGCTGACCTACGCCATGGCCGACTTCGGCCTGATCAAGCGTCCGGCCGGCGTCAGCGAGGCCGACCATCGTGCGCGTGCGGCGCGCGAACTCATTCGTTTCGCGGAGCCCGGCTTCCGCGTTCATTCCACACCGTAAACGTTCCACCAAGAGGCCAATCGCTATGTCCAATCCGTTGCTAGTCCGTCGCGCCGCCGTGCTCGGTGCCGGCGTCATGGGCGCGCAGATCGCCGCGCACCTCACCAATGCCGGTGTCGACACCGTCCTGTTCGACCTGCCTGCCAAGGACGGCCCGGCCGACGGCATCGTGCTCAAGGCCATCGCCAACCTGGGCAAGCTCAGCCCTGCCCCGCTGGCCAGCAAGGCGCTGGCCGAGGCGATCACGCCCGCCAATTACGAGAGCGGTCTGGAACAGCTGCGCGACTGCGACCTGATCATCGAGGCGATCGCCGAGCGGATGGACTGGAAGCAGGACCTCTACAAGAAGATTGCCCCGTTCGTGTCCGAGCATGCGGTACTGGCCTCCAACACCTCGGGCCTGGGCATCAACAAGCTCTCCGACGTGCTGCCCGAGCAGTTGCGCCACCGTTTTTGCGGCGTGCACTTCTTCAACCCACCGCGCTACATGCACCTGGCCGAGCTGATTCCGGCCAAGGGCACCGACAAGGCCGTGCTGGAAGGGCTGGAAGCGTTCCTGGTGACCACGCTCGGCAAGGGCGTGGTGTATGCGAAGGACACTCCGAACTTCATCGGCAACCGCATCGGCGTGTTCTCGATCCTGTCGACCATCCACCACACGCAGGAGTTCGGGCTCGGCTTCGATGAAGTGGACGGCCTGACCGGCCCGTTGGTCGGCCGCCCGAAGTCGGCGACCTACCGTACTTCCGACGTGGTCGGCCTGGACACCATGGCGCATGTCATCAAGACCATGGGCGACACCCTGCCCGACGACCCGTGGCACCAGTATTTCAAGGCGCCGAAGTGGCTGGACGCATTGATCGCCAAGGGCGCGCTGGGCCAGAAGGTCGGCGCCGGCATCTTCCGCAAGGTCGGCAAGGACATCGTGGTGCTGGATCTGGAGAAGCAGGATTACAGAACCGCCGATCGCAGCGCTGCGCCGGAAGTGGTCGAGATCCTCAAGATCAAGAATCCGGCCGAGAAGTTCGCCAAGCTGCGCGAGAGCCAGCACCCGCAGGCGCAGTTCCTCTGGGCCACGTTCCGCGATCTGTTCCACTACAGCGCCTACCACCTGGCCGATATCGCCGAGACCGCGCGCGACGTGGACCTGGCGATTCGCTGGGGCTACGGCTGGTCGCTCGGCCCGTTCGAGACCTGGCAGGCGGCCGGCTGGAAGCAGGTGGCGCAGTGGATTGCCGAAGACATCTCCAACGGCAAGAGCATGAGCAGCGCGCCGCTGCCGAACTGGGTGTTCGATGGCCGCGACGGCGTGCATGGCGCCGAAGGTTCGTACAGCCCGGCGCGTGATGCCAAGCTGCCGCGCTCGGCATTGCCGGTGTACAAGCGCCAGCGCTTTCCGGACCCGCTGCTCGGCGAGAAGTTCTCGCCGGGCGAAACCGTGTTCGAGAACGACGGCGTGCGCATGTGGCATGACGGCGACGACGTCGCGGTGGTCAGCTTCAAGACCAAGATGAACACCGTTTCCGACCATGTGCTCGACGGCTTGCAGGAAGTGGTCGGCCGCGCCGAGAAGGACTTCGCCGGCCTGGTGATCTGGCAGCAGAAGGAACCCTTCTCCGCCGGCGCCGATCTGGCCGGCGCGCTGGGCCTGCTGCAGGCCGGCAAGGTCGATGCGTTCGAGGCGCTGGTGGCCAACTTCCAGGCCACCAGCCAGCGCATCAAGTATTCGCAGGTGCCGGTGATCTCTGCCGTGCGCGGCCTGGCGCTGGGCGGCGGTTGCGAGTTCCAGATGCACAGCGCCAAGACCGTGGCCTCGCTGGAAAGCTACATCGGCCTGGTCGAAGCCGGGGTCGGCCTGCTGCCGGCCGGCGGCGGCCTGAAGGAGATCGCGGTGCGCGCCTCGGTCGCTGCGGGCCCGGGCGGCGACGTGTTCGCCGAACTGAAGAAGACCTTCGAGACCGTGGCGATGGCCAAGGTCTCCAACTCGGCCGTCAACGCCAAGGAACTGGGCCTGCTGCGCGCCACCGACAAGGTGGTGTTCAACAGCTACGAGAGCCTGCACATCGCCAAGGCCGAGGCGCGCGCACTGGCCGAGGGCGGCTACCGTGCCCCGCTGCCGGCACGCCGCATCCAGGTGGCCGGCGACGTCGGCATCGCCACCTTCAAGATGCTGCTGGTCAACATGCTGGAAGGCCGCTTCATCAGCGAGTACGACTACGAGATCGCCAGCCGTATCGCCACGGTGGTCTGCGGTGGCGAAGTCGATCGCGGCGCACTGGTGGACGAAGAGTGGCTGCTCAAGCTCGAGCGCAAGCACTTCGTCGAGCTGGCCCAGCAGGAAAAGACCCAGGCGCGGATTGGGCACATGCTCAAGACCGGCAAGCCACTCAGGAATTGATTGAAGCCGGGACCCGGGACTCGGGACCCGGGACCCGGAAAGGCAAGAGCCGCTACTGGGCGCTTTTGACCTTCCGGGTCCCGGGTCCCGGGCCCCGGGCCCCCAACAAGCA
>NZ_JAJGQG010000017.1:0-91442 GCF_020783795.1 Xanthomonas sp. NCPPB 1067
CGGCTCGGCGATCTGCGCAGATCGCCGGGCCGGGATCGCCGCAAGTAACGCCGGGGCAGACGCCCAACGCTGCTGGATCAACGCTTGCGAACGCGGAGGCCGCCATCGTTCAGCGCGCAGGCCGCTTTTTGCCTACCATATCGGCAGTAACCGGTGTGTCGTGTCTGATGAAACTTGGGGTGGGCGCCCGCGGCAGGGGCGAGAACGGAAATGCCGGCAAGGCGCGGGTACGCAGGCATCGGCAGTGGTGGCGCTGGCTTGGCGCCGGCGTGTGCACATGGTTGTTGCTGTGCGCATTCGTCGTAGCCGCCGAGCCCGTCGGCACTGCGCCATTGCGCAACTACGCCATCGATAGCTGGAGCTCGCGCAACGGCCTGCCGCACAATTCACTGCGCGATATCGCGCAGACGCCAGATGGCTACCTGTGGTTCGCCACCTGGGAAGGGCTGGTGCGCTACAACGGCTTGGAATTCAGCGTCATCGACCGCAGCACCCGGCCGGGTCTGCCCGACAACGGCGTCGGTGCCCTCTACGCCGATCGCGACGGCGCGCTGTGGCTGAGCGATGCGCGCGGCAATCTGGTCCGGCATGGCGCCGATGGGCAGTGGCGTGACTGGCAGCGCCAGGGGCAATGGCCTCAGGCGCTGATCCATGCGATGACGATGGACCCGCAAGGCCGCATGTGGCTGCTGTTCGAAGGGCATGGGTTGGGATGCCTGTGGCCTGACGGACGCTTCGTGTATTTTCCGCCGCGCGACGGTGTGCCGCTGCAGAGCAGCTTTCCACGCATGTTGTTCGACGCACGGGGCCGGCTGCTGATCGGCACCCTGGATGGATTGATCTATCGCGAGCCGGATGGACGCATGCACCGTGCACCGGCCGCCTTCGGGTTTCCACCCGGCCTGGCGTGGCCGTATCGCGCCGCGGACGGCACGCTGTGGGTGGTGGCGGGCGATGGGGTGTACCGCCTGCACGACGAACGCGCCGAGCGGGTGCATCGCCTGCCGGGGCAGGGACACTTCACCGCGATGCTGCAGGATCGCAACGGCGATCTGTGGCTGGGCAGCGAAAACCGGGGGCTGTTGCGCATCGGCAGGCATGGGGTGGAACACCTGCCAGCGGGGCGCGGCCTGCCGACTGGCCGCATCGTCAGCCTGCGCGAGGATGCCGAAGGCAGCATCTGGGTGGGCGCCAACGGGGGACTGTTCCGTCTGCGCGAGACCTTGTTCAGCAGCTACAGCCAGCGCGACGGGTTGAGCGGCGACTATGCGCGTGCCGTGCTCGAAGATCGCGACGGCAGTCTGTGGATCGCCAGCACCGCAGGCCTGGATCGCATGTTGCCGGACGGCCGCATCGTGCCGGTACCGGTCGCGTTGCCGTCCGGACGCCGGCCGTCGGTACTCAGTCTGGCGCAGGATCGTCGCGGCGACCTATGGGTGGGGACCTACGCCGACGGCGTCTTCGTGCTGCGCGACGGGCGGCTGCTGCGGCACTTCGGCGAGGCGCAAGGCATTCCCAGCGGCCATATCCGCGCCATCGCCATCGACGCACAGCAGGCGGTGTGGCTGGCCACCCAGCGTGGTGTGGTGAAGCTGGTGGACGGCAGGCGCGTGCCGCTGGCGATCGCCGGCATGCCCGATGGGGTGATCACCGCGTTGGCCAGTCTGGATGGTGCGCTGTGGATCGGCTCGGTCGACGGTGCGGCGGTGCTGCGTGATGGCCGCTTGCAGCAACTGGATCTGGAGCGCCTGGGCGGCGCGCGTAGCGTGTTCGGATTCCGCTCCATCGGTGACGCGGTGTGGATCTCCACCGATCGCGGCCTGTATCGCACACGTCGCGGCACGCTCGCACGCGTGGGCCTGGAGCAGGGGATGCCGGTCGATACGGTGTTTCAGCTGGTCAGCGACCGGCTCGGCAATGCGTGGATCAGCAGCAACCGCGGCGTGCTGCGCACCGAGTTCGAGGCACTCGACGCAGTGGCCGATGGGCGCGGCACGCTCGCGATCGAGCGTTACGGCGAGATCGACGGCATGGGCAATGCGCAGGCCAACGGCAGCTCCGGCCCGAGCATGATCGAGCGCACGGACGGTTCGGTGTGGGTGGTGACCGCAGGCGGCGTGAGCACGGTCGATCCGGCACGTCTGCAGCGTTTTCGCGAACGCCGCCCGCCGCCTTCGGTGATCGAAAGCGTGCAGCTGGATGGGCAACCGTTGGGCTGGCGTCGACAGGCCAGGCTGCCTGGCGGTCGCCGGCTTACCGTGGCCTACGCCGGCATGAGCTTCCTGCTGTCCGAACGCATCGAGTACCGCACGCGCCTGGATGGCCTGGACAGCGCCTGGATCGAACGCGGGCGGCAACGCAGCGTCGAATTCATCGGGCTGCCTCCCGGCCATTACACGCTGCGCGTGAGCGCACGCCACCCGGGCGGGGCATGGAGCGGGCAGGAGGCACGCTGGACCTTCGACGTGCTGCCGCTGTGGTGGCAACGCCAGGATGTACGCCTCGCGGCGCTGCTGGCGGCGCTGATCGCGCTGACCCTGTCGTACCGGCTGCTGCTGCGCCGTTACAAGACCCACAACGCCCGGCTCGCCGAACTGGTGCGCAGCCGGACCCAGGATCTGCAGCGGCAGGCGCAGCGATTGCTGCAGGCCAACCAGGAGAAGAGCGAGTTGCTGACACGCCTGCGCATCAAGTCCGAGGTGTTCGAGCGCCAGGCCCACGAAGACGCGCTGACCGGGCTGCCCAACCGTCGCCATTTCGACGAAGCGCTGGCGCGCGACATCAGCCGCGCGCGTCGCAGCGGGCGTCCGCTGGTGCTGGCGATCCTGGATATCGATCACTTCAAGCGCATCAACGATCATTACTCGCACGCCAGCGGCGACGCGGTGCTGCACGAAGTGGGCGCACTGCTGACCGCCGCCGCACGCGCCACCGACCTGCCGGCGCGGTTGGGTGGCGAAGAGTTCGCACTGCTGCTGACCGACACCGGGCTGGACGACGCCCAGCCGCTGTGCCTGCGTATTCGTGCGCTGTTCCACGCCCGCCGCGATTGGGGAGGTGTGGAAGGACTGCAGGTGACCTTCAGTGCCGGCCTGGCGCAGTTGCGCGACGACGACACCGCATCGTCGCTGATGCAGCGCGCCGATCATGCGCTGTACGACGCCAAGAGCGCGGGCCGCGACCGGATCAGCGTGGGTTAGACGCCGGGATTGGGCATTCGGGATTCGGGATTCGTAACGCCTGCTGTGCCGGCGCTTCGCCTTTCCGATGAAGGCCTACGCTTTGCAGTGGTGAGGTGTTCAAACCGATTGTGAATACATGCTGCGAGAGGATCTGTGGCCACGCACAAGCTGTGTTCATGGTTTCAATAGGACAAGCTCTCAGCCCGAACGCGGCGTGCTCTTGCCAATCCCGAATCCCGAATCCCCAATCCCGGCCTAAACGGGCCCCGGCCAGGCATTGGCGATCGTGCAGAACAGCCGAGCGGTCTGCTCGGTATCGTAGACCGCGCTGTGCGCATCGGCGGTGTTCCAGTCCAGCCCAGCCGCCTGCGCGGCGCGCGCCAGCACGGTCTGCCCATAGGCCACGCCGGCCAGGGTCACCGTATCGAACACGCTGAAAGGGTGGAAGGGGTTGCGCTTGTGCCCAACGCGCGCGACGGCCGCGTTGAGGAAGTTCAGGTCGAAGTGCGCATTGTGGCCGACCAGGATCGCACGCTGGCAGCCGTACTTCTTGACCGCCGCGCGTACCGGCGCGAACACGTGGTCCAACGCGTCCTTTTCCTGCTTGGCGAAGCGGAACGGGTGGTCCAGCACGATGCCGGTGATTTCCAGTGACTTCGGGTCGATCTCCAGCCCTGGCGCGGGCACCAGATGCGCACTGGCGGTTTCGCCGGGAAAAAAGCGCCCGTCAGCATCCATTTCGATCGGCACGCACGCGATCTCCAGCAGGGCGTGCCGGTTCCAGTCGAAGCCACCGGTCTCTACGTCCACCACCACAGGCAGGTAGCCGCGGAAGCGCCGCGACATGGGCAGGAAGGCAGGGGCAGGCTGCGGGTCGACCGGTTCGTTCATCCGCATAGCCTAGCAGGTCGCACCGCGGCGCTGACCTGGGTCATCCTTTGCCATCCGGTGTGCTCTTTCGCTCGATAGCCAGGCGCTGGGAGACGCGGGCGGGGCGGTGGCCGGCATGTGGTCCGTGGGCATCCTGACCGTCGACGCGCGCCCCGAGCGCGCGAGGACCTGCCCGCTTGAATCGATGGACCGCGGTGGTCGGAAAAACAAGGCCCGTGCCACGGAGCCGTGGCACGGGCCAACCCGACGACGCTTCAAGCCGACGGCGGTGCGCAACCAGCGCGCCGCGCACCGGGTACCGGTCGGCAGCGCTCGATACGCGGCTTCTGGCGGCTCAGACCACGCCGGTGGTACTGGTATCGTCGCGCTTCACGCGAGGCGGCAGCGGCTGTTCGCCATGCACCAGGAACCACACGTTCTCGGCGATGTTGGTGGCGTGGTCGCCGATGCGTTCCAGATTCTTGGCCATGAACAGCAGGTGCGTGCAGGGAGTGATGTTGCGCGGGTCTTCCATCATGTAGGTGAGCAGTTCGCGGAACAGCGCGGTGTATTGCGCATCCAGGCGCGCATCTTCGTCGCGTACGCGCACCGCCGCATCGGCATCCTTGTCGCGATAGGCCTGCACCGCTGCGCGCACCGCATCGGCCGCCATCCGGCCGAGCGCGCGCAATCCCACCGTCTGCGGCAGCGGCGGTGCGGAATTGAGGGCGATCGAGCGTTTGGCGACATTGGCCGCGTAGTCGCCGATCCGTTCGATATCTGCCGGAATGCGCAGGCCGGCCAGGATCTCGCGCAGGTCGCGCGCCATCGGCCCGCGTAAGGCCAGGCGCATCACGTCGTGGCTGATGGCATGCTCCAGCGCATCGATGGCTTCGTCGTTGACCACGATGCGGTGCGCGGCGTTGTCGTCGCGGCGTTCCACCACGTCCAGCGCAGCTTCCAGCTGCGCCACCGCCGTCTCGCCCATGCGCACGATTTCGGCGACGAGACGGTGTTGCTCCTCGTCGTAGCTTTTGACGATGTGGTCGTTGAGGTGCTGGTTCATCGTGGTCTCGCTCGTGGCAGGGGTGGATGTCCCTCGCCTGCGCACGCACGGCGTCACGCGCGCGCGGGCAGGGCAGGGGAGCCGCTTCGCTGCGGCGCAGGTGACGCGTCGTCTTACATCAACCGAACCGGCCGGTGATGTAGTCCTCGGTCTGCTGTTTGGACGGCTGGGAAAAGATCGTTTCGGTGCGGTCGTGCTCGATCAGATCGCCCAGATACATGAAGGCGGTGTAGTCGGACACGCGTGCAGCCTGCTGCATGTTGTGGGTCACGATCACGATGGTGTAGTCGCGCTTGAGTTCTTCCACCAGTTGTTCGATGCGGCTGGTGGAGATCGGATCCAGTGCCGAAGTGGGTTCGTCCAGCAGCAGCACGTCCGGCCGCAAGGCCACCGCACGCGCGATGCACAGGCGCTGCTGCTGGCCACCGGACAGGCCCAGCGCGCTTTGCCCCAGCTTGTCCTTGACCTCGTCCCACAGCGCGCCCTGGCGCAACGCCTGCTCCACGCGGTCCTGCATGTCGGCCTTGGACAGTTTTTCGTGGTGACGGATGCCGTAGGCCACGTTCTCGAAGATCGTCATCGGGAACGGCACCGGCTTCTGGAACACCATGCCGACCTTGCTGCGCAGGCGGTTCATCGGGTACTTCGGCGACAGGATGTTTTCCCCGTCCAGCAATACCTCGCCGCGCGCTTCCATCTTCGGATACAGCGCATAGATGCGGTTGAAGATGCGCAGCAGGGTCGACTTGCCGCAACCCGATGGACCGATCAGCGCGGTGACGCGCTTTTCCGGAATTTCCAGATCGATGCCTTTCAACGCGTGGTACTTGTCGTAGTAGAAGTCCAGATTGCGTGCGGCCACCTTCACCGACGCCTGCGCCGTCGGTGCCCCCTTGGCGGCCGGAACCGCGATGCGATGCATCGGCTTGGCGTTTTGGAGATCGTTCATGTCAGGTGTCCGGAGGGAAAGGTCAGTCATTGGAAATCTTGTTGCGCACCAGCAGCGCACGTGCGCCAAGGCTCACCAGCAGCACGAACACGGTCAGCACCAGCGCGCCGGCCCAGGCCAGCGTCTGCCAGGACTCGTAAGGGCTGCCGGCGAACTGGTTCATGATCACCGGTACGCTGGCCATCGGTTGAAAGATGTTGCTGTTCCAGTACTGATTGCCGAAGGCGGTGAACAGCAACGGCGCGGTTTCCCCGCTGATACGCGCCAGCGCCAGCAGCACGCCGGTGACGATGCCGGCTGAGGCGCTGCGGTACAGCACCTGCACCGTCACCTTCCACTGTGGAATGCCCAACGACAACGCCGCCTCGCGCATCTGCGCAGGTACCAGCCGCAGCATCTCGTCGGTGGTACGTACCACCACCGGCAGCACGATGAAGGCCAGCGACAACGCGCCGGCGAACGCCGAGAAGCGACCGCCGGTCTGCATGACGTACAAGGTGTAGACGAACAGACCCAGCACGATCGACGGCGCCGACAGCAGGATGTCGTTGACGAAGCGCACCACGATACCGGCCTTGCGCGCATTGCCGTATTCGGCCAGCCAGGTGCCGGCCGCCACGCCCAGCGGGGTGCCGATCGCCAGCGCCAGGCCACACATCACCGCACTGCCGAAGAAGGCGTTGAGCAGGCCGCCTTCCTGCATCGGCGGCGGTGTCATCTCGGTGAACAGCTTGAGGTCGATGCCAGGCACGCCCTTGGACAACAGGGTCCACAGGATCCAGGCCAGGAAAAACAGCCCGAACAGCGCGGTGATGCACGAGATCAGCAAGGCCACCGCATTGGTGATGCGGCGCCGGTTGTACAGCGACTGCGAGACCGAGGACATCAGTTGCCCTCCCGGCGCGACAGCTGCATGAGCATGAGGCGCGCGATGGCCAGCACGATGAAGGTCACGATGAACAGCACGAAGCCCAGCAGCAGCAATGCCGAGCGATAGGTCTCTGTAGCCTCGCCGAAGTCGTTGGCGATCAATGCGGCGATGGTGGTTCCAGGCTCCAGCAGCGACGGCGACAGGCGCACCGTATTGCCGACCACGAAGGCCACCGCCATGGTCTCGCCCAGCGCGCGCCCCAGGCCCAGGAACACGCCGCCGATCACCGCCGAGCGCGTGTACGGCAGCACGATGTCCCAGCTGACCTCCCACTTGGTGGAACCCAGTGCGTACGCCGATTCCTTCAGGCGGGTGGGAACGGTCAGGAACACCTCACGCATCACCGAGGAAATGAACGGGATCACCATGATCGCCAGCACGAAACCGGCGGTCAGCAGGCCGATCCCCAGCGGCGGCCCCTGGAACAGCGGGCCGATCAACGGCAGCGTGCCCAGGTGGTCGTTGAGCCATGGCGTCACGTGTTCGGTCATCACCGGGACCAGCACGAACAGGCCCCACATGCCGTAGATGATCGATGGAATGCCGGCCAGCAATTCGATGGCGGTGCCGATCGGGCCCCGTAGCCAGCGCGGCGCCACCTCGGTGAGGAAGAACGCGATGCCGAAGCTCACCGGTACCGCGATCAGCATCGCGATCAGCGCCGTGACCAGGGTGCCGTAGATCGGCGCCAACGCGCCGTACTTGTTCTCCACCGGATTCCAGTCGGCGGAATAGAAGAAGCTCAGGCCCTGCATCTGCAACGCATGGCGGCCTCCCCACAGCATCGACAATGCCGCGCTGCCCAGTGCGAGCAGTACGAACACCACGGTGGCCGCCAATGCCAGCTTGAACAGACGATCGGCGCGCGCATCGCGCAGGTCGCGGCCGCGCGGGGCGGTCATCGCTTCGGGAATGGCAGTGGCATTCATTCGATTGAACCCGTCACCCGCGCAGTGGCGGGGCGTGAGAGATCAGGAGCGGCAAGGCACCCGCAGGCACCTCGCCGCCGCGCAGCCCGCCGCGCAGGCGGGTGCAGGCCTTACTTGAACTCGCTGCCCCAGTAGGCTTCGATCTGCTTCACCAGCTCCGGCGGCAGCGGCACGTAATGCAGTTCGCTGGCCTGAGCCTGGCCGTTTTCCAGCGCCCACTTGAAGAAGTCGAGCGTCGCCTTGCTGCGCGCCGCGTCCTTGGCCTGCTTGTGCATCAACATGAAATTGGTGGCGGTGATCGGCCAGGCCTTTTCGCCCGGCGCGTTGGTGATCACCAGGTTGAAGTCCTTGGCGTTGGCCCAGTCGGCACTTGCGGCCGCGGCGGCGAAGCTGTCCGCGTTCGGCTCCACCCACTGGCCGGCCGCGTTCTGCAGCGAGGTATAGGGCATCTTGTTCTGCAGCGCATAGGCCAGCTCGACATAGCCGATCGAGCCCTTGATCTGCTGCACGTACGAAGCCACGCCCTCGTTGCCCTTGCCGCCGACGCCGCCCGGCCATTGCACCGAGGTACCTTCGCCCACCTTGCTCTTCCACTCCGGGCTGACCTTGGACAGGTAGTTGGAGAAGTTGAAGGTGGTGCCCGAACCGTCTGAGCGATGCACCAGGTTGATCTTGGCAGCCGGCAGGGTCACGCCTGGGTTGGCCGCGACGATCGCCGCGTCGTTCCACATCGTGACCTTGCCCAGGAAGATGTCGCCCAGCAGTGCGCCGGTCAGGCGCAGCTTGCCCGGTGTGATGCCTTCCAGATTTACCACCGGTACCACGCCGCCGATGGCCGACGGGAACTGGCCCAGGCCGGCCTGCTGCAGTTCGGCGCTGTCCAGCGGCTTGTCGGTCGACCCGAAGTCCACGGTGCCGGCCTTGATCTGGGCGATACCGCCGCCGGAGCCGATCGACTGGTAATTCACCTTGTTGCCGGTGGCAGCGTTGTAGTCGGCCGACCACTTGGACACCAGCGGATAGATGAAGGACGCACCGGCACCCGAGATTTCGGCGCTCTTGCTGTCGCCTGCCGTTGCGCCGGCGCTGGCGGCGCCCTTGGTCGCATCGCCGGATTGCGCGTCCTTGCCGGGCGAGCACGCGGCAAGCGCGATGGCGAGGGTAAGAGACAGGGCGGTCAGGCTGGCCGACTGCAATTTCATGGAAGCTCCGAGACTGGATTGGCCGGATGTCCGGCAGACCACGCTATGAAATGATGTTTTTGTTACACGTGCATGACAGCGTCTTCTGGCGAAGGCATCACAAAAAAAGACGCGGACCACGGAGGGCGGTACACCCTCCGGGATCCGCGTCCCGGTCCCGGCGCCGGGGAGAGAGACGGCGTCGGTCCTGACCTGCTGGGCGCCTACGGCGAGGGCGGCACGACAGGATTCACCACGTGCCAGCCGATGCGCCTGGGGCAGGGTGTCTGCGTGGACCACGGTCCCCTACCGGCCGAGGCATCGCATGTCCCTGTTGCCACCGTATCGCCGAGATGCGGTGTGCTCAGTGCGGCAGGTTCGTGGCCCAATACGCTTCGATCCGGGTCACCAGCGCGTCCGGCAGCGGCACATAGTCCAGTTGCTTGGCCTGCGTATCGCCCTTGCTGTACACCCAGCGGAAGAACTCCAGGGTGTTCTTCAGGCCGGCCGGATTCTTGGGCTTCTTCTGCACCAGGATGAAGTTGGTGGCGGTGATCGGCCAGGCGTTTTCGCCGGCGGCATTGGTCATCACCAGGTAGAAGTCCTTGGCATTGCCCCAGTCGGCGCTATCGGCAGCGGCGGCGAAACTCTCATCGGACGGCTGCACGAACTTGCCGGCCGCATTCTGCATCGCCGTGTAGGCCATCTTGTTCTGCAGCGCGTACGACAGCTCGACATAGCCGATGCCGCCCTTGATCTGCTTCACGTAGGCGGCCACGCCCTCGTTGCCCTTGCCGCCGATACCGGTCGGCCACTGCACGGCGGTGCCTTCGCCGACCTTGCCCTTCCAGTCGGCGTTGACCTTGGACAGGTAATTGGTGAAGTTGAAGCTGGTGCCCGAACCATCGGAACGGTGCACCACGGTGATCTTGCCGGCCGGTAGCTTCATGCCCGGGTTGAGCGCGGCGATGGCCGGATCGTTCCAGGTGCTGACCTTGCCCAGGAAGATGTCGCCCAGGATCTTGCCATCGAGCTTGAGCGCACCGGCCGCGATGCCCGGCACGTTGACCACCGGCACCACGCCGCCGATCACCGACGGGAACTGCGCCAGGCCGGCGGCGGCCAGCTCTTCCGGCTTCAGTGGCGCATCGGAGGAACCGAAGTCCACGCTGGCGGCCTTGATCTGCGCGATGCCGCCGCCCGAGCCGATCGACTGATAGTTGACCTGCTTCTTGGTGGCGGTGTTGTAGTCGGCCGACCACTTGGACATCACCGGATAGATGAACGACGCACCGGCACCGGTGACGTCGGCGGCCTGGGCGCACAGCGCCAGCGAAGCGGCGAGTACGCCGACGGCCAGACGGGTCTTGAAGAGATGGATCACGAAGCGGCTCCAGAATGGGTTGGGTCAAGACAGCCCCGCAGTCGCGCCATTGCAGGGCAGGGGCGTGACCGCGCGGTGTCGCATGGATGACAGATCGATGACGGGCAGGGGCGTGCCCGCGGTGACAGGGAGTTGCAGGTGGGCGTGCATGGGCGCAGCCCGGCACCGACGGCACTACCAATAGAACTGCGCGCGCGCCTCGACGATCGACGGGTTGTCGTCGACCAGACCCCGGGTGGTGCTGTTGTAACGGGTGCTCTCGACCTTGGCGTAGTTCAGCGCAAGCTTGAAGTTGGAGCGCCAGTACCAGTTGGCACCGATCGTCCAGACGTCCATCTTGCCGCCCAGCACGCCATCGACGAACGGCGTGTTGCCGTTGGACACCAGGTGGCCGTCGTTGAGATCCAGGGTGTCGTAGCGCACCGCCAGTTGCCACATGCCCGAGGCCGGCGCATTGGGTAGCGGGGTGGTCGGCACGCCGGCCTTGTAGCCCCAGGTCTCGCCGGTCAGGTTCCAGACGCCGCTGACATACCAGCCGTCACTCTTGTAGTCCTGCGCGTTGCCGATGCGCTTGGCGTCTTCCTGGAAATACTCGCCCTGCAGCTTGAACGGGCCGCCGATCCACATCGCCTCGGCGCCGGCCACGCCCACGCGGTCCACATTGGTGAGCGCGCCGGTGTCGATCAGGCGAATGGTGGTGAGGTCCGCATCCGGGCGCGCACGCAGGCGCAAGGTGTCGTCGTCGGTGTCGTAGTCCAGATAGCTCAGGCCGAAGTGCAGCACACTGCCGGCTTCGTTGATCGGGGCCCAGGTGCCGCGTGCCCCATAGCCGCTGCCGTGGGCCTGGTTGCGGGTCAGTTCGCGGCCGAAGGCGCTGGCTGTCACGCTCCAGTCGTTGTCGCCCATGGCATAGGCCAGGCCGAGGCGACGCGAGATGCCGTAGGTGTTGGTGACCGCGGCCTTGGAGACGAAGTCGTTGTTCCGGGTGCTGGACAGTTCTTCCAGGCTGTTGGGCTGCTTGAACTGGCCGATCTGCAGGTAGTTGTTGGCGTTGCCGCCGAACTTGTACTTGATGTTGTTGTCCAGGAAGCGCCCGCTGCTGCGGATGGTGGTACCGCGGATGGTCACCTCCTTCAGCACGCTCGGGTCGTAGCCGGCCACCCAGTCGATATTGCCCGGGCCCTTGCCTTTGAGCGACAACTCGGCGCGGCGGATGCTGAATTCGGAGTTGTCGCCGTTCGCACCGATCGGGCCATTGAGATCCTGCACATCGTTGTGGAACCAGTTGCCATCGGCCTGGATCAGGCCCTCCAGCGAGATCTCCGAGCCGCCGATGACGTCGATAGCGATCTCGGCGTGCGCTGCCGGCGCAGCGAGCACCAGCAGCAATGCGGAGCAGAGCAGGGTAGGAGCGGATTTCATGGAGCGTGCGACCTGGCGGGAAAGTGGGCGCAGGCTATGGTGTGAAGGTTGCGTTAATGTGACAAATCGGCAAACCGTCACATTGTATTTTTTGTCAATAAAGACAATAGTTTACGGGTGTTTCAATTATGTCGTCGTGTGTCGTCGGCCTGAACGTCGCCAGCGTGTAACCACCGTCCGGAGAGCGGGGAAAATCGGCACCCGGCGGGTTACCGGGCTGGCGACCTGAACCGGAAACATGACACCCTGAACATATATGTCAGCTTGTGCAACGCACCACTTGCATATGCCCGTTCCAACTTGTTAGTTTCGAGGCCATGTTTCCGCGAATTCTCCAACTGCTGCTGGTCTGCCTGCTCGCGCTCGGCGTGTGGTCGGCTGCCAGTGCCCAGACGCGCGTCCAGGACGCGTGGGTGGGCGACGGCGTGGCGGTGATGGCGGAGGCTGGCGACGAGCGTGATAGCGCAGACATCCTGCAGGGCGATGCCGACGCGCAGAGCCAGGTCGACACCCATCCTGCAGACGATATTCCCTTGCCCTCCCAGGCTTGGCCGATGCTGGCGCGATACTCGCCCTCCTGGCATGCGCACCATGCGCCTGCCAATCAGAAACGCGACCTGATCCCACAACTGCGTCCTCCAAACGCGTTGCTTGGCTGATCCCCGCTGTCGCGATACCCGGTGCGCTGCGCGCCGGCTTTCTCTTTGATTTGATTGTCTTTTTCAATCCGCGGCTCGCGTCGGGGATTGCTATCCGTTGCCTAGAGGAATCTCCCATGGAAAGTTTGCTAGAAGGTTTTCGCCATTTCCGTAAGGAAGTCTATCCGCGCCAGAGTGCGCGCTTTCAGGAGCTGGCCGGCGGCCAGAGCCCGCACACGCTGTTCATCACCTGCGCCGATTCGCGCGTCATGCCGGAATTGATCTTCTCCGCGCAACCCGGTGAACTGTTCGTCTACCGCAACATCGGCAACGTGGTGCCGCCGTACTCGCAGCACGTCAGCGGTGTTGTCGCGGCGATCGAATACGCCATCGCCGTGCTGGGCGTGCGTCACATCGTGATCTGCGGACACACCGACTGCGGCGCGATGAAGGCCGTACTCAAACCGGAATCGCTGGAAGACGTGCCCTCCGTGGCGGCCTGGCTCAAGCACACCGACGCAGCGCGTCATGTCACCGCCCACCACGGCCACGATCCGCACAGCCATGATGCACTGAGCTGCATGACCGAGGAAAACGTGGTCTCGCAGCTGGATCACCTGCGCACCCAGCCGGTGGTTGCCGCGCGTCTGGCTGCCGGTACCTTGCGCATCCATGGCTGGATCTACGACATCGCCCATGGCGATATCCGCGCATTCGATGCCGAGAAGGGCGGCTTCCGGCCGTTGCTGGCCGATAGCACGCCCGAAGCCACCCCGCGTCCGCGACTGCAGCAAGTCGTTCGCGCCGAACTCGCCTGACGGAGCCGATCATGAGCACATCAGGTATCGGCGGATATTTCCGTCAGGGACTGTTCGGGCGCGATTTGTTGTCGTCGGTCGTGGTCTTCCTGGTCGCATTGCCCTTGTGCATGGGCATCGCGATCGCTTCCGGCATGCCGCCGGCCGCAGGCTTGATTACCGGCATCGTCGGTGGTCTGGTCGTCGGCTTCCTGGCGGGCTCTCCTCTGCAGGTGAGCGGGCCGGCCGCCGGCCTGGCTGTGTTGGTGTTCGAGCTGGTGCGTGAGCATGGTGCCGCAGCCCTGGGGCCGGTGATCCTGGTCGCCGGTGCGATCCAGCTCATCGCCGGCCTGTGCCGCGCAGGCGTGTGGTTCCGCATGACATCGCCGGCCGTGGTGGCCGGCATGTTGTCCGGCATCGGCATCCTGATCGTGGCCTCGCAGGCGCATGTGCTGATGGATGCAGCGCCCAAGGCGCGTGGTCTGGAGAACTTCGCTGCACTGCCTGGCGTGTTGTGGCAGGCCATCAGCGAAGGCACCGGGCGCACCGCGTTGTTCGTGGGTCTGGCAACGATCGGCATCATCCTGGCTTGGGAGAAGCTGCGTCCGCAGCGTCTGCGCTTCCTGCCCGGCGCGCTGATCGCAGTGGTCGCCGTCACCGCCACCGCGCAGTTGCAGGGGCTGAACGTCAATCGCGTCGACGTTCCGACCAATCTGTTCTCCGCGATCTCCATCCCCAGCGTCTCCGACATCTTCGGCGTGTTCAACCACACGCTGCTGGTGTCGGCAGTGACCTTTGCGTTCATCGCCAGTGCCGAGACTCTGCTGTCGGCAGCGGCCGTGGACCGCATGCATCAGGGTGCACGCACGCAGTACGACCGCGAGCTGGCGGCACAGGGCGTGGGCAATATGCTGTGCGGTTTCCTGGGTGCGTTGCCGATGACCGGCGTGATCGTGCGCAGTGCGGCCAACGTGCAGGCCGGTGCCGCCACACGCGCGTCGACCATCCTGCATGGCAGCTGGCTGCTGGTGTTCGCAATGCTGCTGCCGTGGCTGTTGCGGATGACGCCGGTGGCGTGTCTGGCCGGCATCCTGGTCTACACCGGCGTGAAGATGATCAAGATCGGGCAGGTCAAGGAACTGGCGACCTATGGCCGTGGAACGGCTGCGATCTATCTGGCGACCACTCTGGCGATCGTGGCGACCGACTTGCTGACCGGCGTGCTGATCGGCTTCGGACTGTCGCTGTTCCGTCTGGCGCTGCACTCCTCGCGTCTGAAGGTCGAAGTGCGCGAGCACGCCGACAAGAAGGACGAGATGCATCTGACCCTGCAGGGTTCGGCCACCTTCCTGAAAGTGCCGGCAATGGCGCGTACGCTGGAAAGCGTGCCGCCGAACACCGCGCTGCATCTGGACGTGGCCAAGCTGCATCACGTCGACCACGCCTGCATCGAGTTGCTGCGTGATTGGAGCCGGAACGCGGCTTCGCGCGGGTGCGAACTGGTGGTGGACTGGAACGAGCTGGATCGTCGCGTCGAAGGCCCGGCGAAAACCGAAACTGCGGTGGTGGACGCGCCGCGCAAGGCGGCCTGACGCCGTTGCAGCCCCGGCGTACGCGCCGGGGCCAGTGTGTCGCGATCGGATGATGCATGGCGCCATAAGACGCATCATCCGGTCGCGATTTTTTTTGGGCCGGGATGTGGGAAGCGGGATTTGGGATTCGCAAAAGCACGTGCCGGCTTTGTCGGCGTGATGGCCTGGCGTCGGTTTGCGGGTTGGTTGTCGTGACGCCTGGTCAGCCTTTGGGTGCTCTCGGCCGTTCGGCGGGTGCGGGGGTCTTGTCGCGATAGCGGCACAGGTCGTGGATCACGCAGCCTGGGCAATCGGGTTTGCGCGCCTTGCAGACATAGCGGCCATGCAGGATCAGCCAGTGGTGCGCGTCATGCAGGAACTCGGCGGGAATGACCTTGACCAGCAGGTCTTCGACGGCGCGCACGTCCTTGCCGGGCGCCAGGCCGGTGCGGTTGGCGACGCGGAAGATGTGCGTATCCACCGCCATGGTCGGCTCGCCGAACGCGGTGTTGAGCACCACATTGGCGGTCTTGCGGCCAACGCCGGGCAGCGCTTCCAATGCGGCGCGGTCGTGCGGGACCTCGCCGCCGTACTGCTCCAGCAGGACGCGGCAGGTGGCGATGGCGTTCTTGGCCTTGGCGTTGAACAGCCCGATGGTGGAGATATAGCGCTTCAGGCCCTCTTCGCCCAGATCCAGGATGTCGCGCGGCGTGTTGGCCACCGGATACAGCTTGCGGGTGGCCTTGTTGACGCCGACATCGGTGGCCTGCGCCGACAGCAGCACCGCGATCAACAACTCGAACGGGGTGGTGTATTCCAGTTCGGTGGTGGGGTGCGGATTGAGTTCGCGCAGGCGTTCGAACATTTCCTGTATTTCGGGCTTGCGCATGCGGCCGCTGCGGCGTGCCGGAGCAAGCGAAGGCGTGGCGCTCATGTCGGGGTCTGGCCTGCCGCCCGGGCTTTGGCACGCGCCAGGATCGCTGCCGCCAACGGCGGCAGCGCGGGGGCTGCCGGTTGGCTGGGTGCCGGTGGTGGCGTACGGCGGGCATCGCGTTCTGCGGCACGCCGCTGCAGCCGCGCCGCGCGTGCGCGGTAGCGTTCGCGGGCGGCCCAGGCAACGCGCAGGCGTTGCTGCGCGGCGAGCAGCGCGGCAACCACCTGCGCGGTCGCCGGATCGCCAGCGTCGGCGTGCGGTTCGGGCCGGTAGTCCATCAAGCCAAGCGCCAGCGCGCGATCGAGATCGTCGGCCTGCACGCAGTCGAACAGTTGTAGAGGCAGCGGGCGGGGTGCGGCAGCGGTGTCGGGCAGCATGGCCGCGCTCACCGGTTGCGGAACTGCGCGGGGCGCTTTTCGATGAAGGCGCGAGTGCCTTCGCGCATGTCCTCGCTGGCGAACAGTAGCGAAAACTGCGCGGTTTCCAGCTGCAGACCTTCTTCGATGCCGCATTCGCCGCCGAACGTCACCGCGTCCAGGACGCCGCGCACGGCCAGCGGCGCGGCGGTTGCCAGGCGCTGCGCCATGGCCAGGGTCTCTTGTTGCAGGGCGTCCGGTTCCACCACGCGGTTGACCAGGCCCAGTTGCAGGGCGCGGGAGGCTTCGATGGGCGCGCCGAGCAGGCATAGCTCCAGCGCAGCAGCGCGCCCGGTCAGGCGAAGCAGGCGCTGGGTGCCGCCAAAGCCCGGGATCAGGCCGAGGTTGATTTCCGGTTGGCCCAGACGCGCGGTGGCCGCGGCGATGCGCAGATGGCAGGCCATCGCCAGCTCAAGCCCGCCACCGAGCGCAAAACCGTTGACCATGGCGATCACCGGCTTGGGCATGCGTTCGATGCGGCGCATCAACCGTTGACCGACCAGGGAGAATTCGCGTCCTTCCATTGCCGACAGCGCGCTCATTTCGGCGATATCCGCGCCCGCCACGAAGGACTTGGGGCCGGCACCGGTCAGGACCACGACCCGCACGTCATCGGCATTGGCCGCGTCTGCAAAGGCCTGGTCCAGCGCCAGCATGGTGTCGCGATTCAGGGCGTTCAGTTTGTCCGGTCGATTGACCGTAATGGTCCGGACGGTGGCGTGGTCGGCGATCAGAATGGCGTCAGTGGACATCGGGAACCTTGCGAACGTAAAAAAATAGTAAATGCGGAACTTCCGAAAGCCTTGCTGGTCCTAGCTTTCGCGACAGGTAGCGGTTCGGTATCGCGGCCGCTATCCTAGCGCGTCATCTCAGGCGGCAGACCCGTCCTGTGCCACCACCCTGGAGAATTGTTTGATGAAGTTGCGTTCTATCGCGGTCGCCGTGGCGGCCCTGGCCCTGACGGGCAATGCACTGGCCCAGGACACGACGTCCGAGAAGGGCAAGTTGAGCTACTACTTCGGTTACGACTACGGCAACAACCTTGCCGAGCTCTCCGGTCGCGGCGAGCAGCTCGACATCAACTCGGTGGTCAAGGGTCTGCAGGACGCCTACGCCAAGAAGCAGCCGGCGATCACCGCCGATCAGCTGAAGCCGGCCGTGGAAGCGTTCCAGAAGCGTGAGCAGGGCCGTGCACAGCAGGCCAAGGCCGAATACGACAAGGCCGCTGCCGCCAACAAGACCAAGAGCGACGCGTTCCTGGCCAAGAACAAGGGCACTGCGGGCGTGCAGACGCTGCCGAGCGGTGTGCAGTACCGCGTGATCGAAGCGGGCAAGGGCGCCAAGCCGACCCAGGCCAGCACGGTGCAGCTGGAAGTGGCCGGTCCGTTCCCCTTCGGCGACCGTGAGAAGGCGCGTCCGGCGCAGCAGATCCCGGCCATCAAGGTCAGCGAAGTCGAGATGCAGGCCATGCGCGACACCTTGCTGCAGATGCCGGCCGGTTCCAAGTGGGAAGTGACCCTGCCGCCGGAAAAGGCCTATGGCGCCGATCCGCGGACCCCGTTCCCGCCGAACGTGGCGGTGCAGTTCGAGATCAAGCTGGTCAGCGTCAAGTAATCGCATCCGATGGTGCAGTGACAACGCCGGCCGTGGGCCGGCGTTGTCGTTTCGATCCGTCCAACTGTTCGGGCAATGCGATGCGAAGCCACTTCGGCGAGCCCAGGAGCGGGCGATGAGCGGCACTGTTGCGGCCAACGGGCGGCTGCCCAGCCCGTGTATCGGTGTATGTTCGCTGGACACGCAGTCGCACTGCGTCGGTTGCCTGCGCAGCCTGGATGAAATCGCACGCTGGATGAGCATGAGTGAGACCGAACGCCAGGAGTTGTTGCAGACCGTGCTGCCGGCGCGCGCGCTGGTGGCAGCGCTGGCCGAACACGCGCAGCTGCAGCGTGCGCTGTACCCGCTGGACACCGCACCGGATGGACCGGGCTGGAATCACGCCGAACTGGTGGATCTGAGTGAAGGCGGCCGCCTGGCCGAGGCGGCGGTGCTGTGCGGGCTGGTGCCGCGCGCGGAAGGCACCATGGTGTTGCTGACCCGGCGCACCGACAGCCTGCGTCACCATGCCGGGCAGGTCAGCTTTCCCGGTGGGCGGATCGAGCCTTCCGATGCCGATGCGGCGGCCGCAGCGTTACGCGAGAGCTGCGAGGAGATCGCGCTGGGCGCGCAGCAGGTGCATGTCCTGGGTTATCTGGATCCATTTCTGACCGTCAGCGGATTCCGGGTGACGCCGGTGGTGGCGGTGATCGATCCCGCGTTCGTCGCAGTCCCGCAGCCCGACGAGGTGGCCGAGGTGTTCGAAGTGCCGCTGGCCTACCTGATGGAGGCGGACAACCTGCGCAGCGTGGAACTGGAGTTCCGCGGGCGGCCGCGGCGTGTGCTCGAATACGACTGGCCCGGGCAGCGCATCTGGGGCGCCACCGCCGCCATTCTTCTCAATCTCCGTCGCCGCCTGGAGCAGGTTGCATGAGTGCCGATCCGAACTGGACCACCTTGGTCGACAGCGCCGCGCTGGCGGCTGTCTTGGAACACCCGCAGTTGCGCCTGCTGGATGCGCGCGCTGCGCCGCCGACCGCACCGGATCCGGCGGCCGCACGCATCGCCTATGCGCAGGGGCATCTGCCGGGCGCCCATTACGCCGATCTGGATGGCGATCTGGCCGACCTGTCGCGCGCCGGGCAAGGGCGGCATCCGCTGCCGCATGGCGCGACCTTCGCCGGGCGTCTGGGTGCCTGGGGCATCGATCCACAGAGTCAGGTCGTGGTCTACGACGCGGGCGACGGCAGCATGGCCGCCGCGCGCGCCTGGTGGATGTTGCGGCTGATGGGCCATCGCCGCGTGGCGGTACTCGACGGTGGGCTGGCCGCCTGGCGTGCCGCCGGCTTGCCGGAGACGACGCAGCTGCCGGCAAGGCGCGATGGCCCTGCATATCCGGGCCGTTTCGACGCCGACGCGGTGGTCGATGCCGAATATCTGCTGGCACGGCTGCAGCAGCCGCCGGGTTGGCTGCTGGACGCGCGGGCGGGCGAGCGCTTTCGCGGTGAAGTGGAGCCGATCGATCCGGTCGCCGGGCACGTGCCCGGCGCGCTGAATCGTCCGCTGGGCCTGAGTCTGCGCGACGGCCGCTTCAAACCCGCCGAAGAATTGCGCGCCGAGCTGTCGGCGTTGCTGGGAGCGTATCCACCGGAGCAGGCGGTGGTGATGTGCGGATCGGGTGTGACCGCCTGCCATCTGCTGCTGGCGCTGGAAGTGGCCGGCCTTTCCGGTGCGCGTGTGTACGCGGGCTCGTGGAGCGGTTGGCTGCAGGATCCGGCGCGCCCGGTCGAAACCACGGGCTGATGCATGCACAATGGCTGCAGGAACGGTGGCCTGTGCAAGTGCGGGCTCGCTGCGCGGAGCGCAGTTTCTTGCGGTGGTGGGGACGCGCATGTGGCTGCAATGGCGAGCTTGTCTCGTGGGGGTGGCGCTGTGTTCGATGGCGGCGTGTAGTGCAGGGTCGACAGCCGAGGCCGACGGTACGCCGGAGGACCGGCTCGGCGACGCGCAATCCAGTTACCAACTGACGCTGGCGCATGCCCGCGCGCAGCGCCTGGCGCGCCTGCGTGCGCCCGAGGGCTGGCTGAGTTTCATCGGTTCGGGCCGTGTGCAGGTGGGCCGACACCGGGTGGGCAGCGATGCAGACAGCGATATCGTGCTGCCGGTCGGGCCGACGCAACTGGGGCAGCTGACCCTGGATGCGCAAGGCCATGCGCGATTCGAGGTGGCACAAGGCGCTGCGGTGACGGTCAACGGCCAGCCGGTGCAGGTCGCGGAGCTGCGGCCGGAGCGTGCCGGGCAGCGGGGCGATCGCCTGGAAATGGAAGGGAGGCAGTTCTTTCTGGTGCAGACCGGCCACGCATTCGGCTGGCGGTTGCGGGATCCGGCGGCGCCAGGATTGAGCCAGTTCGAGGGGCTGGAGTACTTTCCCACCGATCCGCGCTGGCGCGTGCGGGCGCACTGGCAAGCCTACGATCCCGCGCGCACCGCGACGCTGCTGACGTCGATCGGGACCACGCTGACGGTGCAGGTGCCGGGCGAGGCGGTATTCGCACGCGACGGCCGGCATTACCGCCTGCAGCCGATCGCGCAGGATGGCGGCGGTCTGGTGTTCCTGTTCGCCGACCGCACCAGCGGCAAGGAGAGCTACGGCGGCGCGCGCTATCTGGTCACCGCGTTGCCGCACGATGGCCAGGTGGTGCTCGACTTCAACCTGGCCGAAAACCCGCCCTGCGCCTTCACGCCGCATGCGGTCTGTCCCATCGCGCCGTTGCAGAATCGCCTGGCGGTTGCGGTGAATGCGGGCGAAACCCTCTATCGCCCCGCCGATCCCTGAGCCGGCGCAGGCGTGGCGCCGATTTCTGGGTCGATCGCAGCGATGGCATTGCAGCGCGCCCGGCCGCGTCAGCGCATCGGCCGGAGTGGTGCAATGGATCGATCGCCAGCGTGATGGGCGGCACGCGCGCGCAGCCGTGCCTGGCTTTGGACAGACCTGTGCGTTTGGGCGCCGCTCAGCGCAGGCGGTGCGACCAGGCAACCGCCGCTTCGATCCGTGCCCATGGGAACAGCGGGCCGGGGTCGAGCTTGCGCCGGATCTTGCAGGCCGGATCGTCGCTGGCCGCTTCGAGGGTGGTGTCCAGCTCCTGGTGGCCGGCAATGCGGCGTACCGAAGGAAGCTGTTGTTGCAACCACTGCAGCAGCGTGACGAGTGCGGCGATCTGCGCATCCGGGTAGGGCTCGTGCATCGTCTGATGGCGCGAATCCAGCCAGTGCGGATAGCGGCCGCTGTTGACCAGTTCGATGCCCAGCGTATGCGGGTTGTGGCCGCGGACATGGTGCGCGACGCGGTCCAGCGCGACGTATTGCTGGATGCTGCCGTTGCGGTCGATGTAGTAATGCCCGCTGTTGCCGGTGCCGCTGTCGTACAGCACGCGCTCGCCGTAGTCGCGCGCCATCGCCATGTCCGGCAGTTCCGTGCAGTGGATGACCACCATGTCGATCTGGCCGAGCGCGCGGCGGGCCAGGCGCGATTCGTAAGGCAACGGCGCGTAGGTGATCGGCGGCGACGGCAGGGCGGCATCGGACATGAAGCGGATGCTAGCATTGCCCGATGGCTTTGAATCCCGACAGCCCGCTGGGCAAATTGATGGCGACGCTGCCGCAAACCGGTCAGGTGACCTGGATCGGCGTGCGCCCTGCGCGCGATGCGCGCATGCTGGAGGTGGATGCGGTGCAGGCCACCGCCGGTCTCGGTCTGGTGGGCGATCGCTACCAGGGCGGCAGTGGCAAGCGTGGAGTCACCCTGATCCAGGCCGAGCATCTGCCGGTGATCGCGTCACTGGCCGGGCATGCGGCGATCGCGCCGGCCACCCTGCGCCGCAATCTGGTGGTGGGCGGCATCCCGTTGATTGCCTTGAAGGGGCGGCGGTTCCGGATCGGCGATGTCGAACTGGAAGGCACCGAACCGTGCGACCCCTGCTCGCGCATGGAAGAGGCGCTGGGCGCGGGGGGCTATAACGCGATGCGCGGGCACGGCGGCCTGTGCGCGCGCATCCTGCGCGGCGGCGTGCTGCGTCTGGGCGATGCGGTGCAGGCGCTATGAGTCGCGGTCACTGCATTCTGGCGCACGGGTTCGAAAGCGGCCCGGCGGCACGCAAGGTCAGCGCACTGGCCGAGGTGGCCGAGCGCCTGGGCTGGACCCACGAGCGCCCGGATTTCACCGACCTGGACGCGCAGCGCGACATCAGCCGGCTCGGCGATGTGCAGGGTCGGCTGCAACGCCTGCTGCAGATCGCACACGCCGCTGCCGACAAGGGGCCGCTGGTGCTGGTCGGTTCCAGTCTGGGCGCGTACATCGCCGCGCAGGTGTCGCTGCAGGTGCCGGTGAGGGGCCTGTTCCTGATGGTGCCGCCGACGACCATGGGCCCGCTGCCGGCGCTGGACGCCGCGCAGGTGCCGATCTCGATCGTGCATGCCTGGCGCGATGCGCTGATTCCCGCGGCGGACGTGATCGCCTGGGCACAGGCGCGGTGTGCGCGGCTGCTGCTGGTCGACGACGAACACGATCTGGCCGCGCACGTGGACGTGTCCGCGTGCGCGTTCGCCGAATTGTTGGGCAGCCTGTGATGCGCGCGCACACGTGCCTGCCGCGCGGCCAATGACGATGGATGTGCTGATACGCGAGGCCACCGCAGGCGATGCGGCCGCCATCGAGATCCTGACCATGGTGGCGTTCATGCGCGAGCCGCAAAGCCGCCACGACGCGCACCAGGTGATCGCCGCACTGCGCGAAGACGGCGCGCTGGCGCTGTCGCTGGTGGCCGATCACGAGGGCTACGTGGTCGGGCATGTGGCGGTGTCGCCGGTGTCGCTGTCGGACGAGGCGTCCGGTTGGTATGCACTGGGTCCGCTGGCAGTGGGGCCAGGGCATCAACGGCAGGGCCTGGGCACGCGGCTGGCGCAGGCCGCGCTGGCCACGCTGCGCGAGCGCGGCGCGGCAGGCTGCGTGGCGTTGGGCGCGCCGGCCTTCTTCCAGCGCTTGGGATTCGCGGTCGAACCCGGCCTGACATTGCCCGGCGCGGTCGTCCCCGAGCTGCAGGCGCTGGCATTCGGCGACCGCCTGCTGCCGTTGGCCGACGTCGCCTATCACCCGGCATTCGGACTGGGCTGAGCCGTGTGCATGGCTGCCCGGCGCCTTGCCTCGGCCTGCGGTCGCGTTCGTTCGCCGGCAGACTGCATCGCTCTGGTCACCGTCGCGGCCAGCGTCAGCCGTCACCATGGTCGATGGACCGCGATCAACGCTTGACGAGGTGAACGATGCAACACGAGACGCAACCGGTGTCGCCGCAGGCGCGCCTGATTTCGCACGCGGGCGATCTGCCGCGGGACGATGCGACCCTGCTCGCCTCGATCAAGGCGCGGCTTGGCCAGGACCCGGCACGGTCCGCGGCCGAGGTGGAGCGCCTGCTGCAGTTGCTCGATGCGCTATGGGAGGTGGAGCTGGGCCGGTTCCTGCTCCGCAACCGCGGGCTGGATGCGTCCTGGACCCATCGCCTGGTGACGCACCCACCAGGCAGCCTGGCGCGCGAGGCCACGCCGGCACTGGAATACGCCCTGTTCGAGACACTCCCGGCCGTGCTCGCCACGCGCGAGCGGTTCGGTATCTTCCGTGCGCAATTGCAGGCCCTGCTGCGGCCTGGCATGACGCTGGCTTCGGTGCCTTGCGGCTGGATGGGCGACGTGCTGAGCCTGGACTACCGGCAGTGTCCGGAGGTGCAGTTGCTCGGCATCGACCTGGATCCGCAGGCGCTGGAAGGTGCGTTGAAACTGGCGCGCCAGTACGGGCTGGAGGGGCGGCTGTCGCTACGGCTGGAAGACGCCTGGACGCAGGGCGATGCCGACAGCGTGGACGTGCTGACCAGTAACGGACTCAATCTCTACGAGCCGGACGACGCGCGCGTGATCGCCCTGTATCGCGCGTTCTTCCACAGGTTGCGGCCCGGCGGCACGCTGCTGACCAGTTTCCTGACTCCTCCTCCGAGCCTGTGCGCGCACTCGCCATGGCAGATGACGCTGATCGACCCGGCGGCGCTGGCATTGCAGAGCCAGATCTTCGTCGATATCGTGCAGGCACGCTGGGCATCGTTCCGCACGCACGCGCAAACGCGCGGGCAACTGGAGAGCGCCGGCTTTGCCGACATCCGTTTCATCGACGATCGCGCCAGCCTCTTTCCCACCGTTATCGCACACAAGCCCGCCAAGGCCTGAGAGGCGGTCACTGGCCGGTACGCCCGCGGCAGTGGCGGCGTTCGGCGGTGCCGCTGCCAGGTCCGGGCGATCCGGTCATCGCGGCAATTGGTGGGCGTTGCAGGCAGTCCCGGGCACTGAGCGGCGTGCGCTGGTGGCGCTGGCATCGGGGAAGACTGGCATCGTGGTGAACCGTGCAGGGGGGCGTCTGGCCGACGGGCTGGTAATGCTGGCTCCGATGGCCGACCATTTGCGCCCGTCCACGGCGGCCACGGCCCAGCTCCTGCGGGCGCCGGCCCGTTGTCCTGTTCCCACGCTCGCCGCCGCGGCCAGCGTCTTTATCGATACCTGCCCACGTGAAATTCTTCGCATCCTGCGCCAAAGGCCTGGAATACCTGCTTGCCGACGAGCTGCTGACGCTGGGCGCCAGCAAGGCCACCGCCACCATTTCCGGCGTCAACGTCGAAGGCCAGTTGCGCGATGCGCAGCGCGCGGTGCTGTGGTCGCGCCTGGCCAGCCGGGTGCTGTGGCCCCTGACCGAATTCGACTGCCCGGATCAGGACGCGCTGTATGCCGGCGTTGCCGCGCTGCCATGGCATGAGCATCTGGCGGTGGGGCACACCCTGTCGGTGGATGCGCACGTCTCCGGCACTGCCATCACGCATGCCCGCTACGCGGCGCAGCGCATCAAGGATGCAGTGGTCGACAGCATGCGCCGGCAGGGCCTGGAACGCCCGTCGGTGGACGTGGACAGCCCGGACCTGCGTTTGAACCTGTCGCTGCGCAAGGGCCGCGCCACCATTTCGGTGGACCTGGGCGGTGGTCCATTGCATCGGCGCGGCTGGCGCATGGCGCAGAACGAGGCGCCGTTGAAGGAAAACCTGGCTGCGGCGGTGTTGCTGCGCGCCGGATGGCCGCGCGTGTATGCCGATGGCGGCGGCCTGCTGGACCCGATGTGCGGCAGCGGCACGCTGCTGATCGAAGGGGCGCTGATGGCCGCCGACGTGGCGCCCGGCCTGCAGCGTTATGGCAGCGACGTGCCCAGCCGCTGGCGCGGTTTCGACCGCGAGGGCTGGCAGCAACTGGTCGGCGAGGCGCGCGAACGCGACAGCCTGGGCCGCGCTGCACTCAGGCAGGTGATCCACGGTAGCGACATGGATCCGCATGCGATCCGTGCTGCCAGGGAAAATGCGCAGGTCGCCGGCGTGGCCGAGGCGATCTGGTTCGGCGTGCGCGAGGTGGGTGATCTGCAGACGCCGCCGCAGGCCACCGGCGCGGTGGTGTGCAATCCGCCCTACGACGAACGCCTGGCCGCCGATGCGGCGTTGTATCGCCGGCTCGGCGACACCTTGCAGCGGGTCGTGCCGCAGTGGCGCGCCAGTCTGCTGTGCGGCAATGCCGAGCTGGCCTATGCCACCGGCCTGCGCGCGGGCAAGAAATACCAGGTGTTCAATGGTGCGATCGAGTGCGCCCTGATCGTCTGCGACCCGATCGCAGTGCCGCGACGCACCCCGCTGGCGGCACCGACCGCGCTCAGCGACGGCGCGCAGATGGTGGCCAACCGCCTGCGCAAGAATCTGCAGAAACTCAAGAAGTGGCGTGCCCGCGAAGGCATCGAATGTTTCCGCGCCTATGACGCCGACCTGCCGGAGTACTCGGCCGCCATCGACGTGTATCAGCAGGCCGATGGCGACCGGCGCAGCTTCCTGCATGTGCAGGAGTACGCCGCGCCGGCGACGATTCCCGAAGCCGATGTCCGCCGCCGTCTCAACGAATTGCTCGCCGCTGCGCGCGAGGTCTTCGAGGTCCCGGCCGAGCGCGTGGCGCTGAAGTCGCGCGAGCGCGGCAAGGGCGGCAGCAAGTACGGCCGTTTCGAGCAGCGCAACGAGTTCATCCACGTGCGCGAACATGGCGCGTTGCTGCGGGTGAACCTGTTCGACCATCTGGATACCGGGCTGTTCCTGGATCACCGTCCGTTGCGCGGGACCATGGCGCAGCAATGCAGGGGGCGGCGTTTCCTCAACCTGTTCTGCTACACCGGCGTCGCCAGCGTGGAAGCGGCGGTGGCCGGGGCCAGCGCCACCACCAGCGTGGATCTGTCCGGCACCTACCTGCAGTGGTGCGCCGACAACCTGGCCTTGAACGGGCTGAGCGGCGCACGCCACACGCTGGTGCAGGCCGATGCGCTGGCCTGGCTGGAAGCCGAACGTGCGCATTACGACGTTGTGTTCTGCGATCCGCCGACCTTCTCCAATTCGGCGCGCGCGGACGACTTCGATATCCAGCGCGAGCACGTGCGTCTACTACGTGCGGCGGTGGCACGGCTGGCGCCCGGTGGCGTGCTGTATTTCTCCAACAATTTCCGCCGTTTCAAACTGGACGAGGTGGCGGTGGCCGAGTTCGCGCAGTGCGAGGAGATCAGCCCACGCACCATCGATCCGGATTTCGAGCGGAATGCACGCATCCATCGTGCCTGGCGGTTGACGGCGTGAGTTGAGGCCGGCTGCCGGGACGGCATGACGCGTAGCGCTGGCGAGGTGGGCGTGCGTTGCCGCGACGCAGGCGCGTTCACCCAGGCGAGGGCGGAGCGCAGCGCAGTGAGCCCATGACGGCGCTGCGGTATGCTGGCTCGCATGTACTGGAGTCGACGATGACCGCACCACCCCGTATCGCCTTCCTGGCCAGCCCCACCGAGCCTGCGATGAACGCGCGCGCCCGCCTGGTGCAGCGCTATGGCGACCATCCGCTGGAGATGGCCGATGTGGTCTGCGCGCTGGGTGGGGACGGCTTCATGCTGCAGACCCTGCATCGCCACGGCGCCGCCGACAAGCCGGTGTTCGGCATGAAGCTGGGGTCGGTGGGATTTCTGATGAACCAGTACCGCGATGGCGAGGACGATCTGCTGGCGCGCCTGCAACGTGCCGAGCCGGCCCATTTGCGGCCGCTGGAAATGCTGGTGCAGACCGAGTCCGGCACCAGCGCCGGCTCGCTGGCCTACAACGAGGTGTCGCTGTTGCGGCAGACCCGGCAGGCCGCGCATCTGAGCGTGGATCTCAACGGCCAGACCCGCATCGCCGAACTGATCGGCGACGGCGTGATGGTGGCCACGCCTGCCGGCAGTACGGCCTACAACTACTCCGCGCACGGGCCGATCCTGCCACTGGGGTCGCATACGCTGGCGCTGACCCCGATCGCGCCATACCGCCCGCGGCGCTGGCGCGGCGCCATCCTCAAGGCCGATACGGAAGTACGCTTCCGCGTGCTCGATCCCTATAAGCGCCCGGTCAGCGTCACCGCCGATTCGCATGAGATTCGCGATGTGGTGGAAGTGACCATTCGCGAATCCAGCGAGCGCCGCGTGACCCTGCTGTTCGACCCGGAGCACAACCTGGAAGAGCGCATCTTCAGCGAGCAGTTTGCGGTTTGACGGCGGGGATTCGGGAGTGGGGATTCGGGATTGATCATGACAACGGCACGGCACGCGATGCCGTCTGCCTGCGGTCGCGCCGACGCGTTAGCATGCGGCGCGGGTCGTGCAACGCCTGATTTCCCGTTCCCGATCGCCGCGCCAGACCAATCCCGAATCCCCAATCACCAATCCCGGCCTTTCCAATGCCCGACAACTCCCCCAGGTTATTGACCGTCGCAGTGACCTCGCGCGCGCTGTTCGATCTCGAGGAAGGCCATGCCTTGTTCGAGGCCAGCGGGGTGGAGGCGTATTCGGCATTCCAGCGCGAGCACGAAGACGACATCCTGCAGCCGGGTGTGGCCTTTCCGGTGGTGCGCAAGTTGCTGGCGCTCAACCACGATGCGCCGGAAGAAACCCCGCGCGTGGAAGTGATCCTGCTGTCGCGCAATTCGGCCGATACCGGCCTGCGCATCTTCAACTCGATCCAGCACTACAACCTGGGTATCGTGCGCGCCACGTTCACCTCGGGCGAGCCGACCTGGCCGTACGTGAAGCCGTTCGGCACCGACCTGTTCCTGTCCGCCAATCCGGAATCGGTGCGCCGCGCGCTGGCCCACGGCATCGCTGCGGCGACCATCATGCCGCGCGCACCCGGCGAGCGCGCCGAGGCCGCGGCTGCGATCGCCGACAACGACGAAAGCCGCCTGTCCACGCAGCTACGTATCGCCTTCGACGGCGATGCGGTGATCTTCGGTGACGAGAGCGAACGTATCTCGCGTGAGCAGGGCGTGGAGGCGTTCGGGCGGCACGAGCGCGAGCGTGCGCGCGAACCGCTGTCGGTCGGGCCATTCCGCAACTTCCTGTCGGCGCTGCATACCCTGCAGGCCGCGTTTCCGCCCGGCGAAGCGTCGCCGATCCGGACTGCCCTGGTCACCGCGCGCTCGGCGCCGGCGCACGAACGGGTGATCCGCACCCTGCGCGAATGGGGAGTGCGCCTGGACGAGGCGCTGTTCCTCGGCGGACGGCACAAGGGCCCGTTCCTGCAGGCGTTTGGCGCAGACATCTTCTTCGACGACTCCCAGCACAACATCGACAGCGCACGCCAGCATCAGCACGTGGCGGCCGGACATGTGCCGCACGGGGTGGCCAACGACCCGCCGCAGGCATGAGCGGGGGGCCACGGCCGCCGGCGCGTGCCGGGCTGCTGCGCACCTGGCGCAAGCTCGAACTGTCCTTCAGCGACGACACGGTGCAGACCCGCATGTCGCGCTGGGCACCGCATCGGCTGGTGTTGCCGTACACGCGCAGCATGTTGGCAGCGCTGTGGCTGCAGCCACGCCCGGCATGCATCGGATTGATCGGCGTAGGCGGCGGTGCGCAGCTGAAGTTCTGCCACCGCTACCTGCCCAGCACACGCATCGAGGCGGTGGAAGCCGATGCGCAGGTGCTGGCGTTGCGCGATGCATTCGTGCTGCCGCGCGACGACGCGCGGCTGGAGATCACGCTGGGCGATGGGGCGCAGTGGATCGCCAGCCGCGCCGGGCGCTACGACCTGTTGCTGCTGGACGCCTACGACGCCGACGGCATTCCGCCGGCGCTGTGTACGCCGGAGTTCTACGCACAGTGCCGGGCCGCGCTGCGCCCAGGCGGGGTGCTGGCATTCAATCTGTACGATGTGCCGATCGCCGAGCATCTGGGGCAGCTGCGCACGCTCTTCGACGGCCTGGTGCTGGTCTTGCCCGAGCCTGATCTGCGCAACCAGATCGCGTTCGCCTGGACCAGACGAGGGACGCCGGCACCGCTGGAGCAGGCGCTGGCGCCGTTGCCGTGGATGGCGCGTCGCCAGCTGCGCCCGTCGATGCGGCGGCTGCAGGCGGCCTGGCAGGAACGGGCCTGGCGGTTTTCATAACCGGCGCGCCGCCGCCACAGCGCGGCACGTGCAGCCGCTGCGCCGCGCACTACGGTGTGGGCGCCGTTGCCGTATCGGTCAGCGGCAGCCGGATATCGGTCAGCCGCCAGCGCAGGCCCTGGCGGGTCAGCACGAACACCACCGGCGCGCCGGCCGCGGTCTGCGTGGTGGCGGTGAAGCGGCGGATGGATTCGAAGCGCTGGTTGGCGTCCTGCAGCGGGCGCGCCGGTGCGGCCGCGGCATAGGTGTCGGCACTGACGGTGTCGCCGGTCACGCGATTCCACACGTGATGGCCCTGCAGCACGGCGCCGATGCCCAGCGGCGTGACCAGGGTATCCACGCCCGCACCGCCGATGCCGCTGGCCAGTTGCAGGGCGAAGCCGCCGAACAGGCTCGATTGCAGGCCGCTGCCGGCCTGACGCACCAGATAATCGTCCAGCTGCGCCTTCAGGTTGACGCGCAGGCTGGGAAAATCCACGTAGCGCTCCAACCGCGCGGCATCGCGCTCGGCGATGGCCTGGCTGATGCCGCGGATGGCCAGATACGGCCCAGCGATCACGTAGCCGGCCAGCAGTACCACCGTTGCCAACGGCAACAGCCACCAACGCTTCTTCATCGTTCGCACCCGGTTGCCGTGTGGGAGGTGTCGGCGCGCAGCCGGCCGATGCAGGCGTGGAGTGAATCGCGCAGGCGATCCCGCGTCACCGCGAACGCCAGCTCGCGCCCGGGTGCGAGCCTGCGGGAGGACGTGGGGCTGGCTACCGACTTTTCGCCCGGCACTCGAGCAGCCGCGGGATGCCGGTAGCCGCGCCACGGGGCGCGATGGGCGTTGCCGATGACGCGTGGCAACTGCAGGCCTGCGACGGCTTGCCTCGCCTGCCGCATCAGAATTCCAGATCCAGCGCCGCGCACAGGTAATCGACGAACGGGGCCAGGATGACCAGGTCCGCCTCGATGGTCTGGCGCAGGCGCGGCCCGGTCATGATGCTGTCGTCCAGATGGCGCAGGTAGGCCCAGTTGCGGTGCTTGAGATCGTCGATGAACTCGAAGTCGTTGGGAAAACCACGCGGTGCGCGCACCAGTTTTTCGCTGTCGTCCAACGCGAACTTGCGGCGCAGCGTGGGGCTGTGCGCGGCGGCCTTCCAGCTGCCGGGATTGTCGAAGATGAACTGGCGCAACTTGCGCTGGGTGTCCGGCTCGGGATGCCAGAGACCTGCGCCGACAAAGCTCTCGCCCGGTTGCAGATGGAGATAGAACGACGGCGCCGGCACCTGCCGCCGGCGCGCATGGAACAGGCGCGCGCCCTGCCAGGTCTTGTACGGCGATTTGTCGTTGGAAAAGCGTGCGTCGCGGTAGATGCGGAACAGCGAGCCGCCCTGGGTCTTGGGATCGGCGCGATAGTGTTCGCTCACCTGCGCAAGCGCCGGCTGCAGATCGGTGATCAGCTGCAGGAATGGCTGACGCACATGGGCTTCGTACTGATGCCGGTGGTCGTTGAACCAGGTCTTGTCGTTGTGGCGGGCCAGGGCGCGCAGGAACTTGAAACTGGCGTCGGAAAAATAGGTGGTCATAGCGTGCGTTGGAGATCCGAGCCCCAGGCGGCGAGCTGGTCGAGCAGGGCTTGCTTGGTAGCATCGTCGGGGTGAGCAAGCCGTAAATCCGCGATCTGCGCGTGGTACTGCTCCAGGGTGAGTTCGCCCAGGCCACGGTCGTCGAGCAGGCGCTGGCGGCGGTAGGCATTCCAGCGATCGAGTTCTGCGATCGACAGCGTGTGCGGCCAGTTGCGCGCGCGATAGCGGAACAGCAGCTCGATCAGGCGCGGATCGCGAAACCGCGTTTCCAGTGCGCCCAGTTCGGCCGGTGCGCTGGCGCGCACCTGGCTCAGCAGGCGCTTGTCGCCTTCGGCAAGGAAACCGTCATAGAGCGAGGCGTCGGCGTCGTTACCCGCCGCATCGGCGCTGCGCTCGCCCGCATACACCTGGCGCACCTTCTCGGCCAGGGTCGGGCCGAGTGCGCGCAGGCGCTCGGCCTTGGCCAGTACCGCCGCCCGGTCCACGCCCAGGCGCTGCAGATCGGCCTCGCGCAGATGCTGCCAGGCGACCAGTGCCGGCGACTTGTTCAGATGCACTTCCTTCAGCGGGATGCGTTGCTCGCCCTCGGGCAGATCGGCAGCGCGGATGTACAGGCGCTCGGCGATCTGATCCGGGCTCAGCCGCAGCAGCACCTCCGGATCGCCTTCCAGATCGAACACGATCACCCGGCTGTCGATGCGCGGATGCCGGGTCAGCGGCAACACTACCGCCGCGCACAGGCGCGAGGCGGGATAGCGCTGGGAAATGTGCAGCACCGGCTGCATGGCGATCACATCCAGCAGGGTGGCGGCAAAGCGCTTGTCGCGCAGGCGCAATGCGTAGTCCCATAGTTTCGGCTGGTGCTGCTGAAATTTGCGCGCCATGCCGATGGTGGCGTATACGTCGGACAGCGCTTCATGCGCGTCTCCCTCGCGCACGTCGTTGGCGTCGGCCAGGTGTTCCAGCTTGAACGAGGTGGCGCCATCCTCGCGCTGTGGCCAGACGATGCCGTCGGGGCGCAATGCATGCACCAGACGCAGCACATCCAGCAGGTCCCAGCGCGAATTGCCGCTGCGCCACTCGCGTTCGTACGGGTCGTAGAAATTGCGGAACAGGCCGCAGCGCACGAATTCGTCGTCGAAGCGGATCGAGTTGTAGCCCAGCGTGCAGGTCTGCGGGCGGCTCATCTGCTCGGCGATCCGTGCGAACGCTTCGGCCTCGTTCACACCTTCGCGCAGCGCGTGCTGCGGGGTGATGCCGGTGACCATGGTGGCGTAGGGCGAGGGCAGCAGATCGTCGGCAGGCTGCACGAAGAAGCTGATCGGTTCTTCGATCACGCGCAGCTGCGCATCGGTGCGCACGGCGGCGAACTGCGCAATGCGGGTGCGGCGTGGGTCCTGGCCGAAGGTTTCCAGGTCGTAGAAGAGAAAGCTCTCAGGCATGCGGTGGCGACATCCGGATCCGCGGCGCACGGCGTATGCGCCGCCAGTGGCCGCTAGTATCCCTCATCGCCGGGTCCGCACGCTGAGGCGCGGCTGTGCGGCCGCGCGCGACACGCTGCAGGCGCCTGTTTCAGTGCGCGCCCTCCAGCGGCTCCAGGCGCGCATGCACCACCGTTTCCAGCGCGGCCCAATCGATCCGCGACAGGTCGCGATGCCCGCGCGTGGCATCGACCAGGATCTGCCGCTGGATCTCGCTGCGCGCCAGCGCGATCGAATAGCGCGTGCGCAGAAAGGTGACCATGGTGTAGTGCGGCACGAAACGGGTGGGCCAGCGCGCCTGCAGTTGCTGTTCGAGTTCGCGTTGCAGCAGGAAGTCGGCATCGCCCACGCGGTCGCGCATTTCCAGATAGTTCTCCAGCGCCATCTGCTGGATCGCCGCGGCATCGTCGCGGCGTGCGGCCTCGAATGCGGCGAACGCGCTGCCGATGTCGTCGTGCGCATCCATCTGCTCGGCCAATGCCACGCAGTCTTCGAATGCGCAGTTCATGCCCTGGCCGTGGAAGGGCACCATCGCATGCGCGGCGTCGCCGATCAGCAGCGCACGGCTGTCCAGGTGCCAGCGCTCCAGGGTCAGGGTGCCGAGCAGGCCGGGCGGATGTTCTTCCCAGTGTTCTTCCAGCTGCGGAATCAGCGGCAGCGCGTCGGGAAAATCGCGGGCGAACAGGGCGTGGGCTTCTTCGCCGGTGCGGGTGGTGGCGAAACTGGGGTCGCCGGCGTTGGGCAGGAACAGGGTCACGGTGAAGGTGCCGCCGTCGTTGGGCAGCGCGATGCACATGTAGCGCCCGCGCGGCCAGATGTGCAGCGCATTGCGCTCGATGCGGAAGCCGCCATCGGGCAACGGCGGAATTTCCAGTTCCTTGTACGAATGATCGAGAAATTCGATGCGCTCGCCCAGCGGCGATTTGCGCTGCATCGCCGCGCGCAGTGCCGAGCCGGCCCCGTCGCTGCCGATCAGGCTCTGGAAGTGGATCTCGTGCGGCTGGTCGTCGCGGTCGTCGATGAAGCGCGCGTAGCCGGCATCGAAGTCCACCGTGTGCAGGCGGCGATGGAAGTGCACGCGTGCGCCGGCCTGTTCGGCCAGCTCCAGCAGCGCAACGTTCAATGCGGCGCGGTGGATGGACCAGATCACCTCGCTGTCGTCGCGGCCGTAACGCTGCAGCTGCGGCTCTGCGCCGATCGGGTGCACCATGCGTCCGCGCATCATCACCGCCTTGGCCATCACCGCCTCTTCGGCACCGGCCTGGCGCAGTGCGTGGCGGCCGCGTTCGGCCAGTGCGAGGTTGATCGAGCGGCCGGACTCGTAACCCTTGATGCGCGGGTCGCCACGGCGCTCGTACATGGTGATCTGCCAGCCGCGGCGCGACAGCAGGATGGCCAGCAGGCAACCGGCCAGGCCGGCGCCGATCAGGGTCAGGGAGCGGGGGGAAACTGGGCTCAATGCAATGTCCGGCAGCAGCCGGACGCAGCGCCGGCGAAAAGGGGGAAGACAACGGCTGGCAATGACGGCCGCCCTGGCATCAGCCGTGGGCGGGCTCGGAGTGTACGTTGACCTGCAGTGATTCCGCGCGCCGGCCGTGCGGCGTGGTGGCGGTGCAGTCAGCCTGAGCGCTCAGGCCGCGGCCCAGGCTTCGACCTGTTCCACGAAGGTGTGCAGATCGCTGAAACGGTTGTACAGCGGCACCGGCGCGATGCGGATCACGTCAGGTTCGCGCCAGTCGCCGAGTACGCCGACCGAACGCAGATGCTCGAACAACGCCCGCCCCTGCGTGCGCCCGCCAACCACGCGCAAGGACAGCTGGCAGCCGCGCCGCGCAGGTTCGGCAGGAGTGACGATCTGCAGCACCTGCGGCAAACGCGCATGGATCAACTGCTCCAGATGGCCGGTCAGCCGTTCGGACTTGGCCCGCAATGCGGCCATGCCGGCCTGGTCGAACAACGCCAGCGAGGCGCGCAGCGGTGCCAGCGCCAACACCGGCGGATTGCTCAGCTGCCAGCCTTCGGCGCCGGGCGAGGGGACGAACTGCGGGTCCATGCGGAAGCGGGTGTGCTGCTCATGTCCCCACCATCCCGCCATGCGCGGCAGCTCGCTGTTGGCATGCCGCGCGTGCACGAAGCAACCGCCCACCGCGCCCGGGCCTGCATTGAGATACTTGTAGTGGCACCACACCGCGAAATCGACGCCATCGTCATGCAGGGTCAGCGGGATGTTGCCTACCGCATGGGCCAGATCGAAGCCCACCGCGGCGCCCTGCGCGCGCGCCAGCCGCGCGATTTCGCCCAGATCGAATGCCTGCCCGGTGCGGTACTGGATACCCGGCCACAGCACCAACGCCAGGCGCGGACCGTGCTGCACGATGGCATCGGCAATGGCCGCCATCGACAACGTGCCGTTGGCTTCATCGGCCTCCACTTCGATCAGATGCGTGGCCGGATCCAGCCCGTGCAGGCGCAGCTGCGATTCGACCGCGTGGCGATCGGACGGGAAGGCACCGGCCTCGATCAGGATCGCGCCGCGCTCGGCAGTCGGGCGGTAGAAGCTGGCCATCATCAGGTGCAGGTTGACGCTGAGGGTGTTCATCGCCACCACTTCGCCGGGTTGCGCGCCGACCACGCGCGCCAGCCCGTCGCGCACCAGCTGGTGATAGGTCAGCCATTGGGTCGGGCCGGTGAAGTGGCCTTCCACCGCCAGCGCGCCCCAGTGATCGAGTACCTCGTCCACCATGACGCGCGCATCGCGGGGCTGCAGGCCCAGCGAATTGCCGACGAAGTAGGTCTGGTCCGCACCGGCATGCTGCGGGAAAACGAAGGCATCGCGCAGCGCGTGCAAGGGGTCGGCGGCATCCAGCGCTGCGGCATGGGAGCGGGACAGTGGGTCGGTGGTCATCGGGCTGGCAGTGGTCTGTAGCGATGCGGCAGTTTACCCGCCGGCTCCGTGGACGCCGTCATGCGCTGCGGATGTTTCTGTCGAGATCGCTCGCGCGGGGCGCAGCAGATGGGTGAGCGTGCCGATGCTGTCGGTGACGCGGTCGATGGTATCGGCCAGGGCGGCGCTGGCGGGCGAGCTGTCGGGCAGTGCGGCCAGCGCTTCGGAGAGCGTGCGCTCGGCGCTGCGCAAGGTGGCTGCGGCCGGCGTGCCACCGTCGACCAGGTAGGTAATGAGCTCGGCCAGGGCCTGGTCGGCGCGATCGGCAAACGCCGATAGCGCATCCAGCCTGGGCAAGGTATGGCCATCGCGCAGCACCGCTTCCAGCAGCAGGGTGGCGCGGATCAGCCGGTTGCCATTGGCCAGCAGCGACTCAGCGAGTTTGAGCTCCTGCAGGTTGCGCCGGCTGCGCGGCTCGCCACGCAGGCGTTCGATCGAGGCCTGCGTGTTGGTACGCGCCACGCGCGCCGCAGCGCGGCTGTCGCCCAGGCGGTCCATCCGCCCCAGCAGCAGGTTGTGCAGGTGCTCGCGATAGGCGTCGAGCAACTGCGCCAGCGCGGCGCGAATATGCCGACGTTCGCGCGTGGGCCACAGCGCATAGGCGATCAGCGCCAGCGTGCTGCCGGCCACCGTGGCTTGCAGGCGCGCGCCGACCGCTTCGCCGGGCGTGACGCCTTCGAAGGACAGCAGCAGCACCAGCATGCCGGTGAGGAAGGCCACGCCGATGCCGTAATTGACCTGGGTCAGCAAACGGAACCCCAGGCAGAACAGCGCCAGCAAGGCCAGGCGAATGCTGGCGCCATCCATCGCCAGGTGCGCCAGCAAGGTGGCCAGCAGCAGCCCGACGAAGGTGCCGGCCACGCGTAGCGCGCCGAAGCTGAAGGTGCCGCCGAAATCCGGCTTGAGCACGATGGCGGTGGTCATCGGAATCCAGAAGCCGTGCGGAATCTGCTGCCAGCGCTGGAAGGCGATGGCCAGCGCCAGGCACACGCCGCAGCGCAATGCGTGCCGGAACGCCACCGAGGATAGATTCAGATTCGCGCGCAGGGTGGCCCATCTGGCTGCCGGCCGTAACGCGGCCGGTAACCGCGCCTCGGCCAGTTGCGCCTGGATATCGCCGCGGCTGCTGGCCCAGTGCGCATTGCGGATCAACGCACGCAGTTGCCCGCCCAGGCCTTGCGCACGCGCCACCGCCACGCGCACCAACCGGCGCTCGCGGGTGTCGGCATTGTCGTGCTGGATCTGCGCCATCGCGGCGATCAGATCGTCGAATCCGGTCATCGAGGCAGCGGCCGCCTCCGGGTCTTCGCCCACCGTCATCGCATGCGCCAGCTGGTCCAGCACGACGGCGCTGCGTTCGAGTACCCGTTCGATCGCCGGGCGCGCCTGCGACTCGCTCAATCGGGTGTCGGCGTCGGCCAGCGACAGCAACTCCAGCCGCACGCGATCGCACAGCTCGGCGATGATGCGAAAGCTCTGCACGGCGATCGCGCGCGAGCGGTGCTCGCCATGCAGCATCACCATCGCATCCAGCACTTCCTGGGTGGCCGGCGGTGCCGCGCTGGCCTCCGGACGTTGCCGGGCGATGCCGGCCAGCTGGCGCATCAGCTCGGCCAGCGCGAAACGCTCCGGCCGGTAGCGCTGCAACGGCCAGGCCGCCAGCGCCAGCAGCACCTGCAGCAGGCCGCCGGCGAAGATCAGCGCCGCCACGCCGGGCGCCTGGTCGACCGGCAGCCGCATGTCGGCGCTGACCACCAGCAGGATCATGCTGGTCAGGCCGACCCGCGCCGCCACCGGGCCCAGTGCCACCAGCAGGCCACCACCCAGGCCGAGCAGCAGCCCGGCCAACACCAGGGCCGGCGTGTCGTGCCCGACCCACACGCCCAGCAAGGCCGCCAGACCCGCGGCCAGCGCGGCCATCAGCATGCGCTGCAGGCGTGCGCGGTACGGGCCGGGTTGATCGGAGAACATGGTATTGAGCGCGCCGCTGCACACCGCCAGGCCGGCGGCGACATGCCCGGTGGCGACGCCGACGGCCAGCGGCAGCACGACCGCCGCCGTATTGCGCAAGGCGACGCGCAGCGGCACATCGCGCGGTTTCAGGTCGATCAGTGCGCGCAGCATGGTGCCGGCGGCCGTGGGGCCAGTGGAGGGAGCTGACTCGGCGGCTGCCTGCGTACGCCAGATCCGGGCGGTTCGGGAATGCGGTTGACCATGCCCTGTCCCGGGCACGTCACGGCGCACGCCCGCGTCGCGTCAGGCCTGCCGCCCACTCAGTCGCCAGCCGCGGCATATCGTTCGGGCGCAGGGTGCACCTGCCCGCATCGGGTGCAGGTACGCAGCGCGAGCGAGCGGTAGAAGTGATCGAACACCGGCGGGAAGTCGGTTTCGATATTGCGCAGCGGGAACATCGCCTCGTACAGCTTGTGATTGCAGTGCGCGCAATACCACTGCAGCCCGTCGCGCTCGTTGGGCAGGCGCTCGCGCTCGATGACCAGGCCGACCGAGCCGGCGGCACGCTGCGGCGAATGCGGCACCTTCGGCGGCAGCAGGAAGATTTCGCCGGCGCGGATCGGAATGTCGCGCGCCACGCCCTCGTCCTGCACCTTCAGCACCATCTCGCCTTCGAGCTGGAAGAACCACTCCGGGCCTTCGTCGTAGTGATAGTCGGTGCGCGCGTTTGGCCCGCCGACGATCATGATGATGAAGCCGTCCTGCTGGATGCATTTGTTGCCCACCGGTGGCTTGAGCAGGTGGCGGTGCTGCGCGATCCAGGCATGCAGGTTGATCGGCGGGACCAGCATCGACGTTCCTCGGCAAAGAAGACGTCCAGCATAGCCAACCGGCGGCGCCGATGGGCGCCGCGGTGGACCATGCGTGCGGCGGCGACTCAGCGTTCGGCGTGATCGGCCTGGATCTGCGCCAGCGCGGCGTCGTAACGCTCCTGCAGCAGCTCCGGGCGATCGATGGACATGCCCAGATCGTGCGCATGCCCATCGCGCAGGCTGTACACCCAGCCATGCACGCACAACGCCTGGCCACGGTCCCAGGCATCGCGCACGATGGTGGTGCGGCAGACATTGACCACCTGTTCCAGCACATTGAGCTCGCACAGGCGTGCATGCTGCACCGGCAGGTCGCCCGCGTCGTGCAGGCAGGTTTCATGCTTGTCGGCCACGTCGGTGACGTGACGGATCCAGTTGTCCACCAGGCCCATCCGCTTCTGGGTGAGGCTGGCGAACACGCCGCCGCAGCCGTAGTGGCCGACTACCAGGATGTGCTTGACCTTGAGCACATCGACCGCGAACTGGATCACCGACAGGCAGTTCAGATCGGTATGCACGACCACATTGGCGATGTTGCGATGGACGAACACCTCGCCCGGCGCCATGTCGATGATTTGATTGGCCGGCACGCGCGAGTCCGAGCAGCCGATCCACAGGTACTCGGGCGTCTGTTGGGTGGACAGTTTGGAGAAGAATTCCGGATCTTCGCGACGGATACGCTCTGACCAGGCGCGGTTGTTGTCTAGCAGATGGTTGAGTTCGTTCATGGCCACGATTATTTCAGACGCATGTGCAGTGCGTGTCATGGCCGCGTCGTGGATGCGCCGTCACCGTGGAGTGGGCGCATGGCGGCCAGCCAGGTCGCGATCGGCCGCCGCGCGCAAACTGGAACCGGCGCCGAGATCGGGCAGCGGCGCCCGCGCTAGAGTGGGCGGAACTCCGGACAGACCTGTATCCCATGGCCGACTTCATGCAGTTCTTTCCCACCTTCCTGCGTTTTCAGGGTGGTTTCGTCGATGCGCCCCAGGACCCCGGCGGGGCGACCAACATGGGGATCAGCCTGGCGACGTTCAGCCAGACGGCCCAGGCCACGCTCGGCGTGCAGCCGTCGCTGGAGTCGCTGCGGGCGCTGACCGTGGCCCAGGCGGCCACGCTGTACAAGACGCTCTACTGGGACAGGCTGCAGGGCGATGCGATCCAGCTGCAAGCATTGGCCGACATCCTGTTCGATTTCTATACCGAAGCCGGCTCCGCGGCGGTGAAGCTGCTGCAGTCGCTATTGGGCGAGATGGGACAGCAGGTGCCGGTCGATGGCAGGTTCTCGGCGCAGACGCTGGCAGCGCTGCAGCAGGTCGACCAGACCCAGCTCTACATGCGCTACAAACAGGGGCGCGTGGACTACTACACCCGGCTGGCGACAGCACGGCCGACGCTGCGGCCCTTTTTGAAAGGCTGGCTCGCGCGCGTCGCCAGTTTCCCGAACCTGTCATGACCTGGAGTCTTATCGATGCACCAAGCGACCGGTAGCGAGATGGGCGATTTGAGCGAGATCCGCTTCGTGAAGCGAATCGCGGTGCGCAAGGGCCACGGCGACCGGCCGACTGCCGACGACCAGGATGCGCGGGCGATGGACCTGCTCAACCGCTGTCTGGCGGAATTTCCCAAGGGGCGCATCATCGCCATCGAGAAGCACTCCAGCACGGAGCAGATCGGGGCGGAGCAGGTGTCGGTGGAGTGGGTGTGTTACCACGTGGGCTTCCCGCGCCGACCGGCGTGGCTCGTAGACATGGACTGAAGAACCCTCGCCGATGCGCGTGACCGCATGGTCCGGTACCGTGGGATCATCCGGCCTCTTCCTCCCTGCTGCAGACAAGGAGCGTGCGTCACTGATCGGCGCAACTGACCGGCGCGGCGGGATACTGAGAGCCGCTAAAAAAAACGTGGTGAGCAATCGTCAGGCGGATGCGGGACAGCGCGGAGAAACCGGAGCGTACGAGTAGTACATGCCGATTCCGAGCACCGGCCACTGCACAGCAGTTGTTGTTGGCTGTTCCTATTGCGTGCCCGCGGCGTCCTGCGTGTCCTGCATCCACATCGCAACCGCGCGCGCGTCCTCGCCCGGTTGTTGCGCCAGCGCCTGGCTGACGCTGCGGCGATTGGCCGCCGGGTGGTTCTGGCTCAACTTGAACGTGAGCTCGATACGGCGGGGGACGAAGCGAAAACCGACCAGACCGCGCAACTGGCGGCGATGGCTGTCGCGTTCCATCTCGAATTGCCAGTCGCTGCCGACGCGCTGCTCGAAGTGACGGCTCATGCGGCCGATCAGATCACCTAGGGCCTGCTCGTCCTCCACCCGGCTGCATTCGCCATGCAGATGCGCAACGGCGTAATTCCAGGTCGGCACGCGCGCAGCTGCCTCCTTGTCCGGATACCAGTTCGGCGACACATAGGCGTGCGGCCCGTGCACCACGATTACCGCATCGCCAGTGGCGCGGGCCTGCGGATTGGGGCGCGCCCAATGCCCCTCGATGGTGACGGCCTCGCCATCGCGACGGTAGAGCACCGGCAGGTGCGAGATCGCCGGGACACCGTCGTCGCTTGGACTGATCAGGGTGACGAACGGGTCGCGCGCCAGCAGGCGGTCCAGCAGCGCCAGATCGGTCCGGGCGAAGGCGCGCGGTGCGTACATCTCAGGCGCGGCCGCCCATGTTCACCACCATGCGTTCGCGCAGGTCGGTGTCGTCGTCGCCTCGCGGTGGCGTGATCTCGTGCAGCGAGAAGCCGCGGATCAACGCATCTTCTTCGTCCAGCCCGTCCAGCGCCACGAATTCGGCGTCGAACAGGGCGGCGCGCGCGCTGTCTTCGCTGTCGTAGGCCAGTGTCTTGCCGTCGCTGTCCAGCACCTCGGCGGTGCCGGCGGCCTTGATGCGCAAGCGCGCCCAGATGAGGGTGCGGCCGATGGTGGCCAGCCACCATTGATCGCGATCGAGGTCGGTATCCGGTGCAGCAGTCGTCATGTCAGAACCTTGGAGAGCAGGCCGAGCAGGGCCGCCATGCCCAGGCCGAAGAAGATGGTCAGCAGCGAGAGCCAGGCGGGCGTGGCCAACCCGGACAGCGCATTGTCGCGGTAGCTGCGGTAATGGCGCGCCAGCAACCAGCGCAATGCCACGGGGCTGATGAAGGCCGGGTCGCCGAAGCTTTCCAGCGCCTGCGGATGGCGGTCGCGCAGGTGCACCAGGGTCAGCGGCCAGAAGATCAGCAGCGCGGTCAGACCTGCGACGGCCAGGCCGACGAAGCACAGGGCGAAGAACAGAATCATGCGGCCGCCAGCATCAGGAAAAGTTTCGGAAGTAGCGCGCCAATGATCAGCGCTGCAATGGCCCAGCGAAGCGGAGCCGTGGCATGCCGGGTTGCGGTACGCGCGCTGTTGGTCTGCCACCAGCGTTGCGGATCCAGCTGGCGCGACGCCAGCCGCGCCAGCAACACGTTACGTATCGCTGTCAGCCCGCCCGTAATCGCCGCCAGCCCGAAGGCCAGCGATTGGAGTATGGGGATGGCGGCCGGCAGGTTCACCTCAAAATTCCGCGCTGCCTGGCGCGCGCGGGTAGGCGATGGCGTCGCGGATATTGCTCAGCCCGCACACGTAGACCACCAGGCGTTCGAATCCCAGGCCGAAACCGGCATGCGGCACCGAACCGTAGCGGCGGAAATCGCGATACCAGCCGTAATGCTCCTTGTCCAGGCCGAACTGCGCCATGCGCGCATCCAGCACGTCCAGGCGCTCTTCGCGCTGGCTACCGCCGATGATCTCGCCGATGCCCGGCGCCAGCACGTCCATCGCCGCGACGGTCTTGCCGTCGTCGTTCAGGCGCATGTAGAACGCCTTGATGTGTTCGGGATAGTTGGTCACCACCACCGGGCGGCCGATGTGGTCTTCGGTGAGCCAGCGCTCGTGCTCGGTCTGCAGGTCCAGGCCCCATTCCACCGGGAAGTCGAACTTCTTGCCGGCGTTCTGCAGCAGCTTCACCGCATCGGTGTAGTCGATCTGTTCGAACGGCGCGTTGATGAAGGCTTCGAGCTTGGTGATCGCGTTCTTGTCCACGCGCTCGGCCAGAAACGCCAGGTCGTCACCGCGTTCGTCCAGCACCGCGCGGAACAGGTACTTGAGGAAGTGTTCGGCCAGGCGTGCGTCTTCGGCCAGATCGGCGAAGGCGATCTCCGGCTCGATCATCCAGAATTCGGCCAGGTGGCGTGTGGTGTGGCTGTTTTCTGCGCGGAAGGTCGGGCCGAAGGTGTAGACCTTGCTCAGCGCCAGGCAGTAGGCCTCTACGTTGAGCTGGCCGGACACGGTGAGGAAGGTCTCCTTGCCGAAGAAATCGCGGCTGAAATCCACATTGCCGGCGGCGTCGCGCGGCAGGTTGACCATGTCCAGCGTGGACACGCGGAACATCTGCCCGGCGCCTTCGGCATCGGAGGTGGTGATGATCGGGGTGCTGATCCAGTTGAAGCCGTTCTGGTGAAAGAAGCGGTGCACCGCCTGCGCCAGGCAGTTGCGGATGCGGGTGACCGCGCCGAACAGGTTGGTACGTGGGCGCAGGTGCGCCACTTCGCGCAGGAACTCCGGCGTCATCGGCTTGGGCTGGATCGGATAGGTCAGGGGGTCTTCGACCCAACCCACGATCTCGACGCCACTGGCCTGGATCTCGAACGACTGGCCCTTGCCCTGCGACTTCACCAGCACACCCTTGGCGATCAGCGAACAGCCGCTGGTCAGGCGCTTGAGTTCGTCGAAGTTGGGCAGGGTGTCATTGGCCACCACCTGGATCGGAGCGAAGCACGAGCCGTCGGTCACGTTGATGAAGGCCAGTCCGGCAGATCCGCGCAACGTGCGCACCCACCCCCGTACCGTGACTTCGCCGCCTTCGGGCAGTTTGCCCGCAAGCGCATGTTCAACGCTGACCACCGTCATGACTATTCCCCGCCGTTGCGACCTTGAATGACCTGCGAGTTTACTGGCTGCGGCCGCGCTGGCGCGAGCATCTGAACAGCTTGCCCGGTGCCCGCTTGTCGCGCGCGCGTGCTGCCCCCATGTGTTGCAGACCCCGCCACCCGGCCTGCCACCCGTGATGTGCGGCCTCGCTATACTTGCCACCACCGTTCTGGAGAGCCCCCATGGCCGTCAGCCTCACCCCCGCCGCGCTGGAGCGCGTGCAGCGTTTCGTGCAGCAGACCCCGGGTGCGTTGGGTCTGCGCTTTGGCGTGACCAAGACCGGATGCTCCGGCTGGGGCCACATCACCGACCTGGCCCGCGAGGCGCGCGACGACGACGCGGTGTTCGAGCAGGGTGGGGTGCGCATCTTCGTCGACCCGGTCAGCCTGCCGCTGGTGGATGGCACCCGCATCGATTTCGGCAAGCACGGTCTGAGCGAGACTTTTACTTTCAGCAACCCCAACGCAACTGCCGAATGTGGATGCGGCGAGAGCTTCACTACCGACGCCGAGCACCGGGCGACAGAGATGTAGATGATGTCTATCGAGTTGCGAGGTGGGCGTCCTTATTCGGCGATTCCGGCCGGGGACGTCGAGGTCGTGTGGCAGTAGCAGGCACTTCGCCGCGATCACCACGTGTAGTGGGTCAGTAGCAACTGCGGATCCAGGTCCAGTCGCGCGAAGCCGATCTGGCAGACCTGTGCGCGGACGAACTGCGCACACAGGGTCTCGGTGAGCCGCAGGTGCAGGCGCTGTTGCATCATGTCCACCGCGCAAACGCGGGCTGCGGCGAAGTCGAAGTAGCGTCCAACCGCGCCGAACGCGGCCTTGAACAGGCTTTCCTTGGCGGAGAACAGGGCGGTCAGGAGCGCGTCGTGCGACCACTGCGCATCGGCCGCGGCGGCCAGTAGGTCGGCCTCGTTCCCATCAATGGCCATCCCGAGCACGGCTTCGCGTGCGGCAGGCGCAAGCAGCCGTTCCAGGTCGATACCGATGCCATGGGCCTGGCCGGACCGCAGCGCGACTGCTGCTGCACAGCCATCGCTGTGGGAGATGCTGCCCAGGCTGCCGGCCGGCCAACAGGGCTGGCGCGCCGTACCGATCGCGATCTCGGCCTGCGCCTGTACCGGGCCGAGCACCTCGCCCAGCGCCAGCCGCGCGGCCAGGCGCCCGAACAGGAATTCCGCCTGGCGCTTGCGCACGCTGCGCGCGATGCTGTCCGGACAGGCGATCGCTGCAGCGGCGAAGGCCTGCGGCTGGAAGCGCTCGGCATCGAAGGCCAGCGTGTACAACGGCGTGCCGTCCTGCAACAGGTAGCGATGTGCACGGCGCAGCGCCGTGCTGACCGCCGGTGGCAGGTCCAGTTGCAGCGACGGAGTCGCGTGCGGGGCATGCATGGGGGCGCTCAAGGTGCATCTCCGGCCGTCACGGCCTCGGTCGGGGAGCGCGGCAACCGGCAGGCGCGCCGGCCTGGCCGCGCGGTCGTGGCTGTGGCAGCGGCCAGCACGGCCCGCCGCGCAGGCCGGTGCGCATGAAAGTGCATGGCTCTGGTGGCGGGGTGTGCGGAAGGTCCGTCATTCACCCGGCGAGTGTCGCAAAGTCCGGTGCTGACGCGGCAGTCCGGCGGCATGTCGTCTGGCGCATGCATGTCCCTCCCGCGCGGCTGCAAGCCCCGCAGCCTTGCAGTTGGCGCCCGGTGCTGCCATACTTTCGGGCTTCCTGCGCCTGTCGTGGCGGGAGCCCTTGCTCCACCGGCCGCTTGCGCGGACCACCGGGGGGCTGTCCGGCCCACGTGGCCACATCCGAAAGGTAAAACAAACATGAGTCGTCATTACGAAGTCGTGTTCCTGGTCCATCCGGACCAGAGCGAGCAGGTCCCGGCCATGATCGAGCGCTACAAGTCGCTGATCGAAGGCGGTAACGGCACCATCCACCGTCTGGAAGACTGGGGCCGCCGTCAGCTGGCCTACCCGATCCAGAACCTGGTGAAGGCGCACTACGTGCTGCTCAACATCGAAGTGGACCAGGCCGTGCTGAGCGAGCTGGTGGAAAGCTTCCGCTTCAACGACGCGGTGCTGCGTCACCTGGTCGTCAAGCGCGATGGCGCCGACACCGAGCAGTCGCTGATCATGAAGAGCAAGGACGAGAAGGGCGACCGGCCCGAGCGTAGCGACCGTCGTCGTCGTGACGACGAAGAGGGCGAAACCCCCGCCGCCAACGATACCGACGGCGACAACGCCGAAGCCGCTTAAGGAGCGCTGTCATGTCCAAGTTCTTCCGTCGTCGCAAGTTCTGCAAGTTCACCGCCGAGGGCGTCAAGGAGATCGATTACAAGGATCTCAACACCCTGCGTCAGTACCTCACCGAGAACGGCAAGATCGTGCCGAGCCGCGTGACCGGTACCAAGTCCAAGTACCAGCGCCAGCTGGCTACGGCCGTCAAGCGCGCACGTTTCCTGGCGCTGATCCCGTACACGGACAACCACGACGTTTAATCCGAGTCCCTCACAAAAGCCCGCACGGTAATATGTGAGTCCCTCACAAAAGCCCGCACATCCATGTGCGGGTTATCAATTGATAGGCGTCTGGTGGTTCGGGATGCGGTGTCGATCGCGCTCTTGCGATTCCCAAATCCCGAATCCCGAATCCCGTCTTTTCGGACAGCACCCGTTGCGCCCGCCATCGTGCTGGCGCTAACGAATAACGGAGTACCACCATGGATCTGATTCTTCTGCAGAAAGTGACCAACCTGGGCAATCTGGGCGACAAGGTCAGCGTCAAGCCGGGCTACGGCCGCAACTTCCTCGTGCCGCAGGGCAAGGCCGTGCCGGCCACCGCTGCCAACGTCGAAGCGTTCGAAGCCAAGCGCGCCGAGTACGAAGCCAAGGCCAACACCATTCTGGCCGACGCACAGGGCCGTGCCGCCAAGTTCGAAGGCGCCAGCGTCACCATCGCGGCGCATGCCTCGACCGAAGGCAAGCTGTACGGCTCGGTCGGCCCGCGCGATATCGCCGAGGCCTTCACCGCCGCCGGCCTGCCGCTGGAAAAGAGCGAAGTGATCCTGGGCGAAGGCGCATTCCGCAATGTCGGCGAGTACGACGTTGTGCTGCACCTGCACGCCGATGTGGAAACCTCGGTCAAGGTCATCGTCGAATCCGACGTCTGATCACCGCCGCACGCAGTACCCGAAGGGCGCCTGGTTAGGCGCCCTTCGTGTTTTACGGCCGGCCGCAGCGTAGCGACCGCGCCCGTTATACTCATGCCCCATCGCCGGTTGCGTGGCCCGTAGATCTTGTCGATCAAGGGCTTGGCGTCGGCTTCACAGGAAAGCGCCTGCCGGCTGGTCCGCGCGGTGCCCGGAACCCGCCCGTCCATGCGCCTGTCCACGATCAAGCTGTCCGGTTTCAAGTCGTTCGTCGATCCGACGACCTTGCACCTGCCCACCAACATGACCGGCATCGTCGGCCCCAATGGCTGCGGCAAATCCAACATCATCGACGCGGTGCGCTGGGTGATGGGCGAGAGTTCGGCCAGCCGCCTGCGCGGCGACTCGCTGACCGACGTGATCTTCTCCGGTTCCTCGGCGCGCAAGCCGGTGTCGCAGGCGACGGTGGAGCTGATCTTCGACAACTCCGACCACACCATTTCCGGCGAGTTCGCTTCGTTCAACGAGATCTCGGTCAAGCGCCTGGTCAGCCGCGATGGCAACAGCGCGTACTACCTCAACGGCACCAAGTGCCGGCGGCGCGACATCACCGATCTGTTCCTGGGCACTGGCCTGGGGCCGCGCAGCTATTCGATCATCGAGCAGGGCATGATCAGCCAGATCATCGAGGCCCGCCCGGAAGATCTGCGCGTGTACCTGGAAGAAGCCGCCGGCATTTCCAAGTACAAGGAACGCCGCAAGGAAACCGAGACCCGCATCCGCCACACCCGCGAGAACCTCGACCGCCTGGGTGACCTGCGCGAGGAGATCACCAAGCAGCTGGCGCACCTGCAGCGCCAGGCACGCCAGGCCGAGCAGTACCAGGCGTTGCAGGAAGAGCGCCGGATCAAGGACGCCGAGTGGAAAGCGCTGGAGTACCGCGCTCTGGACGGGCAGTTGCAGGGCCTGCGCGAGAAACTGAACCAGGAAGAGACGCGTTTGCAGCAGCTGATCGCAGATCAGCGCGATGCCGAGGCGCGCATCGAAACCGGGCGCGTGCGCCGCGAGGAGGCCGCCGAAGCGGTGGCCAAGGCGCAGGCCGATGTCTACCAGGTGGGTAGCGCGCTGGCGCGGATCGAGCAACAGATCCAGCACCAGCGCGAGCTCTCCCATCGCCTGCACAAGGCGCGCGATGAGGCGCAGAGCCAGCTGCAGGAGCTGTCCCAGCACATCAGCGGGGACTCGGCGAAGCTGAGCGTGCTGCGCGAAGCGGTGGCCGATGCCGAGCCGCAGCTGGAGCAGCTGCGCGAAGACCACGAGTTCCGCCAGGAAGCGCTGCGCGAGGCCGAAGCGCGGCTGGCCGACTGGCAGCAACGCTGGGAGACCCACAATCGCGACACCGGGGAAGCCTCGCGTGCCGGCGAGGTGGAGCGCACGCGCGTGGATTACCTGGACCGCCAGTCGCTGGAAGCCGAGCGCCGCCGCGAAGCGCTGGTCAATGAACGCGCCGGGCTGGATCTTGATGCGCTGGCCGAGGCGTTCGAGCAGATCGAGCTGCGCCACGAAACCCAGAAGGCTTCGCTGGACGGGCTGACCGAGCAGGTGGAGGCCCGCAAGCAGACCCTGTCCGCCTTGCAGGAACAGCAACGTGCCAGCCAGGGCGAGTTGGCCGAAGTGCGTAAGCAGGCGCAGGCTGCGCGTGGCCGCCTGTCGTCGCTGGAAACCCTGCAGCAGGCCGCGCTCGGTCAGGAGCAGGGCGCGGCCGTGGCATGGTTGAAGGCGCGCGGACTGGATTCGGCCGCGCGCGTGGGCGAGCGCCTCACGGTCGAAAGCGGCTGGGAAAACACCGTGGAAAGCGCGCTGGGGCAGTTGATCGAAGGCGTGCTGGTGGATGCGCCCGAACAGCTGGTCGATGCCTTGGGCGAGCTGGGCGAAGGCCGCATCGCCCTGGTTTCCGGCGTCACCGACACTGCGAACTTCGCGCCGACCTCGCTGGCCGCCAAAGTACAGGGGCCGATCGCGATTCGCCGCCTGCTGGCGCGCCTGCACACGGCCGAGGATCTGGAGGCGGCACGCACGCTGCAACGCAGCCTGCCCGAAGGCGATTCGGTGATCACCCGCAGTGGCGAACGCCTGGGCGAAGGCTGGGTGCGCGTGTCGCGCTCGGGCGCGGCCAAGCAAGGCGCGCTGCTGCGCGAGCGCGAGATACAGGAGCTACGCACCCAGATCGAAACCCTGCAGGAGCGCGAGGCCGATCTCGAACACCGGCTTGCCGGCTTCCGCGAGCAGTCGCTGGCGGCCGAGCAGCAGCGCGAAGATGCGCAGCGGCAGCTGTACATGGCCCATCGCAGCGTGTCCGAGCTGGCCGGCCAACTGCAGAGCCAGCAGGGCAAGGTGGATGCGGCGCGCACGCGCATCGAGCGGATCGAAACCGAGTTGTCGCAGTTGCTGGAAACCCTGGATGCCAGTCGTGAGCAGGCGCGCGAAGCGCGCACCAAGCTCGAGGACGCGGTCACCCTGATGGGCGATCTGCAGGGCACCCGGCAGTCGCTGGAGAACGAGCGCCGCCAGCTCACCGACGCGCGCGATCAGGCACGCGATGCCGCGCGCGGGGTGCGCGATGCGATGCATGCGCTGGCGCTCACGCTGGAATCCCAGCGCACCCAGATCGCCTCGCTCAGTCAGACCCTGGAGCGCATGGACAGCCAGCGTGGTCAGCTCGATACGCGCCTGGAAGACCTGCTGTCACAGCTCAGCGAAGGCGATTCGCCGGTCGAGACGCTGGAGCACGAACACCAGGCCGCCTTGAGCGAGCGCGTGCGCACCGAGCGCGTGCTCGGCGAAACGCGCACCCTGCTGGACAGCATCGACGGCGAGCTGCGCAGCTTCGAGCAGACCCGCCAGCAACGCGACGAACAGGCGCTGGCGCAGCGCGAACGCATCAACCAGCGCAAGCTCGATCAGCAAGCGCTGGTGCTCAACGCCGAACAGCTGTCGGCTGCGGTGGTGAAGGCGGGGTTCGTGCTCGAGGACGTGGTCAATGGCCTGCCCGAGGCGGCCAATGCCGCCGAGTGGGAAGCGGCGGTGGGCCAGATCGACGGGCGCATGCGGCGCCTGGAACCGGTGAATCTGGCGGCGATCCAGGAGTACGGCGAGGCCGCGCAACGGTCCGAGTACCTGGACGCGCAGAACGTGGATCTGATGACCGCGCTGGAGACGCTGGAGGAAGCCATCCGCAAGATCGACCGCGAAACCCGCGGCCGCTTCAAGGACACCTTCGACCGCGTCAACTCCGGCGTGCAGGCGCTGTATCCGCGCCTGTTCGGCGGCGGGCATGCGTATCTGGAGCTCACCGGCGAAGACCTGCTCGATACCGGGGTGACCATCATGGCGCGCCCGCCCGGCAAGCGCGTGTCCAGCATTTCGCTGCTGTCCGGTGGCGAGAAGGCGATGACCGCGGTGGCGCTGGTGTTTGCGATCTTCCAGCTCAATCCCGCGCCGTTCTGCCTGTTGGACGAAGTGGATGCGCCGCTGGACGAAGCCAATGTCGGCCGTCTGGCCAACATGGTGCGCGAGATGAGCGAGAAGGTGCAGTTCCTGTTCGTCAGCCACAACAAGGCCACCATGGAAGCGGCGCGGCAGTTGTCCGGCGTCACCATGCGCGAGCCGGGCGTCAGCCGCCTGGTCAGCGTGGACCTGGAAGAGGCCGCCCGTTTGGCGGGTGCGGCATGACGTGCCATGCTTGTCGGAATGACGACACCTGTCACTTTACTGCGGAGGCACGCTGAATGTCCGACATGGCCATGATCCGGATCGGAATCCTGATCGCCGGGCTGCTGCTGGTCGCGGCCATCTTCCTGTTCGGCCGCCCGAAGAAGTCGCCACAGGGGCGTCGGGTCGACAAGGACGAGGGACAGCCGCGCGAGCGGCGCGAGCCGGTGATGTCCGGCGATGCCGACCGCTCCGATGCAGCCCCCGAGCGTGCCCAAGGCGATGTCGAGCAGAGCGAACTCGATCTGGATGCGCAGGACGCGGCCGGCGGTAACGAGGTCGGCAAGCGCCCGAATCAGGATTTCGACAAGATCGTCTCGCTGTTCGTTGCGGCCAAGGCCGGGCAGATCCTGCGTGGCGAAGACGTGGTGGTGGCCGCCGAGAAGACCGGGCTGGTATTCGGCCATATGAATGTGTTTCACCGCCTGGTGGAAGGTCACCCCGAGCGCGGGCCGATCTTCAGCATGGCCAGCATTCTCAAGCCCGGCAGCTTCGACATGGCCAACATCCGCGAGATGCAGACGCCGGCGATCGCGTTCTTCCTCACCTTGCCGGCGCCGATGACGGCGCTCGACGCCTGGGAAAAGATGCTGCCGACCGTGCAGCGGATGGCCGAGTTGCTCGATGGCGTGGTCCTGGACGACAGCCGCAACGCCCTGGGCCGCCAGCGCGTCGCGCATATCCGCGACGAATTGCGCGCCTACGACCGCCAGCACCAGGCGCCGCCGCTGACCAAGTCGCCGCGCTGGTGAGTTGAGCCCATGTTGAGTCTGCAGGGCGTGCTGGCGGTGGCGTTGCTGCTGGTGCTATGGGCGATCCTGGCGATGCCGTTGTTGTGGATCTTTACCAGGATCGCCACGCGTCTGCGCAAGCGCCCGCGACATTCGCCCTGGGTGGTCGTGGGCTTTGCTGCCGCGATCACCTTGCTGGTCGCGCCGGTGCCCACGCCTTTCATCAGCGTATTCATGCCGCACGCCATCGCGCTGCTGGATCGCCGCTACTATCTGCACATCCTGCAGGGCCCGCCGATGCTGCACGAACTGCTGCTGTGGAATGCCGGCTCGATGGCACTGACTTTCGTCATCAGTTATCTGTGGATCCGGCGCACGCTGCGCGCTAAAGCCCCTCTCCCTGCGGGGCGAGAAGGCACGGCTCCCGCGCCGTAGGCGCGCGGGCCTTGGAGCGCCCGCGCCGCAAGCGCGGGCCGGGGTGCGGAGCAGGGGTGCGGGGCGTGGCAGCGGAGCAGTCGGTGATTCAATTCTGACGGCGCGTGGCGACGCGTTCGCCATGACAGACGCTGGCAGATTCCCTAGGCGCCCCCTCATCCGCCCCTTGCGGGGCACCTTCTCCCGAGGGGAGAAGGGATAAGTGCTTCGCTTCACTGAGCGATCAGCGCTTGGCCTTGGCGAACGCTTCACGGAAGCGCAGCATCTCCGCCTCGGTGCCCACGGTCACGCGCACGCGCTTGGGCCAGATCGGCCAGCTACGGCCGACGATGACGCCTTGCTTCTGCATCGAATCGGCGAACACCTTGGCATCACGCTTGACGTCCACCATGAAGCAATTGGCCTGCGATGGCAGGCAGGCGTAGCCCTTGCTCTTGAGCCAGGCGATGGTGTCCTCGCGTACGCGTGCGTTGTCGGCACGCCGTGCCGGTACCAGCTGCGGGTCGCGCAGGCTGGCGATGCCGGCGGCCATCGCCGGCACCGGCAGCGGGTTGCCGCCGAGCGTGGCGAGCTTGGTCAGCAGGCCCGGCGGGGCGATGGCCGCGCCCAGGCGCAACCCGGCCATGCCGTACAGCTTGGAAAACGTGCGCAGCACGATCAGGTCCTGGCGCTGGCGTACCAGCTCCACCACCGAGGTTTCGTTGCTGTACTGGATGTAGGCCTCGTCGACCACCAGCACCGCGCTGGCCGGCTTGTTGGCCAGCAACCATTCGATGTCCGCACGTGGCGTGATCGAGCCGGTGGGATTGTTGGGATTGCAGACGTAGATCAGCCCTGCGTTCGGATCGGCCTTGGCCATTGCCTTGACGTCGTGGGCGCCGTCGGCGCGCAAGGGGACGCGGCGCACCGGCGCGCCGTGCGCGAGCGCGACATCGGCGAGCGCTTCGAAGGTCGGGTCTGCGATCACCAGTCCCGCGCGTGGCGAGGTGAACAGTGCGCCGCTGCGATTGAGCGGGTCGCTCGAACCGGGAAAGAACGCGATATGGTCGTTCGGCAACTGCAGCTCGCCGGCCATCAGATTGCGCAGGTCCTGTTCCATCTCGAACTGGTAGCGGCCGGCACGCGCCAGCGAACGCGTCGCCGCCTCCAGCGCAGCGGGCGATGGGCCGAGCGGATGTTCGTTGTAGTTGAGGTACACCGTGCCGGCTGCAGGCGCCACGCCGGGAGTGGTCGGAGCGGCGGTGCGCTTGCGGGCTGCCCCGGCAGGCGGGCTCAACCCAAGTGCGGAGACCGCCAGCCCGGAGCTGGCAAGACCAAGAAACGAACGGCGCGAAACGGGCAGCGACACGATGAACTCCAGGGCAGGGCGCGGCAAACAGGGCGCCACGCTAGCGGGTTTGTGCCGGTCTGCCTATCGGGAAATGCCGCGTTGGGGCGATCGGACGGCCGATGGGGCGCGCGGATGGGCGCGCGCGCAACCACCACGGCCACGGCTGGCCGCCGTCGTTAGACTATGCGGCCGCCCATGCCGTTGCCGCCCCCGTATGACCGCCAGCCTGGACCCCGCTCAGCGCATCGATGCCCTGCGTCGCCGCATCGAAGATGCGAACTACCGCTATCACGTGCTCGACGAGCCGCAGATGGCCGATGTGGACTACGACCGGCTGATGCGCGAGCTGGAGGTGCTGGAAGCGGAGCATCCGGCGTTGGCCAGCGCCGATTCGCCGACCCGGCGCGTGGGCTACCTGGCGGCCTCGCGCTTCGCGGAAGTGCGCCATGCCCTGCCGATGTTGTCGTTGGGCAATGCCTTCAGCGACGAGGAAGTGAGCGAGTTCGTGCGCCGCATCAGCGAACGGCTGGAGCTCACGCAGCCACTGTTCTGTGCCGAGCCCAAGCTCGATGGGCTGGCGATCAGTCTGCGCTACGAAGACGGCGAATTCGTGCAGGGCGCCACGCGTGGCGATGGCGCCACCGGCGAGGATGTCAGCGCCAACCTGCGTACGGTCAAGGCGATTCCGCTGCGCCTGCGCGGGCAGGGCTGGCCGAAGGTGCTGGAAGTCCGCGGCGAGGTCTACATGCCGCGCGCCGCTTTCGAGGCCTACAACGCGCAGATGCGTGCCCACGGCGGCAAGGTGCTGGCCAATCCGCGTAACGGCGCGGCCGGTTCGTTGCGACAGCTGGATGCGCGCATCACTGCGCAGCGTCCACTGAGCTTCTTCGCCTATGGTGTGGGCGAGGTGCGCGACGGGGCGTTGCCGCAGACCCATTCGGCCATCCTGGCGCAGTTGCGCACCTGGGGATTCCCGGTCAGCGCGCTGGTCGAGGTGGTGCAGGGCTGCGACGGTTTGCTGGCGTACTACCAGCGCATCGGCGCCGCGCGCGACGCGCTGGCCTTCGATATCGACGGGGTGGTCTACAAGCTCGACGATCTGGCCGGCCAGCGCGAGATGGGCTTCGTCTCTCGCGCGCCGCGCTGGGCGATCGCGCACAAGTTCCCCGCGCAGGAGCAGTCCACCACGGTGGAGGCGATCGAGATCCAGATCGGCCGTACCGGTGCGGCGACGCCGGTGGCGCGGCTGAAACCGGTGCATGTGGCCGGGGTGATCGTCACCAATGCGACCTTGCACAACGCCGATCAGATCGCGCGGCTGGACGTGCGCGTGGGTGACACGGTGATCGTGCGGCGCGCCGGCGATGTGATTCCCGAAGTGGCCGGCGTGGTTGCCGATCAGCGCCCGTCAGGCACGCAGGAATGGCGCATGCCTACCCGGTGCCCGGTGTGCGGTTCGGAGATCGTGCGCGAAGAAGGCCAGGCGGTGTGGCGCTGCTCCGGCGAGCTGACCTGCCCGGCGCAGCGCAAGGAGGCGTTCCGGCATTTCGTTTCGCGCCGCGCGATGGATGTGGACGGCCTGGGCGAGAAGTTCATCGAGGTCCTGGTGGACAGCGGCCTGATGCAGGGCGTGGCCGATCTGTATCTGCTCGATCTGGACCGTTTGCTGCAGTTGCGCCTGATCAGCAGCGCCGACAGCCCGCATGCCTTCCTGCGCGAGGCGCGCGAGCATCTGGCCAGTGGCGGGTACGCGCAGCTGGAGACCACCCTGGCCGGTATCGGCGTGGATCTTGCCGGCGAACGCGAGGCGCCGCAGACCTGGCAGGCCGATCTGCTGCGCGCCGGGCTGCCGGCCTTCGACTGGAATCGCCGCAAGATCGCCACCAAGTGGGCCGAGAACCTGATCGAGGCGATCGAGACATCGCGCGACACCACGCTGGAGCGGTTCCTGTTCGCGCTGGGGATCGAGCACGTAGGCGAGAGCACTGCAAAAGCCTTGTCGGCCTGGTTCGGCGATCTGGAACTGATCCGCCATCTGCCGTGGCCGCTGTTCAAGCGCGTGCCCGATATCGGTGGCGAGGTGGCGCGTTCGCTCGGGCATTTCTTCGATCAGCCCGGTAATCAGAAAGCCATCGACGATCTGCTGCAGCGTGGCGTGCGCATCGGCGATGCGCATCCGCCGTCGCCCAAGCTGCGCGAGGCGCTGAGCCTGGCCAGCGTGCTGGAAGACATGGATATTCCCAAGGTCACGCCGGTGCGCGCGCAGCAACTCGCAGCCGCGGTGCCATCGTTGGATGCCTTGCGCACGGCAGGTGCCGATGCCTTGCAGCAGGCGGGCGTGCCTGCGCCGGTGGTGGCCGCGCTGCTGCAGTGGCTGGATCGTGCGGAAAATGCTGCCCTGGCGAGTGCCGCGCAGCAGGCGATGGATACCGTGCTGGCACGGCTGCGGGACGCCGCAGCGGTGCAGGCCGGCCCACTGGACGGCCAGACCGTGGTGATCACCGGCACCTTGGCTGCTTTGACGCGCGATGCCGCCAAGCAACGCCTCGAAGCCTTGGGCGCCAAGGTCGCCGGCAGCGTGTCGAAGAAGACCGCCTTCCTGGTGGCCGGCGAGGAAGCCGGCTCCAAGCTGGAGAAAGCGCAATCGCTGGGCGTGGAGATCTGGGACGAGGCGCGCCTGCTGGCGTTCCTGGGCGAACACGGGCAACAGCCGTGAATCCGGCGCGGATCGATCTGGCGGCCTTGCGGCTGCGTGCACGACTCAATGCCACGATCCGCGACTTCTTCGCCGAGCGCGGCGTGCTGGAAGTGGAAACGCCGGTGCTGTCGCAGGCAGGCAACACCGAGCCGAACATCGAAAGCTTCAGTACCCGCTTCAGCGGGCATGTGGATGCCGGCGCGCCGGTGCGCTGGTTGCGCACCTCGCCGGAGTATCCGCTCAAGCGCCTGCTCGCTGCCGGCGTCGGCGATTGTTACGAGCTGGGGCGCGTGTTCCGCAATGGCGAAGCCGGCGGGCGGCACAATCCCGAGTTCAGCATGCTGGAGTGGTACCGGGTGGGCTGGGACGATCGCCTGCTGGCGCAGGAAACCGTTGCGTTGGTGCAGCGTGCGCTGGCGCTGGTCGACCGCGAGGCGACGGTGCAGGTGCTGAGCTACCGCGAGCTGTTCGCCCAGCGGCTGGGGATCGATCCGTTGCTGGACCCGATCGAGGCGCTGCGCGCGCCCTTGCAGGCCATTGCCATCGATCCGCAGGGGCTCACCCGCGACGATTGGCTGGACCTGCTGATGACCCACTGTCTGCAGCCCGGCTTTGCTGCCGATACCTTGACCGTGGTGCACGACTGGCCGGCCAGCCAGTGCGCGCTGGCGCGGATCCGCCACGACAGCCCGCCGGTGGCCGAGCGTTTCGAGCTGTATCTGGGCAGCGTCGAGGTGGCCAATGGCTACCACGAATTGAACGATGCGCAGGAGCAGCGTGCACGTTTCCAGCGCGACAACGCCGTGCGTGCCGCGCGCGGCCTGCCGCAGTTGCCGCTGGACGAACACCTGCTGGCGGTGTTGTCGCAACTGCCCGACTGCGCCGGAGTGGCGGTGGGCGTGGACCGCCTGTTGATGGCGCTGCGCGCGACCACGCAGATCGCCGCGGTGCTGGCGTTCGACTTCGCCAGCGCCTGAGCCCCGGTCCGGTCCGAACCGCTGGGCAATGCCGGCGATGGCGTGATGCGTGGCACGGCCACGCTGGCGCGAAGCGATGGTGCGGCGATTCCGCGAGAGTTGTGGCGCCAGCGCGGGCAGGCGCGCATTGGTCGATCCGCTGCGCGCATCAGGCGGCCAACGCAGTGCCTGCCGGCGCGCTGCCACGCCGCTGTCATGCGCGTCGTATTGCTATCTTCACATCGATGATGCTCTCATCTTCACGTCCACGGGGGCGCGACGTAGATCGTTTCGGGGTGAGGATTGTCGGCATGAAGTGGCTGATCGGCTTTTGCGGTGTGTGGTGCCTGCCGCTGCTGATATTCGCCGACGCACGCGCTGCCGAGCGCGGCTCGGACGTGGTGCGCTGCGAGTCCAGGGACATGGCGCGCGTGCATTGCGCGATGGAAACGGTGCACGGCGTGCAACTGGTCCGGCAGCTGTCCGAGACCAGTTGCATCCGCGGCAGCGAATGGGGTGTGGAGCGTGACGGAGTGTGGGTGGAGCAGGGCTGCCGTGCCGAATTCGCCACGGCCGCGCCTGCCGCCACGGTGATGCGTCGGGTGGTGCGCTGCGATTCCAACGGCGGCAAGGTGGTTTGCCCGGTGGTGCTGCGTGGTGCGCCGGTACGGTTGTTGCGCCAGCGTTCGATCTGGCCCTGCAAGGAAAACCGTACCTGGGGCACGCGCCGCAACGAGATCTGGGTATCGCGCGGCTGCGACGGAGAGTTCGAAGTGGGCGCCGAAGACGGCTCCGGCTTCGTGGCGATGCCGCGGCTGGTCACCTGCGAATCCAAGAAGAGCGCGCGCCGCACCTGCGGCGTATCGGTGGAGCGCAGCGTGCGCCTGGGCCGTCAGATGTCCAGAAACCCGTGCGTTGAAGGCCAGAGCTGGGGCTGGAGCCGCGATGGGGTGTGGGTGAACGACGGCTGCCGCGCCGAGTTCATCGTCGACTGAGCGGTTGGCAGGGCTGCTGCGCTACCAGGCGTCGGTCTATTGCTGGACGGAGGATCTGGGTCTTCGCCGCGAGGCGGTTGCTCTGCGGTTTGGCTGCAGGGCCCTTGCCCGCCCACCATCGCAGGACACGCCGTGAATCTGTCCCTGCAGGCTCTGGCGCGGCATCCATGCCGCTCAAGGTCCCGCGACGGTGAGCGAGCAAGGACCAGTCGAGACGGGCGGCGTGCGTGGTTTTCAACAAGCAATCGACAAGCCGCGACGCGCTCCTCGCTCTTCAACAAAACCACCAGCCAACCGTCTGGTGCGGTGTCTCGCCGATTGCGGGACGCTTGGCGGCATGGATGCCGCCAGGGAGCCTGCAAGGACGTACTTGCGGCGTGTCCCGCGGGCGGTGAGGGCACCACATCCTCGACGAACCAGGCGTTTGCGCTTGATGCATCGCCGCACGCACTGCGAGCTGCCCATTGACGGCCCACTGACTGCATCGCCCCTGCGCCCTACAATAGACGCATGAACGACAGCGCCCATATCGATTACGCCCGCTACGACCACATCCGCCCGCTGCTGTGGACCGGCGATGCCCTGGAATTGCTCGATCAACGCAAGCTGCCCTTCGTGGTGGAGCACGTGCGTTGCGAAAGCAGCGATGCGGTGGCCGAGGCCATCCATGCGCTGGCGGTGCGTGGTGCGCCGGCCATCGGCATCGCCGCCGGGTGGGGCGTGGTGCTGGCTGCGCGCGAGGTGCAGGCCGATGATGGCAGCGCCGCCTTGCAGAAGCTCGAACCGGCGCTGCTGCGGCTCAACGCCGCACGCCCCACGGCCGTGAACCTCGCCTGGGCCCTGATGCGTATGCGCCGGGTGCTGGGTGCGGCGGGCGGGGACTGGCGCGAGGTGATCGCGCGCGAGGCGCAGGCGATCGCCGACGAGGACCTGGCCGCCAACCGCCACATGGGCGCGTTGGGTGCCGGCCTGATCGCCCCGGGCAGCGGCGTGCTGACCCATTGCAACACCGGCTCGCTGGCCACCGCCGGCTTCGGTACCGCGCTGGGCGTGATCCGCGCCGGCATGGCGCAGCAGCGCATCGCCAAGGTCTTCGCCGGCGAAACCCGCCCATGGTTGCAGGGCGCGCGCCTGACCGTGTGGGAGCTGCAGCAGGATGGTATCGACGCCACCCTGATCGCCGACTCGGCTGCCTCGCACCTGATGAAGTCGGGGCTGGTGCAATGGGTGATCGTCGGCGCCGACCGCATCTGCGCCAATGGCGATACCGCCAACAAGATCGGCACCTACCAGCTGGCCATCGCCGCCCGTCATCACGGGGTCAAGTTCATGGTGGTTGCGCCCTCGTCCACGGTGGACATGGCCACGGCCGACGGCGACCAGATCGACATCGAGCAGCGCGATCCGGGCGAACTGTTCGGCGTGGGCGGTGTGCGCACGGTCGCCGACGGCATCCACGCCTGGAACCCGGTGTTCGACGTCACCCCGGGGGACCTCATCGATGCCATCGTCACCGAACGCGGTGTGATCGAGCGTCCGGACCGGGCACGGATGCAGGCCGCTTTCGGCGGCTGAGCCCTACCCGGCGGCGGTGCGCCGCACTGGCCGTCAATTTCGCGCAAGTGCTTGTTTCTGGCCGCTAAAGCTGCGGTATCGGGCTGCTCCTTCGTGGTACAATCCGGGGCTCGAATCGATCGGCGGGAGCGTGGGGTCGGCAGCCTGATGCAGGGGCGCCCCCGACGCGGCTTTCCGGCTCGCCCGCCACCTCACTTACGGAACCCGAATGGCAGAAACCGCCAAGGAAATCATCCAGGTCAATCTGGAAGACGAGATGCGCAAGAGCTATCTCGATTACGCGATGAGCGTGATCGTGGGGCGCGCACTTCCCGATGCCCGTGACGGCCTCAAACCCGTGCACCGACGCGTGTTGTACGCGATGCACGAGCTGGGCGCGCACAGCAACAAGGCCTACTTCAAGTCGGCGCGTATCGTCGGCGACGTCATCGGTAAGTACCACCCGCACGGCGACCAGTCGGTCTACGACACGCTGGTGCGCATGGCGCAGCCGTTCTCGCTGCGCTACATGATGGTGGACGGCCAGGGCAACTTCGGTTCGGTCGACGGCGACTCCGCCGCGGCGATGCGTTACACCGAGTCGCGCATGTCGCGGCTGGCGCACGAGCTGATGGCCGACATCGACAAGGAAACCGTCGATTTCCAGCCCAACTACGACGAGAAGGAACAGGAACCGACGGTCATGCCGACCCGGTTCCCGAGCCTGCTGGTCAATGGCTCGGCCGGTATCGCGGTAGGTATGGCGACCAATATCCCGCCGCACAACCTGACCGAGGCGATCAATGCCTGCATCGCGCTGATCGACACGCCCGAGCTGGACGTCGAAGGCCTGATGGAATACATCCCCGGCCCGGATTTCCCCACTGCCGGCATCATCAACGGTACCGCCGGCATCGCGGCCGGCTATCGCACCGGCCGTGGCCGCGTGCGCATCCGCGCCAAGGCCGACGTGGAAGTGGCCGACAACGGCCGCGAGGCGATCGTCGTCACCGAGATCCCGTACCAGGTCAACAAGGCCCGGCTGATCGAGAAGATCGCCGAGCTGGTCAAGGAAAAGAAGCTCGAGGGCATCAGCGAGCTGCGCGATGAGTCCGACAAGGACGGCATGCGCATCTACATCGAGATCAAGCGCGGCGAATCGGCCGAGGTTGTGCTCAACAACCTCTACCAGCAGACCCAGATGGAGTCGGTGTTCGGCATCAACATGGTGGCGCTGATCGACGGCCGCCCGCAGTTGATGAACCTCAAGCAGATGCTGGAGGCGTTCATCCGCCACCGCCGCGAGGTGGTCACCCGCCGCACCATTTTCGAATTGCGCAAGGCGCGTGCACGTGCGCACGTGCTGGAAGGCCTGACCGTCGCACTGGCCAACATCGATGAAATGATCGAGTTGATCAAGACCTCGGCCAATCCGCAGGAAGCGCGCGAGCGCATGCTGGCCAAGACCTGGCAGCCGGGCCTGGTCGGCGCGCTGCTGGGTGCCGCCGGTGCCGAGGCCTCCAAGCCGGAGGACCTGCCGCCGGGGGTGGGCCTGATCAAAGGGTTCTACCAGCTCAGCGAAGTGCAGGCTGGGCAGATCCTGGAAATGCGTCTGCATCGCCTGACCGGACTGGAACAGGAAAAGCTGACCGACGAGTACAAGCAGTTGCTCGGCGTCATCGAAGGCCTGATCCGCATCCTGGAAAACCCGGACGTGCTGCTGCAGGTGATCCGCGACGAGCTGATCAATATTCGTGAAGAATATGGCGACGAACGCCGTACCGAGATCCGTCACAGCGAAGAAGACCTGGATATCCTGGATCTGATCGCGCCAGAAGACGTGGTGGTGACGCTCTCGCATGCCGGATATGCCAAGCGTCAGCCGGTGAGCGCGTATCGCGCCCAGCGCCGTGGTGGCCGCGGTCGTTCTGCTGCAGCGACCAAGGAAGAGGATTTCATCGACCAGCTGTGGCTGGTCAACACGCACGACACGCTGCTCACCTTCACCAGCAGCGGCAAGGTGTTCTGGCTGCCGGTGCACCAGTTGCCGGAAGCCGGTTCCACTGCGCGTGGCCGCCCGATCATCAACTGGATTCCGCTGGAAGCCGGCGAGCGCGTGCAGGCGGTGTTGCCGGTACGCGAGTATGCCGATAACCGCTATGTGTTCTTCGCCACCCGCAACGGCACCGTCAAGAAGACGCCGTTGAGCGAATTCGCGTTCCGTCTGGCGCGCGGCAAGATCGCGATCAATCTGGACGAGGGCGATGCGCTGGTCGGCGTGGCCCTGACCGACGGCGACCGCGATGTGCTGCTGTTCGCTTCCAACGGCAAGACCGTGCGCTTCGGCGAATCCACCGTGCGTTCGATGGGCCGTACCGCCACCGGCGTGCGCGGTATCCGGCTGACCAAGGGCGAGGAAGTGGTCAGCCTGATCGTGGCCGAGCGTGCCGGCGGTGTCGACGACGAGGCCGATGACGAGACTGGTGAGGACGTTGTGGAGACCGCCGATGCTGCCGAGGCGGCGGTGATCGAGGTCGCCGACGACGGCAATGTGGCTTACATCCTCACCGCCACCGAGAACGGCTACGGCAAGCGCACTCCATTGGCCGAGTATCCGCGCAAGGGCCGCGGTACCCAGGGCGTGATCGGTATCCAGACCACCGAGCGCAACGGCAAGCTGGTACGCGCGGTGCTGCTGGGCGCCACCGACGAGGTGCTGCTGATCTCCGATGGCGGCACCCTGGTGCGCACGCGTGGTTCGGAAATCTCGCGTGTGGGCCGCAATACCCAGGGCGTCACTCTGATCCGGTTGTCCAAGGGCGAGAAGCTGCAGGCGGTGGAACGGCTGGATGCCTCGCTGGACGAGGCCGACGACGCGGTCGAAGAGGTCGCCGTCACCGATGCCGCGTTGCCGCCGCCAAACGAGGCATGAGCACGCCGCGGCAGCGCGTCAGTTGAACGAGAACGCCGGCGCAAGCCGGCGTTTTTTTTGCTATCGACGATGGCCCGGCAGTGCGCCGCCGCGCCAGCCCCGGGCGCGAACGCTTTTACGACTTCCGACTCCCGAATCACCGCACCGCTACCGCATCCTCCTGCACCGCATCGCGCACATCCTGCGCCAGGGTGGCCTTGACGATGATCGAACGGATGGCGTCGGTGGCTTCGGCCAGCGGCACGTCGCTGCTCAGACGCTGAAACGTGTCGCGGCTGTTGTAGCCGGAGCCGTCCTTCAGATAGTGGTCGTACATCGACAGCAGATCCTGGCAGGCGGTGATCAGGGCGGCGGCATTGCCACGCCCCAGCGCATGCCCGATCTGATCGAAGCTATGCAGGCAGTCCGCCAGCCAGTGCAGATCGTAGCGGGCGGTGCTTGGCTCCGGTGCGGTGTGGCCACGGCTGTACGCGCTGTAGCGCCGCAGGCTGCGTGCCACGCGTGCCACGTGCGCGAACAGCGTGCCGATCTCGTTGGCGACATCCAGCCGCTGAACCATCACCATCGGGATCACCTGGCCAGCGTCGTCCTGCTGCTGTCCGGCGGCATTCTGCTCCTGTTGCTCCAGCGATTGCTTGAGCACGGTATAGCTGCGCTGCAAGGATTCCAGTTCCAGTGCACTGGCGGCCGCGCGGGCCTTCAACTGCGACAGCGCCGCCTGATAGCGGCCCAGACTTTCCTGGGTACTGGCCAGCTGGCCGGATTCCGTACGCAGTTGGCGGCCACGCACGAACGCCATCGCGGTGGCGATCAGTGCCCAGAGTGCGAATGCAGGCACCAGGTAGATCAGGATGCCCATGGAGATCCCTCGAAACGTTGCATACATTGTCGGCACGCAACGGTCAGTCTTGAGGGCTATCGCCGCACTCTGCGAGAAGCGCATTAACGCGCCGCGACGTCAACGGCGCGGGTGGACGACCGGCTCAGCGCGGCTGCTCGATCACAGGAGCGGGCGTTGCCGAAATGGTCGGCGGATGTAAGCCCAGCGCGGTTGCGGGTTGGCGCAGCCACCGCAGGCCGAAGCGACGCAGTAGGGTATTGGCCGGCATTTCGAGCCATTTGTACATCAACTAGGACGCGGCCATGATCGCCAGCAGCACCGCCGTCCGTGCGGCGTTGCCGGCCAGGCTGCGGTGTCAGGCTGCGGTGTCAGGCAAGGATGGCCGGCAAATCCAGCCCTTTCTCCTTCGCGCAGTCGGTTGCAATGGCATAGCCGGCATCGGCATGCCGCATCACACCGGTGGCGGGGTCGTTCCAGAGTACGCGTTCCAGGCGCCTGTCTGCGGCGTCGCTGCCATCGCAGACGATCACCATGCCGGCGTGCTGCGAGAAACCCATGCCGACGCCGCCGCCATGATGCAGCGACACCCAGGTGGCGCCGCTGGCGGTGTTGAGCAGTGCATTGAGCAAGGGCCAGTCGGACACCGCGTCGGAGCCGTCGGCCATGGCTTCGGTCTCGCGGTTGGGCGAGGCCACGCTGCCGCTGTCCAGGTGATCGCGGCCGATCACCACCGGCGCCTTCAGCTCGCCGCTGCGCACCATGGCGTTGAAGGCCAGGCCCAGGCGGTGGCGATCGCCCAGGCCGACCCAGCAGATGCGTGCGGGCAGGCCCTGGTAGGCGATCCTGTCGGCGGCCATCTCCAGCCAGCGATGCAGGTGCGCATCGTCCGGAACGAGTTCCTTGACCTTGGCATCGGTTCTGGCGATGTCCTCGGGATCGCCGGACAGCGCCACCCAGCGGAACGGGCCGATGCCGCGACAGAACAGCGGGCGGATGTAGGCGGGTACGAAGCCGGGAAAATCGAAGGCATTGTCGACGCCGGCCTCCAGCGCCATCTGGCGCAGGTTGTTGCCGTAATCCACGGTCGGCACGCCCTGCGCATGGAAGGCCAGCATGGCGCGGATGTGATTGGCCATCGAGCCGCGTGCGGCGGCTTCCACCTGCTTCGGCGCGCTCACGCGTTTGTCGTCCCATTCTTCCACGCTCCAGCCCTGCGGCAGATAGCCGTTGACCGGATCGTGCGCGGACGTCTGGTCGGTGAGCAGGTCCGGCCTGATGCCGCGTGCGAGCAGTTCCTCGAGTACGTCGGCCACATTGCCGAGCAGGCCGACGGACCGTGGCTTATCGGTGGTGCAGGCCTCGTCGATCAGCCGCAGCGCTTCGTCCAGCGAATCGGTCCAGGTGTCCAGATAGCCGGTGCGCAGGCGCATGTCGATGCTGGAACGTCGGCATTCCACCGCCAGGCAGGATGCGCCGGCCATCACCGCCGCCAGCGGCTGCGCACCGCCCATGCCGCCCAGCCCACCGGTGAGCAGCCAGCGTCCGGACAGGTCGCCGCCGTAATGCTGCCGGCCCATTTCCACGAAGGTTTCGTAGGTGCCCTGCACGATGCCTTGCGCACCGATGTAGATCCAGCTGCCGGCGGTCATCTGGCCGTACATCGCCAGGCCCTTCTGATCCAGTGCATTGAAGTGGTCCCAACTGGCCCAGCGCGGCACCAGGTTGGAATTGGCGATCAGTACGCGCGGTGCATCGGCATGGGTGCGGAACACGCCGACCGGTTTGCCCGATTGCACCAGCAGGGTCTGGTCGTCTTCCAGCCGAGTCAGCGCAGCCACGATGGCATCGAAGGATTCCCAATCGCGCGCGGCGCGGCCGATGCCGCCATAGACCACCAGTTCCTGCGGGCGCTCGGCCACATCCGGGTCCAGGTTGTTCATCAACATGCGCAATGGCGCTTCGGTCAGCCAGCTCCTGGCGGTGAGCGCGGTGCCGGTGGCGGCGCGGATGACGCGGGTTGCATCGTGACGGGTCATGCCGGGGTCCTTGCAATCAACGGGTGGCCGCGTGCGGCGCGGTGCCGGGCGGAGAGACATTGGCGAAGTGCAGGCAGGCCAGCAGCACCTGCTGCAAGGTTGCGCGCAGCGCGGCGGCATGCGCCGGCTGCCATGGCGTGGGCCAGTTGTCGGGGGTGACGCTGCCCGGCTCGCGCATATAGCCGCGGCAGGCCAGCTCCATCTGCAAGGTGTGCACGCCATGCTCGGGGCGTGCGTAATGGCGGGTGATCCAGCCGCCCTTGAAACGCCCGTTGCGCACCGTGCTGTAGCCGCTGCCGCGGCAGAGCCGCTCGACCGCGTCGACCAACGCCGGGTCGCAGCTGCGATCGTCGTTGCTGCCGATGTTGAACTGCGGCAGCTGGCCGTCGAACAGATGCGGGATGACCGAACGGATCGAGTGCGCGTCGTACACCACGACCCTGGCGTGGTGCTGGCGCAGGCGCGCAATCTCGTCGGCGAGCGCGGCGTGATACGGGTCGAACCAGCGCGTGCGGCGCTGCTCGATCTGCGTCCGGTCCGGTGCCAGGCCATCGGCATACAGCGGCTGATTGTCGAAGGTGGTCAGCGGACACAGGCCGGTGGTGTTCTGTCCCGGGTACAGCGATACCCCGCTGGGGTCGCGGTTGACGTCGATGACCGAGCGCGAGATCGCAGTGCGCACCGTGGTCGCGCCCAGCGCCTGGGCGAAGTCGTATAGCTGATGCACCCACCAATCCGCATCGCGGCGTGCCAGCCACGGCGACACGAAACGCTCGGCGACCTCGTCGGGGAGCAGGGTGCCGGTATGCGGGAAACTGAGGATCAGCGGCGCGTCGCCGCGGTGCAGTTCGAGCCAGTCCGGTAAGGCATTCATCGCTGTGTTTCCGGTGGCGGCGCAGCGAGCGCGCGGCACGCGTCGTGCGGCGGAGCGGTGCGATCACCTCGCACGCGCGATACCGCTTCGTCGCAGGTGTATACGCAGGGAAGTACCGCGGCAGACGCGATCTGCAGCTGCGGGAATGCAGACATCGCCTCGCCTCGGATGAGCTGGCGATTCATGCGTCCTGCTCCACACCCGGCAATGCGATCGCCACCACCTGCGCCAACGCACCCGAACGCACCAATGCGCAGGCCGCCAGCATGTCGGGATGGAAGTAGCGGTCGTCCTGCAGTGTCGGCACCTGGGCGCGCAGCAGCGCGCGTGCGGCTTCCAGCGCGGTACTGGAGCGCAGCGGTGCATGGAAATCGCAGCCCTGTACGGCCGCCAGCAGCTCGATGCCGATCACGTGCGCAGCATTTTCGGCCATCGCCAGCAGGCGACGCGCGCCGTGCGCGGCCATCGACACATGATCTTCCTGATTGGCCGAGGTCGGAATCGAATCCACGCTGGCCGGATAGGCGCGCTGCTTGTTTTCCGATACCAGCGCCGCCGCTGTGACCTGCGGAATCATGAAGCCCGAGTTCAGGCCGGGGCGCGGGGTGAGGAAGGCGGGCAGGCCGGACAAGGCCGGATCCACCAGCATGGCGGTACGGCGCTCGCTGATCGAGCCGATTTCGCATACCGCCATTGCCAGCATATCGGCTGCGAAGGCCACTGGCTCGGCATGGAAGTTGCCGCCGGACAGTGCCTCGCCGGTGTCGCTGAAGACCAGCGGATTGTCGGACACGCCATTGGCCTCGATCTCCAGGGTGCGCGCGGCCTGTCGCATCACATCCAGCGCAGCGCCCATCACCTGCGGCTGGCAACGCAGGCAGTACGGATCCTGCACGCGCACATCGCCGAGCCGATGCGATTCGCGGATGGCCGAATCGGCCATCAAGGCGCGCAACGCCGCTGCGATGGCGATCTGTCCCGGCTGCCGGCGCAAGGCGTGGATGCGCGCGTCGAAGGGCGTGTCCGAGCCCTTGGCCGCCTCCACCGACAATGCGCCGGCGACCAGTGCCGCCTGCAAGACGGTTTCGATCTCGAACAGGCCGGCCAGCGCGCAGGCAGTGGAGAATTGCGTCCCGTTGAGCAGCGCCAGCCCTTCCTTGGCACCGAGCACACGCGGTTGCAGCCCGGCCTGCGCCAGGGCGTCTGCCGCCGGCAGCCGCTGTCCATCCACGAACGCCTCGCCGACGCCGATCATCAGCGTTGCCAGATGCGACAGCGGCGCCAGGTCGCCGGAGGCGCCGACCGAGCCCTGGCAGGGCACCACCGGCGTGATGCCACCGCGCAGCAGTGCTTCCAGCAGGGCCAAGGTTTCCGGCTGCACGCCGGAAGCGCCCTGCGCCAGGCTGGTGAGCTTGAGCGCAATCATCAGCCGCACCACCGGCACCGGCGTGGGGGCGCCGACCCCGGCGGCATGCGACAGCACGATATTGCGCTGCAGGGTCTGCAGGTCTTCGCGCTCGATGCGCACGCTGGCCAGCTTGCCGAAGCCGGTATTGACGCCGTAGACGGGTTCGCCGCGCGCAACGATCGCCTCGACCGTCTGCGCGCTGCGCAGCACCGCGGCCGCGCATGCCGGGTCCAGGGCCGCATCGGCACCGCGATACAACGCACGCCACTGCGCCAGCGTGACCGCACCGGGTTGCAGAACAACGGAAGCACTCATGACGACTCCAGAACGCATCAGGTCGGACGCCCGCGCCAGACGCGGGCATGAAGAGGGTTGAAGCCCATGCGGTAGACCAGGTCGGCCGGCGCATCGATGTTCCAGATCGCCAGATCGCAGTCCATGCCGGCGCGCAGCCGGCCCAGCCGCGTGCTGCGGCCCAGCGCACGCGCCGCTTCGCGGGTGAAGCCGGCGATGCATTCGTCCACCGTCATGCGGAACAACGTGGCTGCCATGTTCATCGCCAGCAACGGGCTGGTCAGTGGCGAGGTGCCCGGGTTGCAGTCGGTGGCCAGCGCCAGCGGCACGCCGGCCGCGCGCAGCGCCGCGATCGGTGGCAGCTGGGTATCGCGGGTGAAATAGAACGCACCCGGCAACAGCACGGCGACCGTGCCGGCGCTGGCCATCGCCGCGACACCGGCCTGGTCCAGGTATTCGATGTGGTCGGCCGACAACGCGCCGTAACGCGCGGCCAGTTCGGCGCCATGCTGGTTGCTCAATTGCTCGGCATGGATCTTGACCTGCAGTCCGTGCGCCTTTGCGGCCATGAAGACCTGTTCGGCCTGCGCCGGAGAGAACGCCAGATGCTCGCAGAACACATCCACCGCTTCGGCCAGCCCCTGCGCGGCGATCGTCGGGATCATCTGGGTACAGACCGATGCGATGTAGGCCTGCGCATCGCTCTCCGGCGGCACCGCATGCGCGCCGAGAAAGGTGGGCACCACCTCGACCTGGCGCAGGGTGGCGAATTGCCGCGCCACGCGCAGCTGCTTGGTTTCGTCTTCCAGGGTGAGGCCGTAGCCGGACTTGATCTCCAGCGTGGTCACGCCTTCGGCGAGCATCGCATCCAGGCGCGGCAGGCTGGATGCGAGCAGCGCTGCATCGTCGGCCGCGCGGGTGGCGCGCACCGTGGCCACGATGCCGCCGCCGGCCGCGGCGATCTGCGCATAGCTGGCGCCACGCAGGCGTTGCTCGAATTCGTTGGCACGATTGCCGGCGTACACCAGGTGGGTGTGGCAATCGATCAGGCCCGGGCTGATCCAACGGCGCCCGCAATTGTACGTGGTGTGGGGTTGCAGGGCCGGTGCCCGTGCGGCCGGGCCTGCATACACGATGCGGCCTTGCGCGCATGCGACCACGCCGTCGGGCACCGCGCCCAGGCCGCCGTCGGCGCCATCCAGGGTCATCAACTGCGCGTTGTGCCAGAGAACGTCGCACTGCATGGCGTAGGTGTGTGCTGTCTGATATGTATATACAATAGAGTCGTCCATCGGAGGTGTCCAGTGGCAGATCAGCAAGCGCACGCGCAGGTGTTATGGGCTGCCCGGGCCCTGTTGCCCGACGGCTGGGCCGACCAGGTCAGGCTCACGTTGGCGCACGGGCGCGTGGTGTCGGTACAGCCGCAGACGCCACCGGCCGCCACCGATACCCGGTGTCAGGTACTGCTGCCGGGGCTGGGCAACCTGCACAGCCACGCGTTCCAGCGCGGTATGGCCGGCCTGACCGAGGTGGGAGGGCGCAGCGGCGACAGCTTCTGGAGCTGGCGCGAGCTGATGTACCGCTTCGTCGACCGGCTGGATCCGGACAGCCTGCAGGCGATCGCCGAACAGGCCTACGTGGAGATGCTCGAAAGCGGCTTCACCCGGGTCGGCGAATTCCATTATCTGCACCACGCCGGCGATGGCGCTGCGTACGCGCATGCCGGCGAGATGTCCGCACGCATCGCCGCCGCGGCCGCCAACACCGGCATCGGCCTGACCTTGCTGCCGGTGTTCTATGCGCATTCGGACTTCGGCGGCGCGGCGCCGAGTGTGGCGCAGCGGCGGTTGATTCATGACCTCGACGGCTTCGCCCGCTTGCTGGACGATTGCACGCAATGTCTCAAGCGCCTGTCGGACGCGGTGCTGGGGCTTGCCCCGCACAGCCTGCGCGCGGTCACGCCGTCGCAACTGGCTGCGCTGCTGCCGCTCACCGATGGGCCTATCCACATCCATATCGCCGAGCAGCAGCGCGAGGTCGATGCCTGTCTGGCCTGGTCGGGTCAGCGCCCGGTGCAGTGGCTGCTGGAGCATGCGGCGGTGGATGTGCGTTGGTGCCTGGTGCATGCCACCCATGTCCTGGCGAGCGAGGTGCAGGCGATGGCTGCCTGCGGTGCCGTGGTCGGGCTGTGCCCGATCACCGAGGCCAATCTGGGCGACGGAATCTTTCCGCTGCAGGCGTTCGCGGCGGCCGGCGGCCGCTTCGGGGTGGGTTCGGACTCGAACGTGTTGATCGCCGCGGCCGAGGAACTGCGCCTGCTCGAATACGGCCAGCGGCTGACACTGCAGGCGCGCAACGTGCTGGCGCCCGCCGGCATGTCCAGTGGCCGCTGGCTGTTCGAGCAGGCCGGTGCGGGTGCTGCGCAGGCCTTGGGCATGCCGCACGGCATCCGCCCCGGTGCGAGCGCCGATCTGCTGGAGCTGGACGCTACGCATCCGGCCCTGCTGGCGCGTAGCGGCGACGCGCTGCTGGACAGCTGGCTGTTCGCCGCCCGCGACACCGCGGTGCGTACCGTCTGGCGCGGCGGCCGCTGCGTGGTGCGCGACGGCCGGCATGTGGACCGCGCCCGTATCGCAGCGCGTTTTTCCACGGCGTTGCGCGGGTTACTGGCCAACTGAGCGAATGCGCGCACAATGCAGGTCTGGATTGGAGATCTCCCGCATTGGCCGCTTCCCTCACCGCCGCGCCCGGCACCTTGCATCAACGCATCCGGCAGGATCTGGAGCAGCGGATCCATAGCGGCGACTGGCCGCCCGGCCACCGCATTCCGCCCGAACACGAGCTGATGGCGCGCTACGGATGTTCGCGCATGACCGTCAACAAGGTGCTCGGGCTGCTGGCCGATGCCGGCATGATCGAACGTCGCCGCCGCACCGGCTCGTTCGTGGCGCGACCGCACCCGCATCTGGAGCAGGTGGCGCTGTCCATTCCCGACATCCAGGTGGAAATGACCGCGCGCGGGCATGTCTACACGTTCTCGTTGCTGGCGCGGCGCTTGCGCAATGCACGCCAGCGCGTGCCGCAGGAGCGGGCGATGGGCAGCACCGGAAAGCTGCTGGCGTTGGACAGCGTGCATCTGGCCGACGGCAGCCCGTTCGCCCTGGAACAGCGCGTGATCGATATCACCACCGTGCCCGACGCACTCCAACAGTCGTTCACCGATCTCGCACCCGGCAGCTGGCTGTTGCGCAACGTTCCCTGGACGCGCGCCGAACACCGCATCAGTGCCGTCAACGCCGATGCCGCACAGGCCGAACGCTTGCAGGTGGAAGAGGGCGCGGCCTGCCTGCTCATCGATCGCCATACCTGGCGCGGCGACCAACCCGTCACCTATGTGCGGCAATGGTTCCTGGGCGGTTCCTACGATCTGGTGGCGCGGTTCGCGCCGGGAATGCGCTGAAGCGGAGCGCTTCTGCGGAACTGCGTATCGCTGCATCGTGCGGGCCGCAGCCGGATTCGTCTGCCGTCCGCTCTGCCATCATCGTGAGGGGACAGCGCGGCAACGACGGCCGGCGCGAGGCAGACGGTCAAGCCTACCGAATCACATCGTGGCGCATTGCCGCCAGCGTACCGGTTCGGCGGTGCCCGGTCGCGGATTGAGTTGCACGCGTACGGTGCGCAGGTAGGGATGGCGTTTGAGTTCGTTGCAGATCAACGGCCAGGCCGTACCGTCATCCACCGTGCGATCCACCGCCAGCGTCGCCTGGCTGATCCAGATACCGCGTACCAGCCCCGGGGTCTTTGCCAACGCCTTGGAAACATCGCGTCGGTAGCCCTGCAGGGTTGCCTCGTCCGGTTCGCTGCCGGCCTCGGGCTGTACGACCGCTGGCACCGGCTGCGCTGCTTGCCCGCCCGGTGCGGGTGGTGTCGGGCGCGCGGGCTGCGGCGCCGCGACCGGGGTGGACGCGCGGCCCGTAGGAGCCGGCAGCTCCGGAGGACGGACCGCCAGCACGGTCACCACCGCCAGCGTCGCGAGCGCGGCGCCGGCGATGAGGCTATGACGCAGCGCGCGGCGCCTGGCCATGCCCACCACGCCGGCTTCCACATTGCCCGGCAGGTACGGCTTGAGCAGCGGCCACAGGCGCATGCCATCCAGCACTTCGACGGACTGTTTTTCCGCAGCGGCCAGGCCTGCGCGCTCCACCCGGCCCTCGGTCACCATCACGCCACCGCCGGCCCCGGCCAGGCGCGCCATTGCACCCAGCTCGTTCACCGCGGCCACGCCGATGCGGTAGCCGCGGCCGTGCTTGCAGGCCACCAGGCGCGTGCCATGGTCGGTTTGCATCATGAAATCGGCCGTGGGCAAGCCATCGCGCGGGACCTGGAGTGGCTGCCAGCCACGCTGCTCCTGCAGCACGCGCAGGACCACGGCGGCGAAATCGCGCCAGTGCATGGCCGCCAGTGCGCGGACTCCCTGCAGGTTCTCGTCGGCGCGACGTCGCACCAGCCAGAGATACGCGCTCACCGCCAGCCAGAGCAGCAGTGCGATCAGGAGCGCCGAAATCCAGGAGGGCGTAAACATCTAGCGAAGGAATGGCGCGTAGAACGAGTCGATGCGTCTAGAAGAATCGTTCGCGCGGCGTTCGTCAATGGATGCATGGCAGCGATCGTGCGAGCCGTGATCCAGACAGCGAAAGACCCGCCAGTCCGAAGCCGTGAGGGGAGGGGAGCAAACGGACTTCGATGGTGCAGGACTGGCGGGTCGTCCCCGATTGTGCGAAATAAGATGTTGCTTTGCAACATGGTGGCCGCCGGAGCCAGCTGGCCATCGGCTGCGGGTTCAGTTCGCCACGCTTGCCGCGAGCCACCGGTCCTCCAGCATTCCGGGATTGAGGGCCGGGGCACAGCGACGGCCGCACCTTGCTGCGCGGCGCCGCCTAGTCGCCGTCGAACGCGCCAGGAGTGCCCGCATGCGGCGTATTGCTGGAAGGTGTCTGCGTGGCCGAGCCGGCCGCATCGCCACTTGCCGCCTGCGCAGCCTGGTTGGCAGTGCGGTTGGCACGCTTGGTTGCGGCGGTGTTGGCGCGTACCTGGGCCTTCAGCGATTCGACCTCCCGCCGCAGATTTTCCAGCTCTTCCTGCTCGGGGATGTTGAGTGTGCGCAGCACGCCCTTGACGCGCTCATCGAAGGCCTTGCCCAGCTTGTCCCAGCCGCGCACCGCGGTGTCGCGTGCCTGCTCGAACTGGGTTTCCACCTCCTCGCGCAGCTCGTCCACGCTGTTGGCGGCCTTGCGCTGGCCGCTGCGCTCGTAGGCCGCGCCCTCGCGCACCAACGAGTCGAACAGTTTGCTGCCTTCGTTCTGCACCCGTCCCAGCGCCCCGAGTCCGGCCAGCCAGACGGTCTGTGCCGATTCGCCGAGGCGGCGCGAGATCTGTTCTGCCTGCGCCTGGAAGCCATGCGCCGCGTCGTCGCGGCCAGCGTTTCGATCGTATCCGGTCGTCATGCGATGCTCCTCGATTGCCAAAGTGACCTTGCGTTCACCCTAGTGCCGACCCTGCATCGGGCAGGTGAAGCACTGCCGTGCAGGCCTGCCGCAAGCATCCGCCCATCCTGCCCGGGGCGGGTGACTTGGCGCTGAAGCGCGGCGACGACGGCTCAGGCCAGTTTTTCCGCCAGCAGACGGCGAATTTCAGACTCCACCATCGGTTGCATCGCCGACAACAGGAAGCCGAGCTCGGCTGTGACATGCACCTGCTGCGGCAGCAGGGCGATCGCGCCGTCCACGCCGGCGCGCGCGATGCGCAAGGTGTCGCCTTCCCAGTGCGAGGCGACACCGTAGCGATCGGACAGCTTGCGCGCCGCTTCGTCGACCGCCGTGCGGGCCTGGGCGGGCGTGAGAGAGTGATCGTGGCGGATATCGATGCTGGACATGCGGGCCTGGAACGTCGTCGAAGGAGGCGCGCATTGTGCGCATGTGCGCGCCAGGCTCCAAGTGCAGGCGCGCTCGACCACCGGCGCCTGCCGTGCCTCCGCCGATCGCGGTGCCCGGTCTGCGATTCGAGCCACCGCGTACGGCAGTGGCCGCGGTCGTTGGCAAACCTGCTAGGCTGCGACCGGTGCGCGACCTGCAAGTTCATTTCACCCACCGGCAGCAGCCGGATCATTCGCTCAAGCCCGGCGTCCACCGGATCGTACGGCATGCCTCCGGCAGCGTGCGGGTGGTGGACGATGCGCAGGGCGCATTGCTGTTGGCGCAGTTCTGCCTGGATCAGCGCGGCCTGTGGTTGCAGGTCGCCAACGGCATCCGCGGCATTCACGTCAACGGACGTCCGGTACGCCGCATGGCCCTGCTGCGACCGGGTGACGCGATCTATGCCGACGGCGTGGAGATGCTGCTGCGTAGCGCGCCCTCCAGCGCGCCGGGCAACGATCTGCCGCAGGATGCTGCCGACCTGAGCGAGGTCTGCCTGCTGCTGCGCGGGCTGGGAGGGCGCCATCACGGACGCAGTTTTACGCTTGACCGTTCGCGCCTGGTCGGCAGCGACCCCGCAGCAGACATCGTCATCGACGACCCGGCCTTCGCCACCCAGCACGCGCGCCTGGAACGTCACGGCGACCGCGTGCTGATCCGCGATCTGGGCTCGGAGGAGGGCAGCTGGATCAATGGCGTGCAGGTCCGCGACGGCTGGCTGCAGGCCGGCGACCAGGTCGTGTTCGACGCGCGCCACCGCTTCGTGGTGGAAGTGCCGCGCATCCATCACGCCACCACGTGGGATCTGCCCGAGACGGAGCCGCTGCCACCGCCGCATGCGGTCCCCGAGCCGGCCCGTGCGCCGATGAAGGTCGCCCGCTGGCCCTGGCTGTTGCTCAGCGCGGTGCTGCTGGCGGCGGCGCTGAGCGCCTTGCTGTGGTTCGGCGCGCGCTGAACTTCTTCCATGCCCGCCAGCCCAGCAGCAGTGCCAGGATGCCGGCATACAGGGCCGGCTCGCGAATGTCGGATTTCACCAGCCACCAGAAGTGCAGCACCGCCAGCACGCCGATCGGATAGATCAGCCGGTGCAACCTCCCCCAGTTGCGCTTGAGCCGGCGCATCCAGCCCTGGGTGGATGTGATCGCCAGCGGCAGCAATAGCAGCCACGCGGCAAAGCCCACCGTGATGTAGGGGCGCTTGAGGATCTCTTCGAAGATCTGCGTCCAGAAGCCGCGCAGGTCCAGGGCCAGGTACACCGCCAGATGCACGCTCGCATAGAAGAATGCATACAACCCCAGCATGCGGCGGAAGCGGATGACCACCGCCTGGCCGGTGAACTGGCGCAACGGTGTGAGTGCCAGCGTAATCAGCAGCATCCGTAATGCCCACAGTCCGGTGCGGTGCTCGATCTCGGCGACCGGATCGGCGCCCAGCGCGTCACTACCGGTCTGCCACACCTGCCAGAACTGCCAGCCGAGCAAGGCGATCGGCGTCAGTGCGGCGAGGTGTACCGCAGTCTTGGCGGCGATCAATCCAGCAGAGGTCTTGGCCATGGGATCTCGAAGAAGGAAGCGATGCCCAAGCGTGGAAGCGCACCCGGGCGCGACTGGCTGTGTTGGCCATGCCAGTCGCGCCCGGGTGCGTTCCTACGCCAGGTGGATATCGGATTGTTTATTGGCTAGAACCACTTCTTCAGATCCATGCCCGCATACAACGACGCCACTTGGTCGGCATAGCCGTTGAACGGCTTGGTCGCGATCCGTTCGGCAAACAGCTTGCTGGCGGTGCCGGCGATGCGGCGCTCGCTCTTCTGGCTCCAGCGTGGATGGTCCACGGCCGGATTGACGTTGGAGAAGAAGCCATATTCGGAAGGCTGCAGATCGTGCCAGGCGGTTTCGGGCATCTTCTCGACGAAGCGGATCTCCACGATCGACTTGATGCTCTTGAAGCCGTACTTCCACGGCACCACCAACCGCAGCGGCGCACCATTCTGCTGCGGCAGCGGCTTGCCGTACAGGCCGGTGGCCAACAGGGTCAGCGGATGCATTGCTTCGTCGATGCGCAGGCCTTCGCGGTACGGCCAGTTGATCGAGCGGTAGCGCACGCCCGGCATCTGCTGCGGGTCGGCCAGCGTAGTGAAGGCCACGTACTTGGCCTTGGAGGTCGGCGCAAAGCGCTTGAGCACCTCGCCCAGCGGCACGCCAGTCCACGGAATCACCATCGACCAGCCTTCCACGCAGCGCAGCCGGTAGATGCGCTCTTCCGGCGTGATGCCCTTGAGCAGTTCATCCAGCGACAGGCTGCCGGGCTTTTCGCATTCGCCGCCGACCTTCACTGACCACGGCGACAGCTTGAGCGTCCTGGCCGCCTTCGACGGATCGGTCTTGTCGGTGCCGAACTCGTAGAAGTTGTTGTAGCTGGTGACATCCTCCAGCTTGGTCAGCTCTTCGGCGGTACGGAAGCCGCTGCGCGCCTGCTCCGGGGTCACCACGGTCTTGGGCGGCGGTGGCGGGTCGGCGTCGGCGCATCCGGCCACGCCCAGTGCCGGCGTCAACGCCAACAGCTGCAGCAGCCGGCGCCGCTCGCGGTAGACGGACTCATCGGTGATCTCGCGGGACGGCAGTTGGAAGGCATCGCGAAACGACATGGCAGGCTCCGGCAGTGGCTGCGACATTCAGAGTATCGGACCGGGACAGACGTTCGTCCCGACGCGTTCACCACGTTACGTCAGGCTCAGTCAAAAGGATGCAGCTGCAACTTTTTTGTCCGCTGCCAAGCGCGATGCGCTGCGGCATACTAGAAGGCTAGCTCGACAAGGTGTGCCATGACACGCGCGTTCAATTTCAGTGCCGGCCCTGCGACATTGCCGGAATCGGTCCTGCGCCAGGCGCAGGCGGAGATGGTCGAGTGGAACGGCGTCGGCGCCTCGATCGTGGAAATCAGCCACCGCAGCGCCGATTTCATGGCGGTGGCGGCCGCTGCCGAAGCCGACCTGCGCACCTTGTTGTCGATTCCCGACGACTACGCGGTGTTGTTCACCGCCGGCGGGGCGACCACCATCCAGGCGCTGCTGCCGCTGAACTTCGCCGCGCCGGGGCAGGCCGCCGACTACGTGATCAGCGGGCACTGGGGCAAGACCGCGATCAAGCAGGCGGCGCCATACGTGGATGCACGCATCGCCGCCGATGCGCAGGCCGAAGGCTTCGTCGATATTCCGCCGGTGGCCAGCTGGACCTTGTCGCCGCACTCGGCCTATGTGCACATCACCGCCAACGAGACCATCCATGGCGTGGAGTTTCGCGACATCCCGGCGGTGGGCACGCTGCCCCTGTTCGCCGATTTCAGCTCTTCGATCGCGTCCGAACCGTTGGATGTGTCGCGCTACGGCCTGATCTACGCCGGTGCGCAGAAGAATCTCGGCCCGGTCGGCATTTCGGTGATCATCGTGCGGCGCGATCTGCTGGAGCGTGCCGGCCAGCCGCGCGCGGATATCTTCAACTACGCCTCGCACCTGGCGCGCGATTCGATGCTCAACACCCCGCCGACCTGGAACTGGTACCTGCTCGGGTTGACCGTGAAGTGGATGCTGGAGCAGGGTGGGGTGGAAGAATTCGCGCGGCGCAATGCGGAAAAAGCCAAGCTGGTATACGCGGCGATCGATCGCTCCGGCGGTTTCTATCGCAACCTGGTCAAGCCGGCGGTGCGTTCGCGCATGAACATCCCGTTCTTCCTGCCCAACGAGCAGCTCGATGCCGTCTTCGTCAGCGAATCCAAGGCCGCCGGCCTGCTCGCCCTGAAGGGCCACAAGGCGGTGGGTGGCATCCGTGCCTCGCTCTACAACGCCATGCCGGTGGCCGGCGCGCAGGCGCTGGTGACCTTCATGCACGACTTCCAGCAGCGTCACGGCTGAGCCCAGAGTCAACCGCGGCGCAGGCCGCGCAGGCGCATGCGCCGTCTTTTCGAGGAACGCCCAGCGATGGCACCCAAATCCAGCAAGTCCAGGCCCGCCGTCGGCGGCAAGACCACAGCGACGAAAGCCTCCGCCGAGGCCATAGCAAATGCGCCCGTCGCCGACCGGGCCGGCAAGCCGGCCAAGACGGCCAGCACGACCGGCAAGCCCGTTCCTGCGGCACCGGCGCTTGCGGATGTGCGGGCCAAGATCGACGAGATCGACCGCACCATCCAGGCGCTGATCGCCGAGCGCGCCAACTTCGCCCATCAGGTCGGCAAGGCCAAGGGCAAGCTGGCCGCCGCGGTGGACTACTACCGTCCCGAGCGCGAGGCGCAGGTGTTGCGCATGGTGGTGGACCGCAACGAGGGTCCGCTCAGCGACGAAGTACTGGTGCACGTGTTCCGCGAAATCATGTCGGCGTGCCTGGCCCAGCAGGAGCCGCTGAAGATCGGTTACCTGGGCCCGGAAGGCACCTTCAGCCAGCAGGCCGTGCTCAAGCATTTCGGACGCTCGGCGGTCGGCCTGCCGATGGCGACCATCGAAGAGGTATTCCAGGAAGTGGAAGCCGGCAACGCCGACTTCGGCGTGGTGCCGGTGGAAAACTCCGGGCAGGGCACCATCCAGGTCACGCTGGACATGTTCCTGACCTCCAACCTCAAGATCTGCGGCGAAGTCGAGCTGCGTGTGCATCAGTACCTGCTCTCGCGCAACGGCCGGCTGGAGGACATCGAACGCATCTACGCGCATTCGCAATCCTTCGCGCAGACCGCCGGCTGGCTGCGTTCGCATCTGCCCAAGGTGGAGAAGATCGCGGTCTCCAGCAATGCCGAAGGCGCACGCCGTGCACGCAATGCCGAGGATGCGGCGGCGATCGGCGGCGAGAGTGCGGCGCACGTGTACGGCCTGAAGAAGGTCATCATGAAGTCGATCGAAGACGACGACGACAACACCACGCGGTTCCTGGTGATCGGCCGGCAGATCTTTCCCTCCTCCGGGCACGACCGCACGTCGGTGCTGGTGTTCATCCACGACAAGCCGGGTGCGTTGTTCGACGTCCTCAGCCCGTTCGCGCGGCACGGCATCAGCATGAATCGCATCGAGTCGCGGCCCTCGCATCAGGCCAAGTGGGAGTATGGCTTCTTCATCGACCTGGTCGGCCACGTGGAAGACCAGGCGATGCAGCAGGCGCTGGCCGAGCTGAAAGCGCACTCGGCGCAGATCAAGGTGCTGGGCTCGTATCCGGTGGCCATCCCCTGAGCGCGTACGCCCGCACGCGTACGGCAACCGGCGCGCCGGCAGCGCCGGCACCGTCCTTTCTTTTTCGGCGCATCGTCCTGCATGGCGGTGCCGCAGCACTCGGATCATTCGCATGAGCAACAGCACGCAGCACTGGATCGCGCAGCAGGGCAGCGCATTGCGCGGTACCCTGACCATTCCCGGCGACAAGTCGGTATCCCATCGCGCGGTGATGTTCGCCGCGCTCGCCGATGGTGTTTCACGGATCGACGGTTTTCTCGAAGGCGAGGACACGCGCTCCACCGCGGCGATTTTCTCCAGGCTGGGCGTGCGCATCGAGACGCCGTCGGCCTCGCAGCGCATCGTGCATGGGGTCGGCGTGGATGGTCTGCAGGCCCCAGGCGAGGCGCTGGACTGCGGTAACGCGGGGACCGGCATGCGGTTGCTCGCGGGGCTGCTGGCCGCGCAGCGCTTCGACAGCGTGCTGGTGGGCGATGCGTCCTTGTCGAAGCGCCCGATGCGGCGCGTCACCGAACCGTTGGCACAGATGGGCGCCCGGATCGAGACCAAGGACGACGGCACGCCGCCATTGCAGGTGCGTGGCGGCCAGTCGCTGCGGGGTATCGACTTCGTTTCGCCGGTCGCCAGTGCTCAGGTCAAATCGGCGGTGCTGCTTGCCGGCCTGTACGCACAGGGCGAAACCTCGGTGACCGAGCCGCATCCCACCCGCGACTACACCGAGCGCATGCTGTCGGCGTTCGGGGTGGAAATCGATTTCTCTCCGGGCAAGGCCCGCCTGCGGGGCGGCCAGCGGCTGCGCGCCACCGACATCGAGGTGCCGGCGGATTTTTCATCTGCGGCATTTTTCATCGTCGCCGCCAGCGTCATTCCCGGCTCGGAGGTGGTGTTGCGGGCGGTGGGCCTGAATCCGCGGCGTACCGGGCTGCTGGCAGCTCTGCGCCTGATGGGCGCCGATATCACCGAGGAAAACCCTGCCGAGCATGGTGGCGAGCCGGTCGCCGACCTGCGCGTGCGCCACGCGCCGCTGCGGGGCGCGTCGATTCCCGAGGCGTCGGTACCGGACATGATCGACGAGTTTCCTGCCTTGTTCGTCGCGGCGGCGGCTGCGCAGGGAAGCACCGTCGTCAGTGGCGCCGCCGAACTGCGGGTGAAGGAATCGGACCGCCTGGCGGCGATGGCGGCCGGGCTACGTACGCTGGGTGTACGGGTGGATGAGACGCCGGATGGCGCGACCATCCACGGCGGCGCCATCGGTAGCGGCGTGATCGAGAGCCATGGCGACCATCGCATCGCGATGGCGTTTGCGATCGCCGGTCAGCTGTCCACGGGCAGCGTGCAGGTCAACGATGTGGCGAACGTCGCCACGTCGTTCCCGGATTTCGACAGACTGGCGCAGACGGCAGGCTTCGGGCTCAGCGCTCTGCGCTGAAGTCCACCGGGATCTGCAGGGTGCTGGCCACCGCACGACCGTCGCGCGTAGCCGGCTCGAAGCGCCACTGCAACAGCCTGCTCTGCACCGCGGCGTCCAGACGGGGATCCTCACTGCCGGTGCGTTCGACGATGGTCACCGCACGCACCCGGCCCTGCACATCCAGTTGCAAACGTGCGGTCCGGCCACCTTCGATGCCGGCCCGCGCCATGTCGGCCGGATAGATGGGCAGGGCATTGCCGGGCAGCGGAATGGCGTCCGTGCTGTGGAGCGGCGCGCGCGCAGGCTGATGCGGGATCATGGTCATGGCGCGCGGGCCGTCAGCGCTGGGCAGGATCTGCCTGGTCGCTACGGGCGCAACAGCCGCATCGGTCACGAACTCGTCGCCATGCCGCGCCCACCACCAGGCAGGAATGACGATCAGCACGGCCAGCAGCGTCGCCCATAACCACGGGGACGGGCGGTTGCTTTCTACGCGCCTGCGATCGTACGCAGGCGGCGTCTGCCGCGACAGGGCCGGGCGATGAGTCGAAGGATTCGAGGTGAAGGACATGGCCGACCTCCTGGCGCATCTGTGGGATGACCGGTCCAGTCTGGCCAGACGTGTCTGAGGCGCAGCTAAGGCTGAGGGCAGATTGCGGGCTTCGGGTGGGGGCGTTGTTCAGCTAGCCGAGCTAACGATAACCTGAACAATGACCTCGGTCGCACAAAGGCGGGATTCAGAGCGGCTAACAAAACTAGCGAGCAGTCGTCAGGCGGGTGTGGATGGCGGAGGAACCGCAGTGCACAAGGGGTACATGCCGATTCCGAGCACCGGCCGCGCCCGCCTGGCGGGGAGTGCGGTCGTTTTGTTAGCCGCGCTTAACCCGGCCTTCCCCAGCCATTCGCATCCGCTTGCGGTTTTGCACAGAGTGCGGTGTCGGGCTTGGATTACGGCTACTGCGCCGGCTTGAATTCGAACGGGATATCGACACTGCCGGCCACGGGCTGGCCATTGTGACGAGCCGGGTGAAAGCGCCAATGCCGCACTGCTTCCATCGCGGCGCGGTCGAGATCGCGCGAGCCACTCCGCTGTACCAGGGTCACGCCGCCCGGGTTGCCGGCGGCATCCACATCCACGCGTACCACCACATCGCCGGCATCGCCACGGCGCAGTGCGGCCGCCGGATAGCGCGGTGGCGGCATCTGGCCTTGTACGGGAACAGGTCGGTCGCCTCCTGCCACCGGCGCATTGGAGGGCGCCGCCGCTTCCGGCGCACCTGGCGCTGCGCCTTCCGGGAGTGGCGCCGGCGTGGCCGGTGCCGGTGGCGCGGTCTCCACCAGGGTGGGCGTTTCTACCGGATGCTTGGCCTGCGGCATATCGCTGGCGCCGTCCTGTGCCGGCAACGGCGCAGGCAACGGCTGGATGGCCTGTTCGCCTGCTGGCGCGTCGGCGCTCGGCTGTGTCGGCGATGCCTTGTAGAAGTCACCTTTGCGGCCGGTGGCCCAGACCAGCAGGAACAGCAACAGTCCCGCAGCGAAGGCGATGCCGGCGATTTTCAGGGTGTGGCGGGGCAGGCGCAGGACGATGTGGCGATCGGACGCGGAGCGGGGCGCGGGCATAGGGCTCACCTGGAGGATCGTCGCAATTCTGGCATAGCCCCGGTGAATCGATCGCAGCAGGTAGCGGAACAGGCGATAATCCTGCTCTTCCTACCGACACACGGACCTCCGATGCTAGATCCGGCCCTGCTTCGCCAACATCCCGCCGACCTTGCCGAGCGCCTGCGCAGCACGCGCAGTTTCTCCCTGGACACCGCGGAACTGGAGTCGCTGGAGAGCGAGCGCAAGCGTATCCAGGTACGCACGCAGGAACTGCAGAGCCTGCGCAATTCCAGATCCAAGGCGATCGGGCAGGCCAAGGCCAAGGGCGAGGATGTGGCTGCATTGATGGCCGAGGTGGCCGGCTTCGGCGACGAACTCAAGGCCTCGGAAGAAGCGCTGGACTTGATCCGCGCCAAGCTGGAAACCATTGCGCTGGGTCTGCCCAACCTGCCGGCCGCGGATGTCCCGCCTGGCAAGGACGAATCCGAGAATGTCGAGCAATCGCGCTGGGGCACCCCGCGGACATTCGATTTCGCGGTGAAGGACCATGTGGAACTCGGCGCTCCGCATGGCTGGCTGGACGGCGAAACCGCTGCCAAGTTGTCCGGGGCGCGCTTCACCGTGCTGCGCGGGCCGATCGCGCGCCTGCACCGAGCGCTGGCGCAGTTCATGCTCGATCTGCACGTCGGCGAGCACGGCTACGAAGAAACCAACGTCCCGTTGCTGCTCAATGCCGACTCGATGCGCGGCACCGGTCAGCTGCCCAAATTCGAGGACGATCTGTTCCAGACCGAGGTAGGCGATTCGCGCCGCTATCTCATCCCGACCTCCGAAGTGCCGCTGACCAACAGCGTGCGCGACGAGATCCTGGATGCCGAGCGGTTGCCCTTGCGCATGACTGCGCATTCGCTGTGCTTCCGCGCCGAAGCCGGCAGCGGCGGCCGTGATACGCGCGGCATGATCCGTCAGCACCAGTTCGAGAAGGTCGAGCTGGTCAGCGTCTGCGCGCCGGAAGACAGCGATGCCGAGCACCAGCGCATGACGCGCTGTGCCGAGGTGGTGCTGGAACGGCTAGGCCTGCCGTATCGCAAGGTGCTGCTATGCACCGGCGACATGGGGTTCGCTGCGACCAAGACCTACGATCTGGAGGTCTGGCTGCCTTCGCAGAACAGCTACCGCGAAATCTCCTCGTGTTCCAATTGCGGCGATTTCCAGGCCCGGCGCATGCAGGCGCGCTGGCGCAACCCGGCCAGCGGCAAGCCGGAACTGCTGCATACGCTCAATGGCTCGGGCACGGCAGTGGGACGCGCGATGATCGCGGTGATGGAGAACTACCAGAACGCCGATGGATCGATCGACGTGCCGCAGGTGCTGCGTCCGTACATGGGCGGGCTGGAAAAGATCGGCTGACGCCGTTGGCCTGACCACGTGGCCGTACGGGAGCGTGTACGGCCACACCGCACAGGCGCAATGCTGCAACACCGGCCAGCGCCTTGGCCGATGCAAGGCCCCGCGTCGACCACAGCCAAGGAACAGGAACGGGGCCAGTGATGGCCCCGTTCCTGTCTGCACGGACGTGATCCTGCACGGCGCTTACGGGCGCCAGCAGCGGCTTCGTGCGCGCATGCAGCCGGGAAACGGTGCCCACAGTGCTGGCGCGGACGATCTGGCCCGGACACGTCGTTCCGGCAGCGGCCCGGCTCGATTACGGCCGGGGACTATCCGCTCAGGCGGCCGCCGGTTCCGGCAACTGCAGCGATGCCAGCGCCTGCGCGATTGCGTCGCTGCGATGCTGCGGCGAATAGGCGATGCCTTCTGCGCGGACGAAGCTGACGTCGTCGATGCCCAGGAACCCGAACAGCTGGCGCAGGTAGGGCTCCTGGAAATCCCTGCTCGCGTCGGCGTAGACCCCGCCACGCGCGCTGGCGATAACCACGCGCTTGCCGCCGGCCAACCCTTCCGGCCCGGTGGCGGTGTACCGGAACGTGCGTCCGGCCACCGCAATCCGATCGATCCACGCCTTCAGCGTGGACGGCACGCCGAGGTTGTACATCGGCGCACCGATCACGAGGACGTCGCTGTCCAGGAATTGCTGCAGTACCTGTTCTGCGGCCTCCGCCTCGGCCGGGTCGGCCTGCGCCAGCGAGCGGCCGGTGAGGTGCGCGATCGGTTCCAGATCCAGATCCCGGTAGCTGACCTGCAGGCCTGGATGCAGCAGGCGCTGCTGCGCCACCACCGCAGCACTGAGTTCGCGGGTGATGGAGTTGGCGCCCAGCGCGCTGGAATCGAGGTGAAGCAGCTTCATGAAGAAAACCTGATGACAGGCGGCGGCGCCGCGGAAGTGAGCAGGCTATGTCGTTGCGCAGTTGGGATAAAGCTGTTTAAATGCCACTTATCGTTCCATCCATGGATGCAAGTGCCATGCACGACCTGAATGACCTGTACTACTTCGCGATGGTGGTGGACCACGGCGGCTTCGCCGCCGCCGAGCGCGCGCTCGGTATTCCCAAGTCGCGTCTGAGCCGCCGCATCAGTCAGCTCGAAACCGACCTGGGCGTGCGCCTGCTGCAACGTTCCACCCGACGCTTCGCGGTGACCGATGTCGGCACCAGTGTGCATCGCCACGCGCAGACCATGCTGGCCGAGGCCCAGGCTGCCCGGGAGGTGGTCGACCGCCTCAGCGCCGAACCGCGCGGGCTGGTGCGTGTCAGCGTTCCGGTTTCGCTCGCACAGATCCAGTTGCCCAAGCTGCTGCCCGAATTCCTGGCCAAGTATCCCAAGGTGCGGCTGCAGCTCAACATCAGCAACCGACGCGTCGACGTCATCAACGAAGGCTATGACATCGCGCTGCGTGTGCGTTCGCGCCTGGACGACGATGGCAGCCTGGTGATGCGCAGCTTCGGCCAGGTGCAGGAGCTGCTGGTCGCAAGCCCCAGCTATCTGGATCGCGCCGGTCGCCCCAAGGACCCCAGCGAACTGGCCAACCACACCACCATGAGCTCCAGCGAAGACGAGGCACATCAGCGTTGGGAACTGCATGGCCCCAACGGCGAAATGCGTCGTGTGGACCTGCAGCCGCGTCTGGCCGGGTTCGATTTCCCGTTACTGCAGTCGATGGCACGCGACGGTTTCGGCATCACCATGCTGCCCGAAACCGTCTGCGCCCAGGCGGTGCTCCGCGGCGAACTGGAAGTGGTGCTGCCGCATTGGTCCCTGCCGCAGGGCATTTGCCACGCGGTGTTCGCCTCACGCCGCGGCCTGCTGCCGGCGGTGCGGGTGTTCATCGACTTCCTGGCCGAGCGTCTGCCGCAGGAAATCCAGCGCTCGCGCCTGGACTGCGGCGGCAACTGCGCCGAACTGGCAGAAAAGCTCAAGCGCGCGGCCGGCACCGCGCCGCGGCTGGTGGTGGCCGAGGCGGGCTGAGCGCCACATCGGCTCGCCGGACTGGCTGACACGCCACTAGCCAACGGCGGCCAACCCGCGTCGACCGCCCGGCCGCATGCGCGCGCGGTGGCGGTGGCCCGCCAGCGCCGCATGCGGTTGCCGCCGTCATCGACGTCGTAGCACGCCGCGCCAGTGGAAGGCGCCACACAACCAAGCAAAGCGCGTCCAGGCATGCGAGAATGCGCGCCCGGCCACCGTCCGGGACTGGTGGCTGCACACAGAGGTCCGTGTAGACACAGTCGGGCGCCACCCGCGCAATGCGGGCCGCCAGCGCGACAGCCGAGACCTTCGGCGGTCGCGTGCAGCAGCATCGGAGAGATGGCCGAGCGGTTTAAGGCACCGGTCTTGAAAGCTGGCGGTCTCTCAGTTAGGGATTGGTTAAAACTGGAACAAAAACAACGTGTTAGCGTGTTCTGCTTGTGTTCAAATGGGGCGCCGTTTAGCAGATTCATAGCACGTCACGAAATACGGTGGGTTGGCCGAGCGGTTGAAGGCACTAGTCTTGAAAACTAGCAAGGGGGTGACCCCTTCCAGGGTTCGAATCCCTGACCCACCGCCATCACATTAGCGAAGGGAGCGCTATGGGCACTTATCGAGTCGCACAGGTCTGCCCTAATGGGCATGTCGCAACGACAGCCGCAGACCAGAACCCTGAACTGCGGGAAGCGTTCTGCTCCCAGTGTGGTGATGCGACCATCATGCAGTGCCCGAAGTGCAACGCATCTATTCGTGGCGATTACCACGTCGAAGGTGTTTTCGGGTTCGGCGGTGACTATCAGCCGCCTGCCTTCTGCCACAACTGCGGCAATGCCTTCCCATGGACTGAGCGCAAGATTGCAAGCGCTGTTGAGCTTGTCGAGGTGGGCGCTGACCTCCCGGCAGAAGAGCTTGCACAGTTCCGCGCCGATCTGACCGAATTAACAAAAGACAGTCCAAAGACACAGGTGGCGTCGCTCCGCTTCAAGAAGGTAATGGGCAAAGTCGGCAACTCTGTAGCATCCGGGGTGCGCGATATTGTCGTGGACGTTCTGAGCGAAGCTGCCAAGAAAGCGATTTGGGGAGCCTAGAAGGAATGGCGATGACTCTCGATGAGATTAAGGCTTGTCTCCAAGCCGGTGATTTGGCTGTCGCATCGGAATCGGCTCTGCCTAATGGCAGCGGAACCCAACTCCGTTTGCAGAATGGTGCAATTGTCAACAGCTACCATACTGGCAATTTCAATGTTCAGGGCAGGAATCAAGATGCCGTGAAGGCATGTCTTGGAGTGCCGCCCGCACAAGCAGCGGCAGCACCTGCGCCACAGAATGGCGCTGCTGCCAAGCCGATGCTCAGTAAGGTGTTCGTGGTCTATGGGCACGACAATGCTGCGCGAACTGAACTTGAAGCAATGCTTCGCCGCTGGAGGCTTGAGCCGCTGATCTTGGATCAGCTCCCATCCGAGGGGCAGACCATCATTGAGAAGCTGGAGAAGTACACGGCGGAGGTGAAGTTCGCTGTGGTACTGGCCACACCTGATGACGAGGGCTACCGTGCGGGACATGAGGACGAAAAGGCGTTCCGTGCGCGTCAGAACGTTGTGATGGAACTGGGCATGATGTTGACACTGCTCGGTCGCAAGAACGTTGCCATTCTCATGAAGCAGCAAGACAACATGGAGCGCCCGTCCGACATTCAAGGGCTGCTCTACATCCCGTTCAAGGACAACCTGCAAAAGGACGCGGGGCCACTTCTGGCAAAGGAAATGGCGGCTCAGGGCTACCCCATTTCTCTGGCGAACCTGTAGCAGGCGACGTGCTCTGCTCCCAATGGGCTAGACACTGCAACTCAATGCGGCCTAACCACGAGGGCAGCAAGCCATTCAGCAGTCAGGCCCGACTAATTCAGGGTTTGGCGTTCCCGGCCTGCCGGCAAGAACGCAGCTACAGGCCACGCAGCGGTGCCGCCAGTACCCTAGCGGCGGCAGTGTGGTGATCGCGGCCTGTGCCGCCCCGTAGCCGCCCCAGCCACGACAACGGGCACCATGCGGCACCCGTTGAAGGCAGCGTCAGGAGATGGGCAACCCCGCTGCTGCATCCGATTAATTAACGTGCATCGGCATGCTGTGGCACGGCCCGGCCTTCTCATCTCCGGGCACCGCTGACACCAGGACGACTAATCACTGGCGGGCGGCTTTTCAGATTCCGTCTCTATCGTCCCGCGTGCGACAACCAAGGCGGCTCACGCCGTCGCCGGGGCAGAGGCGCAAGCGCTGCACGTCCTGCGACCAGAACAACACGCCGCAGCACATGCACCGCCGCCAGCCGACATAGCGGGCGATGCGTGGAGGTGTGCAGTCGATATCAAGCACGGGTTCGCGCCGTGTGCCGTCATCCTGTGGCCAGCGCTGAGGTTCGACGAAACCCTGATAGTTCGCCTTCCCTGTGGGCTTGGCTGGTGGTGGGCGCTTCGGCTTGGGCTGACGAGTAGGCGCGGGCCGCGGTGCTGCACGTTTGCCCTCGCGCCATGCAGATAACCACACTGGCTCTTCGACGCTCATCGCAGCGTCCCTTCACCCGCATAGCCGCGAGCGGTGCCGTCGCTGATCCAGTTCAGGAGGCAGCGCAGCACCACAGGGCCATCCATGCTGCACATGCGACCGTCAGCAATGGCTGCGCCGAAGGTGTCACCGACCCACTGGCGCATCTCGTCAGAGGCGCTATCCGAGCGTTCCAGCTTCTTGAGTCGGGCCAGCATGCCCTTAGCGCTGCCGATGCTCATGTGGTCAGCGCTCCCGCCGACCCGGACGCACCGCTAGTCGGTCTTCCATGCGCTTCATGAGTAGCGCCATGATTTCTTCCGCGACATATTCAGGGACGCACGGGTGCAAGGAGCAGATGCGCATCGGGTGGCTGTACCGCTCGTCCGCGCGGTTAATCTGGTAGCGCTCGCGGTCGCGCACGTCCTTCGTGCTGGTGATCTGCCATTCAGCCATGTGATGCCTCCTCGTGTTGTTTCAGGGCTTGCCCCAGCTTCACCGCGCGGGCGAGGTTCAGCGTGTCCGCTGCCTGCTGCTCCGCGTGCGCTTCGACGCGGCGCTGTTGAATCTGCCGAAGCTCGTCGGGCGTGACGCCGTACTTGATCGGTCGGTTTTCGTGGTCGAGGTTGTCACTTTTCATTGCAGCGTTCCTTTCAGCGGGCCGATCTGTTGGAGCAGCTTGGCGGCCTGCCAGCGCACTGCCGGGTCGTCGCATTTCAGAATTGCCTCGTAGCAGGCGGCCACAATCAGCTTGAGGTCGGCTTGCCCCTGCGGTGTGTCCTTCAAGGGAACAGTCCGCCAGCCGTGCTGCGGGATGCATTCGGTGTCTTCGATACTCATGCCTGTTTTTCCTCCAGCGCGGCGAGGCGCGCTTCCAGTTCATCAACGGCACGGATGCCCGCGACCGACTGAATGCAGTCGATCAGCATCCTTCCGGTTTCGGGATCGACGCGCCCTTCGGATACCGCCGCGAGCACCTGCTGCGCCTGCTCGTGCAAGGGCTTGTCAGGGTCTAGCTCAGACTCGACAGTGGCAGCGCGTGCGCGCAGCGGTGGCTCCAGTCGCTGCGCCCATAGGTTCAAGGCGCTGGTGTCGCCCGCCAGCGCAGCTTCCTTGATGACGCGCGCCAGGTCGGAACCGTCCTTTTGCAGCTCCTCGGCGAGTTGCGTCTTGCGGTTCTTGCTGCCCTTCGGACGACCTGCCGGGTTGCCCGACTGTCCGGGTTGCCAGCCACGCGGCGGCTTGTTGGGCTGGGGCACGAAGCCTTTCATCCATTCAGGCGATTCAACTTCCGCCATGTTTTCACCTCTTGTTGTTTGCAGAGGATCAGCAGCGGTGCTCACTGACCGTCGAACTTGAGCGCGGCCAGAGCCTTGTCATTGCCTTCACGAAGAGCCTGCACGCGCGTCCACGGTGCGCCCATTGCCTTCTCAACCTCCTTGAAGATCAGCCCGCCACGCTGTTCGATGACGGCCTTGGCCCCGCGCACCGCTTTCAGCTTCGTCGCCAAATCAGGCGAATTGCGCTCGTGCCACATGCGGGTGTAGGTCTTCTGGAAGTTCGCATCGAGGCCGGACAGGTACGGGGGCGCGCCCAGCACGGCGCTGGCGGTGATGTGGTCACCATCCTCGATTGCCTGCCGCAAGAACTCGTGGCGCTTCTCGGTCGGCATGTCCTTGACGAACTTCCGCACCTCGCCGGAGATCGTCACCGCAGCGCGCGACTCCAAGGGCTGCGACAGCTCACCCTCGAAATGGGCGATCTGCTTTTCCAGCGTGACGCGCACGTTGTCCAACTTCTTGGCAAGGCGCTGCTGTTGCTTCCAAGCGGCATCGGATACGGCCAGCACTTGTTGGCCTTCCGTCCATGCTTGATTCTTCTTCGCCGCGTCGCGTGCGTCGTGCAGCTTTCCAAGCGTGATATAGGCGTCGTCCAGCGCTTCGAGCGCGGGCGCGAGAATGGGGGCGGTAAGTTCGTCGTCGTAGCCGTCCACCTCCTTCAAGGTGTCGGCGTGCAGAGAAGGCGTGATACGAATATCAACCGGCGTGGGCATGATGAAACTCCTTTGATTTCGCGGCGCGGCTGCGCATGTGCTTGCATGCTGCGAAAGATCAACGAAGGTCCGCAAGGAAAACAGTTTTAAAACAACGCACTACAGTTCCAGAGCAAACGAAGAACAGCAAATAAGCTGTTTGTCGCTTTGCTTTGACGTATCCAAAAAGTCGTTGCCGGTCGTCGGAGACCTGTCTTGCAATGTGCCTCCTTCAACCCGCACAGGAGCAACGACATGACCGCCAAGACCTACACGAAGCGCGAGAACGCCAAGCGCGCAGCCATCGCCGCAGGGGTGCCCGCGGAGCTGGTGGAGATCACCGTTCACAAGGATGCGGAGGGCGTGCGCTTTGGCTGGAAGGCGAAGGACGCGGCTGCAAGCGCTGCGCACGGGGCCGCCAATACCCCAGCGGCGACCGCTACCGAAAACGAGCCCGTAGCGGCCCCTGCCGCCGCGCATGTGGTGACCACAAGCAAGCCCAAGCAGGCAACAGCGCCGAATGTGCCGCGCGAGGAACGCAATGGGGTGAAGCGCCCGCGCGCTGGTGGCGCATGTGCTGCCGTGTGGGAATACCTCGACCAGCACGGCAACATGCAGCCAAAGGACTTGAAGCCGGTAGCCGCTGAAAAGGGCTGGAACGAGAACAACGCCCTTATCGAACTGTACGGCTGGCGCAAGTTCATGGGCCTGTCGCGCGCTGCCGCGAAGTAGCCTTCTAGCATCGTTCGGCACGCAAGCGCCCCGCACGGGGCGCTTTTCGTTTGCGCTCGTCCGTCGCTATGGTTCGCCGGTAAGATGAACGAAACGAGATAAAGCGGAGGGGTAATGGATATTGATGGAATCTGGCCTCCCTATGAGGCCTTCTATATCGAGAGCATGCTGTGGCATACGGCATCGGCTCAGCGTTCTATCAAGGTCATCAGCGATTGGCTGGAACTGGTGAGGAAGGACGACAAGCGAGCGCTGGAGCTTCCCCGACCAGTTCTGTTTGAGCAGCTACAGAACATCCTCCATCAAGCAGGCTGCATCTCGCGCTATTTCTTTCCGGCGGGCCGAGCGCCCAAGCCCCTGCATGTCGCACGAGCTGGACGGCTGCGGCAGGCGCTTGGGATCGCGGACGACAACCCGCTTGCAGAGCGCGACCTAAGAAATGCGATTGAGCATTTCGACGAGCACCTTGACGAATATCTAACCAAGAACCACGTCGGCGAATTCGTGCCTGAGGACGTGGGGTATGTTCCTCGCGAATCCGAGGTGCCGCTTCACATCTTCAAGGGGTTCTATACGCACCCGCTGATCTTCGTGCTGCTCGGCAAGCACTACGAGATGGCGCCCATCGTCAATGAGATGCTTCGCATCCATGAAGCTCTCGAAGCATGTACCGAGAAGGGGCACATGCTGCCGCGCGCTGCCGAGTGAAAGTGGGCTGTCGCTGCGCATAGGCTATGCAGGCTGACCACAAGGGCACGGACACCCGCGCAGGCGCAGCGTTTGCCCGCCACCGAACACCGTTTTATGGATTTGGCGTTCGGGCTGAACTGATGCAGGCCGGTTGTGTGTAGGGGGGGCCTATACCCCTTTGGGCCCAACAACTCCCACAACACACACAACTGAAAAAAAATCGGGCTAGTATGTTGTGTAGTTGTGTGTGTTGTGGGAACCGTTTTGGGTATAGGGGCGGCACACACACACAACCGGCCTACGTCTTGCGTCTGTAGGTCACAAGGTTTTGCCGTGCAGGGTCTTTGAACATCTCGACAGTCGGGTGGCCTGCGAAGAACGCATCGACTTTGAGCCAGCGGTGACGGTCGGGCTTCGACTTGCCTGCTTCATTCAAGCGCTGCTCAACATCAGCGCGTGTAAGCACGGTGGCTGCTGTGGTCATCAGCGTCTCAACGATCGCCTGCACTGCGTTCTCAACCGCGCTGGATGGCTTCTGTCCACCTCCGAAGTTGTCGTCATTGAACCGCCCCGGCTTTCCCGGAGGCCCCTTGGTTTGAGTCACGCCGACATGGCGGACTCGTTGGGTTGTTTGTGTT
>NZ_JAJGQG010000018.1:0-90563 GCF_020783795.1 Xanthomonas sp. NCPPB 1067
AGCGCAGCTGTCAACGTGGTCTTGCCATGGTCGACGTGACCGATGGTGCCGACGTTCACGTGCGGCTTGGTGCGCTCAAATTTAGCTTTTGCCATGGGTGCGTGTCTCGGTAATCGTTTGGAGTTGAAGACGATTGAGTAATGGTGCTCACGAAAGGAATCGAACCTTCGACCTCCTCCTTACCAAGGAGGTGCTCTACCGACTGAGCTACGTGAGCGAGTTTTGCATTATGCCATGCATTTGCGTTCAATGGAGCGGGAGACGGGAATCGAACCCGCACCATCAGCTTGGAAGGCTGAGGTTCTACCGTTGAACTACTCCCGCGCCGGGAACTGCATGCCACAACGTGAAACTGGTGGAGGGAGGTGGATTCGAACCACCGAAGGCGTAAGCCAGCAGATTTACAGTCTGCCCCCGTTGGCCGCTTGGGTATCCCTCCAGCTTTTACAACCGGACCGCGCCGCCGCGTGGCGATTTCGGTTCGGGGTGAAGCAGCCCGTTATTCTGTTGTGGGCCACGCCCCGTGTCAACAAGAATTTCGAAAAATCGTCACGACTGAATGCGCGCGGCATCCGCTGCCGCGCACAGCCGATCAGACATTGAAACGGAAGTGCAGGACATCACCTTCCTGGACGCGATACTCCTTGCCCTCCAGACGCAGACGACCCGCATCGCGAGCGCCGGCTTCGCCGCGATACTTGATGAAGTCGTCGAAGCCGATCGTCTCGGCGCGAATGAAGCCCTTCTCGAAATCGGTGTGGATCACCGCCGCGGCTTGCGGCGCGGTGGAACCGGCCTTGACCGTCCACGCACGCACTTCCTTGACGCCGGCAGTGAAGTAGGTTTGCAGACCCAGCAGCGTGTATGCCGCCCGGATCACGCGATTCAGGCCAGGCTCGTCCAGACCGAGGTCGGCGAGGAACGTGTCGCGGTCCTCGTCGTCCAGCTGGGAGAGCTCCTCCTCGATGGCGGCCGAGACCGGCACCACTTCCGCACCTTCGGCCGCGGCATGCGCGCGCACTGCGTCCAGATGGGGATTGTTCTCGAAACCGTCTTCGAGCACGTTGGCGATGTACATCACCGGCTTGAGCGTCAGCAGGAACAGATCGCGCACCAGTGCCTTCTCCTCCTCGTCCAGGCCGGCCGCGCGGCCCGACTTGCCCTCGGCCAGTGCAGCCTGCAGCTTGGCCAGCACCGGCTTGCGTGCCGCCGCGTCCTTGTCGCCGCCCTTGGCGCTGCGTTCGGCGCGATTGAGCGCCTTTTCCACGCTATCGAGATCGGCCAGCGCCAGTTCGGTATCGATGGTTTCGATATCGGCGATGGGGTCGACCTTGTTGTTGACGTGGATGACGTCGTCGTTCTCGAAGCAACGCACCACGTGGGTGATCGCGTCGACTTCGCGAATGTGCGCCAGGAATTTGTTGCCCAGGCCTTCGCCACTGGCCGCGCCCGCCACCAGGCCGGCGATGTCGACGAACTCGACCGCGGTGGGAATCAGCTTCTGCGGCTTGACGATCTCGGCCAGCTGGTTGAGGCGCGGATCCGGCACCGGCACGATGCCGACATTCGGCTCGATCGTGCAGAACGGAAAGTTGGCCGCAGCGATGCCCGCCTTGGTCAGCGCGTTGAACAGGGTCGACTTGCCGACATTGGGCAGGCCGACGATGCCGCATTTGATACCCATGGGTCACATCCGGGATTCGGGATTCGGGATTGGGGATTCGTCGCGACGCCTGGCCGCGAATCCCCAATCCCCAATCACGCGCCCCTGCTGGTATGCAGGCGCTTCATCGCCTCGTTGAAATTGCCATCCATTGCCAGCGGCAGCACATCGATGGCGGCATCCACTGCCGCGCCGATCGCCGCATCGTCCTCGCGCCCCGCCCGCCCCAGCACCCACGGCACCACGCGGTCCTTGTGACCGGGATGGCCGATGCCAACGCGCAGACGGTGAAACCTGCCATGCCCGAGCAGGCGAATGGTGTCGCGCAGGCCGTTCTGGCCGCCGTGACCGCCGTCGAACTTGAGCCGCGCCGTGCCCGGCGCCAGATCCAGCTCGTCATGTGCGACAAGCAGGTGTTCCGGCTCGATCTTCCAGAACCGCAGCGCGGCGGTGATCGACTTGCCACTGATATTCATGAAGGTGGCCGGCTTGAGCAGCCAGACCGACTGCCCCGCGATATCGACCCTGGCCGTCTCGCCGAACAGCTTGCTGTCCAGTGCCCAGCGGGCGCCGCTGCGCTCGACGAGGGCATCGACGAAACGAAACCCGGCGTTATGCCGGGTTTGCGCGTGTTCCGGGCCGGGGTTTCCCAGCCCGACGATCAGACGAAGTGCAGACATGCCAGTCGCCGCAGCCGATTCCCCGCAGCATGCGGGGAACCGGCCGACGGATTACTTGGTCTCGGCGCCTTCGCTGCCTTCTTCGCCGGCAGCGTCGTCTTCCTCGACACGCACGTGCTTGGCGGCAACCACCGCAACGTCGTGTTCCTTGCCCAGCTTCAGTTCGGGAATTTCCACACCGGCCGGCAGCTTGATCTCGGACAGGTGGATCACGGTGCCCACTTCCAGGGCGCCCAGGTCCACTTCGATGAACTCAGGCAGGTCCTTCGGCAGGCAGACCACCTGAACTTCGTTGAGCTCATGGGTGACGACCACTTCGCTCGACTTGCCGGCCGGCGAGCTGGCTTCGTTGATGAAGTGCAGCGGCACGGACGCGCTGAGTTTCTCGTTGGCGCTGACGCGCTGGAAGTCGATGTGCATGATCAGCTGCTTGAACGGATGGCGCTGCATGTCACGCAGCAGCACCTGCTGCACGTCGCCATTGAGGTTCAGGTCCAGGATCGACGAGTAGAACCACTCGTTCTGCTGGGCGAGCCAGATCTGCTCATGGTTGAGCTGGATGCTGACCGGCTCCAGATCGCCACCGTAGACGATGGCCGGAATGACGCCAGCGTGACGCAGGCGGCGGCTCGCACCCTTCCCCTCGTCTGCGCGGCGCTCGACCTTGATTTCGTGAGTCTTTGCCATGTTGTTTCACTACCTAGATTGGAATACCGCCTCGCGGCGATGGAGCGTCTCACCCGCGACCAGGAGAGACGTATACCGGCACCCGCGGGATGCGGACGCCGAATGGGGTTCTAGTCGACGTAGAGCGAACTGACCGACTCGCCGAATGCGATACGGCGGATGGTTTCGGCCAGCAGCTCGGCCACGCTCAACTGCCGGATCTTCGGGCATGTGCGTGCGGCCGCGCTCAGTGGGATCGTGTCGGTGACCACCAGCTCGTCGAGTTGGGAATTGGTGATGTTGTCCACGGCCGGGCCGGACAGCACCGGATGGGTGATATAGGCCACCACCTTGAGCGCACCGCGCTGCTTGAGCGCTGCGGCGGCGGCGCACAGGGTGCCGGCGGTGTCGACCAGATCGTCCACCAGCACGCAGGTCTTGCCCTGCACGTCGCCGATGATGTTCATCACCGTGGCCACGTTGGCGCGCGGACGGCGCTTGTCGATGATGGCCAGGTCGGCGTCGTCCAGGCGCTTGGCGACCGCGCGTGCGCGCACCACGCCACCCACGTCCGGCGACACCACGATCAGGTTGTCGGTGCCATAGGCGCGCCAGATGTCGGCCAGCAGCAGCGGCGAGGCATACACGTTGTCGACCGGCACGTCGAAGAAGCCCTGGATCTGGTCGGCATGCAGGTCGACCGTCAGCACGCGGTCGGCCTCCATCGCGCAGATCATCTTGGCCGCGACCTTGGCGGTGATCGGCACGCGCGAGGAGCGCATGCGGCGGTCCTGGCGCGAGTACCCGAAATACGGAATCACTGCGGTGACCGAGGCGGCGCTGGCGCGCTTGAGCGCGTCGATCAGCACCAGCAGTTCCATCAGGTTCTCGGCGCTGGGCGCACAGGTCGGCTGGATGACGAACACTTCCTGCCGTCGCACGCTTTCTTCGATCTCGACCTGCACTTCGCCATCGGAGAACCGCGTGACCAGCGCCTTACCCATGCGCAGACCCAGTTCCTTGCAGATGCTCTGGGCAAGCGGCTTGTTGGCATTGCCGGAGAACACCAGCAGGTTGCGTTGATCTTGCATGGGATCTCTCGGGCGGCGGCGGCGAGCGTACGGACGATGGTGGAGCGGAACAAGGCCGGACAAACGCCGGGCCTTTCGTTAAATCCCCGCACATGGATGTGCGGGATCTTGCAGAGGGATCTGCATGTGCGGCTCTTGCAGAGGGATCTGCATCAATAGTGGCAGGGGCGGTAGGATTCGAACCTACGAATGCCAGGATCAAAACCTGGTGCCTTGGGCCTCTTGGCGACGCCCCTGCATCAAACCTGTAACGCGTCCAGTGCGTCGAGCAACGGCGAGTGCGCTGCACCCTCCGCCACCCACGCCCGCAGGCCGCCCGGCAACCTCGCCAGTGCCTGCTCTGCAGCAGCGCGCGTGGCGAATTCGACGAAACAGCCGCTTCCCGACCCGGTCAAGCGTGGCGTTCCGATCCTGGACAGCGCCTGGAACACGGCCTCGACGGCAGGTTCGCGGCGCCGCAGGACCGGCTCGAACGCATTGTCGAGCAGAGAACCGGAAGCGAAGTCCGCTATTTTCGCGGGCGCAGCATCCCGCGTCAATTCCCGCGACTGAAATAGGGCCGGCGTGGGCACGTGAACGCCGGGATCCACCAGCACATAGGCGGCCTCGGCGAGCGCCATCGGGGTCAGCCGCTCGCCCACCCCCTCGGCCCAGGCGTTGCGACCCCGCACGAAGACCGGCACATCCGCGCCCAGCTGCAGGCCGAGTTCGGCCAGCGTATCGACCGGCAATCGGAGGCCCCACAAGGCGTTGAGCGCCACCAGCACGGTCGCCGCATCCGAGGAACCGCCACCGAATCCGCCGCCGGCCGGGATGCGCTTGTCGACCCGGATCTCGGCGCCGGCCTGCGCAGTGGCGGCCGTTTGCAGCAGGCGGGCGGCGCGGATCACCAGATCGTCGTCTTCGGCCACGCCGGGCAAACTTTCCCCGACACGCCGGATCAGGCCGTCATTGCGCACACGAAGATGAATGGTGTCCCCCCAGGCCAATAGCCGGAACACCGTCTGCAGCAGGTGATACCCATCGGCGCGGCGTCCGGTGATCTGCAGAAACAGATTCAGCTTGGCCGGTGCGGGCCAGGCCGACCAGCCGTCCAGTGCATCCATCAGGGCGAGACCGTCCAGCGGTCGACCAGCAGGCGGACCTTGGCGCTGCCGTTGCGGGCCTCGATGCGCTGCGGCAGCTCGGGCTGGCCGTCGCCGGCCGGCGCCCAGGCCAGGAAATCGATGGTCCAGCCATCCTGTTGCACGGTGCGCGGACGTCCTGCGGCATCCAGATCCACGCGCTGCGCGGCGGGCTCGGCGAGCCGTAGCGCGCGCACCCAGTCGGGCATCTGGTTGACCGGGATGGTCCAGCCGGTGGCGTCGCGCAGCACCTGCTCGGCATCGGGGCCGCTGCGCGGGCCGCCCTCCAGGCCTTCGATGCGTCCCGCTCCGGTGGTGGTGTCGCCGCTGAGCACCCAGCTCTGCCGGGTCACCGGCGCACTGAGCTGCACGCGATAACGCGGGCCATCCTGCTGCCAGTCGATACGACCGCTCCCCCCATCGCGCTCCCTGCTGATCGCCACCCGCCCCTGGAAGGACCACTGCGGATGCGCCTGCAACCAGGCCTGCCGCGCAACTTCGGCCTGGCGTGCCTGCTGCGAGACCTGCTCGACGACCGACGCACCCGTGCCCTGCCCGCGCGGCACGCTGACACACGCGGACAGCCCGGCGAGCACCAGCCCACTCAGGGCCAGCGTGCGGATGGATCCCTTCATGGACCGAACTTCTCGATCGCGCGTTGCAGGGCACGGTTGTCCGGATCCAGCCGGCGGGCTTCGTCGAAGTAACGCCGCGCCTCGTCCTGTTTGCCACTGACCCACAGCACTTCGCCCACGTGCGCGGCGATCTCCGGATCCTTGGTCAGCGCCCAGGCACGACGCAGTTGCACCAGTGCCTCCTTGGTCCGGCCCATGCGGTAGAGCACCCAGCCATAGCTATCGACGATGGCCGGATTGTCCGGGTCTGCGGTGCGGGCGCGGTCGATCAGCGCCAGCGCCTCCTTGTAGCGGGTGGTGCGGTCGGCCAGGGTGTAGCCCAGCGCGTTCAGCGCTGCGACGTTCTCGGGTTCGGCGACCAAGATCTTGCGCAGGTCGGCCTCGGCGCGCGGCACGTCGTCGCGCCTCTCCCAGGCCAGCCCGCGGGCATAGAGCAGCGCGCCGTCGTCCGGATACGCGGCCAGGCCGCGTTCGAAGGCCTCCAGCTCGCCCGGCGCATCGCCGGCACGCTGCTGCAGTTCGGCTTCCAGCACATAGGCATCGCGACGGGCATCGTCGTCGGCACTGGCATCGCCCTGCAGCGCGCGCGCTTCCGCCAACGCCTCGGGCTTGCGCCCCAGTTCGTACAAGGCGCTCGCGGTACGCAGCCGCGCTTCGCTCAGCTGCGGGCCGCCGGGCACACCGCGGTACCACTCCACCGCCTCGTCGTAGCGCTTGAGGAACTCGGCGATCTTGCCGAGCAGCAGGCGGCGATCCGGGTCCGGCTTGGTCGCATTGCCCTTGAGCTCGCCATACAGCGCCTCCAGCGCGCTGCGGTCTTTTTCCTTGGCCAGCATGGAGGCACGCAGGCCGTAGGTCTGGGTGTCCTGCGGCCCGGTGGACAGGACCCGCGCGGCGGCCTCGGTCTGCCCCATGGCGTCATAGGCGAAAGCCAGCGCGCCACGCAGCTCGGAATCCTTGACCGCCTGCGGCTCGACATTCTTCAGCAGCGCCAGGGCCTCGTCGTTCTTGCCCTCCTGCTGCAGCTGCGTGGCATGCAACAAGGCCACGCGCGGCTCTTCGGGGAAGCGCCGCACCACCTCATCGACGATGCGCTTGGCCAGCGCCGGGCGCTCCATGCGCAGCGCGAGCCGGCCGAACTCCTGCCAGGCTTCGATCTGGTTGGGGATGGCGCCGGCCTTGACCAGGTCTTCAAGCACGTCGGCGGAGGCTTCCGGCTCGCGCCCGCCATTGGCCAGGGCGATCAGCGCGAAGCGCCAGCCACGCGGATCCGGCTCCTTGAGCAGACCGAGCAGATCGCGGCGCGCGGTGCGCAGGTCGTTGCGGCGCAGGGCCAGCGAGGCCTCGGTGCTGCGCATGGACAGCGACGAGGGCGCGCGGGCACGCCACAGCGCCAGGGCTTCGATGGCGCGCGGGTCGTCATTGGCCAGCATGGCGATGCGGGCGGCACGTTCGGCCAGTCCGGCATCTCCGGCTTCGGCCCTGGCGGCGTCGAGGTAGGCGCGCGCGGCATCGTCCAGCTGGCCGGCCTGCAGGGCGAACTCACCGGCCAGCACCGGCTCCAGCGCAGCGCTGGAGGTGTTGCCGGCCACGGGCGCAGGCGTGGCTTTTTTTGCTGCTGCGGTGGCGCTGGCGGAGGCTGCGGCCAGCAAAAGAACACACAGGATGCGAATCGGTACAGGCATCGGGGGCAACCGGGCCGTAAAATGGGGCCCTGAATGGCCGCCAGCTTATCGCAAGCAACTGAACAATGACGTTGTGGGTGCTCGGACTGAATCACCAGACCGCACCTGTGGACCTGCGCGAACGCGCAGCGTTCGCAGGGGACGCACTGCCGCGCGCGCTCGAATCCTTGCGCGCCTTGCCGCAGGTGCGCGAAGCCGCGCTGCTGTCCACCTGCAACCGCACCGAGCTGTATGCACTGGCGGACGATGCCCGGACACTGGCCAGCTGGCTGGATGCCCACGCGCCGGGCCTGAGCGGCCACCTGTACCAGCATCAGGAAGCCGAGGCGGTGCGCCACCTGTTTCGGGTCGCCACCGGGCTGGACTCGATGGTGCTGGGCGAGCCGCAGATCCTGGGCCAGGTAAAGGATGCCTGGGCGGTGGCGCGGGCGCACGGCGCGCTGGGCAGCGGCCTGGATCGCCTGTTCCAGCAGACGTTTTCGGTGGCCAAGCGCGCGCGCACCGATACCCGTGTCGGCGCCAATCCGGTGTCGGTGGCATCCACTGCCGTGCGGCTGGCGCAGGAATCGTTCGCCCGGCTCAACGAATCGACCGTACTGCTGGTCGGCGCCGGCGAAACCATCGAACTGGCCGCCAGACACCTGAGCGAAGGCCGCGTGCGCCGCCTGCTGATCGCCAACCGCACCCTGGCCCATGCGCAGACCCTGGCCGGCCAGCATGGCGGCTATGCGCTGCCGCTGACCGACCTGGAACGCCATCTGGCCGAGGCCGATGTCGTGTTCTCGGCCACCGCCGCGCGCGAGCCGGTGGTGACGCGGACACAGGTGGAACAGGCGCTGCGCTTACGCAAACGCAAGCCGATGCTGTTGTTCGACCTGGCGGTGCCGCGCGATATCGAAGCGTCGGTGGCGGAGCTGGGCGATGCCTACCTGTACACGGTGGACGACCTGGAACGCGCGGTCGAAGACAACCGCCGCAGCCGCCGCGAGGCAGCCGACCAGGCCGAGGCCATCATTGACCTGCAGGTGGCACGCTATGTCGAAACCGTGCAGGCCACTGCGCGCCAGGCCCCGCTCAAGCGACTGCGCGCCTTCGGCGACCGTACCCGCGACGACTTGCTGGCCAAGGCGCGTCAGCAGTTGCATAACGGCAAGCCGGCCGACGAAGTGCTGGAGCAACTGGCGAATGCGCTGACCAACCGCCTGCTGCATCCGCCGACCGCGGCCTTGCGCGAGGCGGCACTCAACAACGACCTGGAACTGACCAGCGCAGCCGAACGGCTGTTTCCGGAAAGCCCCGGTTACCAACATCCCCCTGGAGCTACCCCGATCGTGAGGACCGATGACGCCGACCCTGCGCCGTAAGCTCGAAGCGCTGGCCGAGCGCCGCGAAGAACTGCAGCACCTGTTGTCCGACCCGGAGGTGGTGGGCAACAACGACAGGTTCCGTACCCTCTCGCGCGAACTGTCGCAGCTGGAGCCGGTAGCGGTGGCACTGCAAGACGAAGCGCGCGCCAAGGCCGACCTGAGCGCGGCCGAAGCCATGCGCAACGACCCGGAAATGCGCGAGCTGGCCGAGGAAGAAATCGCCGCCGCGCAGGCGCGCCTGGAAGAACTGGATGCGCAACTGGCGCTGCTGCTGGTACCGCGCGACCCACGCGACGACGGCAACCTGTTTCTGGAAGTGCGCGCCGGCACCGGCGGGGACGAAGCGGCGATCTTCGCCGGCGACCTGTTTCGTATGTACGCGCGCTATGCCGAACGCCAGGGCTGGAAGGTCGAGATCGAGTCGGACAGCCCCGGCGAGCACGGCGGCTACAAGGAAGTGGTGGCGCGCGTGGTCGGGCGCGGCGCGTATTCGCGGCTGAAGTTCGAATCCGGCACCCACCGCGTGCAGCGCGTGCCGGCGACCGAATCGCAGGGCCGTATCCACACCTCGGCCGCCACGGTGGCGATCATCCCCGAAGCCGATGACGTGGAAGAGATCGCGATCAATCCGGCCGAGCTGAAGGTGGATACGTTTCGCTCTTCCGGCGCCGGCGGCCAGCACGTCAACAAGACCGAATCGGCGATCCGCATCACCCACCTGCCCAGCGGCGTGGTGGTGGAATGCCAGACCGAGCGCAGCCAGCATGCCAACCGCGACAAGGCGATGAAGCGGCTCAAGGCGCAGTTGCTGGAGACCGAGCGCAGCAAGGCCGCCGCCGCCGAAGCGCAGACACGCAAACTGCAGGTGGGCAGCGGCGACCGCAGCCAACGCATCCGCACCTACAGCTTTCCGCAGGGTCGCATCACCGATCATCGCGTGGACGGACTGACCCTGTACGACCTGCCCAACATCATCGAAGGCGATCTGGATGCCCTGATCGGCCGGCTGGTCCATGAGCATCAGGCCGACGAACTGGCGCGGTTGAGCGAGACCCCATGAACGCCGCGGTTCCGCGCGAGCTGCTGCAGTTGCGCGAGGCGGCGCGGCGCCAGCCCGGCGATCTGGTGGCCTGGTTGATGCTGGCCGATGCCGAGCTCGACATGGGCGCCACCGCCGCAGGTGAGCAGGCCGTGCAACGCGCACTGGTGCTGCAGCCAGGTCACCCGGAAGCGATCGCGCGGCTGGGACGCGTGCGCTGGGCGCAGGCGCGGCACGCCGAGGCGGCGCACCTGTTGCAACAGGCCTCCGACCTGGTACCGCAGCATCCAGGCATCGCGCTCTGGCTGGGCCATGCGCTGGAGGACGCCGGCCAGCCGGAGCAGGCCGCAACCGCCTACACGCGCGCATACCGGCTGCTTCCCGACGAACCCTATATCGCTGCGCAGTTGCTGAACTGGCGCCGCCGCCTGTGCGACTGGCGCGATCTGGAAGCGCTGTCCACGCAGGTGCGGGCCGCCGTGGCGCAAGGCGCTGCGGCAGTGGAGCCGTTCGCGTTCCTGAGCGAAGACGCGAGCGCGGCCGAGCAACTGGCCTGCGCGAGAACGCGGGCGCAGGCCATCGCGGCGATGCTGCAGCCACTGCCGCCGGTGGCGGTGCGCGGCCAGGGAGCGCTGCGGATCGGCTTCGTCTCCAATGGCTTCGGGGCGCACCCCACCGGGCTGCTGACGGTGGCGCTGTTCGAGGCGCTGCAGCGCCGCCAGCCGGACCTGCACGTGCACCTGTTCGCCACCAGCCCCGACGACGGGAGCGAGATCCGGGCGCGCCTGGCGCAGGCCGTCACGCTGCACGAAGTGACCGCGCTGGGCCACGTGGACACCGCCCGCCACATCCGCGCGCAGGGCATCGACCTGTTGTTCGATCTGCGCGGCTGGGGCGGCGGCGGGCGCCCGGAAGTGTTCGCGCTGCGGCCGGCGCCGGTGCAGATCAACTGGCTGGCCTATCCCGGCACCTCGGGTGCGCCATGGATGGACCATGTGCTGGGCGACGCGTTCGCATTGCCACCCTCGCTGGCGCCGTTCTACAGCGAGCAGGTGCTGCGCCTGCCACGCGTGTTCCAACCATCGGACACCTCGCGCACGGTGGCCGAGCCGCCCTCGCGCGCGGAATGCGGCTTGCCCGAGCGCGGCGTGGTGCTGTGCTGCTTCAACAACAGCTACAAGCTCAATCCGCGCAGCATGACGCGCCTGCTGGCGGTGTTGCGCGCGGTGCCTGGCAGCGTGCTCTGGCTGCTGTCCGGCCCGGGCGGGGCCGACGCGCGCTTGCGTGCGGTGGCACAGGCGCAGGGCGTGGACCCGCAGCGCCTGTTGTTCATGCCGAAACTGCCCCATCCACAGTATCTGGCGCGCTACCGGCATGCGGATCTGTTCCTGGACACGCACCCGTACAACGCCCACACCACCGCCTCCGATGCGCTATGGGCAGGCTGCCCGGTGCTGACCACGCCGGGCGAGACCTTCGCTGCGCGCGTGGCCGGCAGCCTCAATCATCATCTGGGTCTGGATGAGATGAATGTGGCCGATGACGCGGCGTTCGTGGCCAAAGCCATCGAGCTGGCGAACGATCCGGACCTGCTGGCTGAGGTACGCGCGCATCTTGCCGAGCAACGACAGCGCAGCGGCGTTTTCGATATGGATGGATTTGCGGACGATCTTGCGGCCCTGTTGCAGGCGATGGCGCGGGAGCGTGGTTGGTTGGGGATGTAAAGGGCGGTGTTGCCATTGAGGCTTCGCCCGTACCCTCACCCCCCCGCTCCGCGCCCCAGCCCGCGCTTGCGGCGCGGGCGCTCCAAGGCACGCGCGCCAGTGGCGCGCAAAGCTATGCCTTTTCGCCCCGCAGGAGAGGTGAACGTCGCAGCGCGGGATGGCTGACGCCCGATGTTTCCAGCACTGATCGAAGCCCAACATTGATCGAATTGCGGCCTTGTTCGATGTCGACCGCTTGGCGTCCCTCAAATTCACACCACAACGCTGTACCCGGCCACCCAGGCTCGCTAGGCTGCGCACATGCCTTCCAATCTCGACTTCATTCCGTTGCGCCTGTGCGTGCTGACCGTATCCGACAGCCGCACCCTGGCCGACGATCGCTCCGGCGATTACCTCACCGAGGCGCTCACCCGGGAAGGCCATGTGCTGCACGAGCGTGCGCTGTGTCCGGACGATCGCTACCGCATGCGTGCGATCGTGTCGGCCTGGATCGCCGATGCGCAGGTCGACGGCATCCTGGTCACCGGCGGCACCGGTTTCACCGGGCGTGACAGCACGCCGGAGGCGATCACCCCACTGCTGGACAAACTGATGCCCGGCTTCGGCGAGATGTTCCGCGCCGTCAGCGTCGATGAAATCGGCACCTCGTCGCTGCAGTCGCGTGCGTTCGCGGGGCTGGCCAATCATAGCTTCGTGTTCTGCCTGCCCGGCTCCACCTCGGCCTGCCGCACCGCCTGGGAAAAGATCGTGCGCGCGCAACTGGATGCGCGCACCAAACCCTGCAACCTGGCGACACTGCGTCCACGCCTGGGGCAATAGCCTGCGCGCTTTCCACCGTTGCTGGATCGCGCATGCCGCACCTCAAACGCAAGGCCTACAAGAAACTGCTGGCACCGCTGCAACTGGAACTGGTGGGCATGGCGCGCTGGCTGCGCCACACCAACCAGCGTGCGCTGGTGTTGGTGGAGGGCCGCGACACCGCCGGCAAGGGCGGCGTGATCCAGACCATCGCCAGCCACCTCAATCCACGGCAATGCCGGGTGGTGGCGCTGCCCAAACCCAGCGACCGCGAAAGCACGCAGTGGTACTTCCAGCGTTACGTGACGCATCTGCCGGCCGGCGGCGAGTTGGTGCTGATGGATCGCAGCTGGTACAACCGCGCCGGCGTTGAACGGGTGATGGGCTACTGCGCCGATGCGCAATACGTGGCGTTCCTGGAGCAGGCGCCACGCTTCGAACAGATGCTGGTCGACGACGGCATCCTGCTGTTCAAGTATTGGTTGTGCGTGGACCAGGCCGAGCAGGAAGCGCGCTTTGCCGAGCGCCATGAGAACCCGCTCAAGGGCTGGAAGCTGTCGCCGGTGGATCTGCAGTCGCGCGCGAAGTACGACGACTACACCGCCGCACGCGAGCGCATGCTCGAGGCGACCCATACGCCGGACGCGCCGTGGACGCTGGTGGATTTCAACGACCAGAAACGCGGCCGGCTGAGCCTGATCCGCGATCTGCTGGACAGGCTCCCGGACACGTCGGTGCCCGAGGAGCCAATACCGCTGCCGCCCCTGCCCGGCAAGCCGCAGCGGGAACGCTATGGCGTGCTGGAACCGATCGACGATTACGCCGGCCAGTCCTGAGAGACTTCGTCGCTGGCCGCAGCGGCGCGCGGCAACGGATGCAGGCCAGCCTGGCGCTCGGCCTGCTCGGCCTGCAGCACCAACTGGCTCAGGCGATGGCCGAACAACTGCATGAAGCCACCGTGCAGCGGACGCATCGCTTCCATGTAATCCACATCGTCGGCCTGCGCACCGAGCGGGCTGCACGAGGCCAGCAACAGCTCGTCCAGCCGCAGGGCGCTGTCGGGCAGGCGCACCAGGGCGGCGCGGCGCAACCAGTCGCGCATGCCGTGGCGGTACTCGGCAGCCAGGATGTAGGCCACTTCGACCTGGTCCAGGTCCACGTCAGGGTTCCAGGCCAGCACCTGGATCACCTGCGAACGTTCGTCCAGCATGCGGCTTTCGGCCACCAATGCATGCAGTTGCTGCAACAGGCGCCATTGCACACTGGCGGTTTCGCGCTGCGCGGCGGGCATGGCGGCGATGGCCAGCGCCAGGCGCCGCGCGAACAGGGCCGGCACCTCGGCCAGCACGGCCGGGCCGGCATCGGCACCGAGCAGGAAGCGTTCGGTCCGCAGCGCCGCGGTATCGGGCAGGTAGCCATCCTGCAGCGGGCGCATCACGCCGTGATCGAGCAGCGACAGCACCACGTCCAGCCAGTAGCGGCGCTCCTGTTGCAACGCACGGTTGGCGCTGGCGTTTTGCCAGGCGCTGCGCGCATCGTCCAGGCGCGCGATGCAGGCCTGAGCATCCAGGGCATCCCATGGCGCGCGGTCGGCGTCGTCGGGATCGAAGCTGTCTACGCTGAGCATGCCGCCGCCAAAACGGTGCCAGGCTGCACCACGCTGGGTGCCGGCCGGATCGGGCCTGACCGGGCCAGCCGGCGCCGCAGGCGCCGGGCGCAGCAGGGCCGCGTAGGCCTGCGTCCACGACTCGGGCAGACGCGCCGACATCAAGTAGCTCGCCGTCGGCTGACCCAGGCCACGGCGTGCCAGGCGCAGGCTCCACAGCAGCGCACCGATCGCAATGCCGCCGAAGGTCCATGCCAGCAACCAGCCGGCGGCGGCCTGCCCGGGTTGCAACACCCGCGTCTGCGGCTGCTGGAACAACAGCCAGCCAATGCCGACCAATGCGCCCAGATAGAGCCACGGCCCCCACTGCGCCAGCACGCGCGCGATGCCATTGGCAGGCAGGTCGTGCCCGTGAGAGTGATCCTGAGATGGAGCGGCCATTACATTCCCCTGAACGCCTGATCGCGTTGACAGGGTTATCGGCGAGTCGCCCCAACTCTGTTGCCCTCACTGCACCGGTCAGCGCTCAGCCAGTCACAAAGTCTTCAGACGGCGGGACCGGGCACGGCGTGCGCAGCACCGAGACGGAGGCCGCTGGCGGGCCCTGCCACAGCCAGCGCTCCAGTGCGTCCAGTGCCGCTGCGTTGCCGGCCGCGACAACCTCCACGCTGCCATCGGCCTGGTTGCGCGCATGCCCGCGCAGACCGAGCGCCAGGGCCTGCTCGCGGGTGGAGGCGCGATACCACACGCCCTGCACCACGCCGCCGACCACGAAGCGCGCGGAATGCATCAGCCGGCCTTGCCGGTGATGCCGACGGCCGTTTCGATCTCGCGCGCGGTGACCGGACCGAGGAACTGTTTGGCGACCTTGCCGTCCGGGCCGATCAGGTAGGTCATCGGCAAGCCGCGCGGGGTGGCGAAGTCCTGCGGGGGCTGATAGGGGTCGAGGATGGCCACCGGGTAGGAGACCGGATGGTCCTTCAGGAACGCCTGCATGTCGGCCGTGGTGATGTCTTCGTAGGCCAGGCCCACCACTTCGATGGTGTCGCGCATGGTATGCAGCGCCGACAGCTCCGGCATCTCCTTCAGGCACGGTGCGCACCAGGTGGCCCAGAAGTTGACCACCACCCACTGGCCGCGGTGCGCGGCCAGGTCGTAGGTCTCGCCGGACACGGTGGGCAACGACAGCCTGGGCATTTCGGCGGTCTGCTGCACCACCGATGCATTGGCCGCACCCGCCTGCCCAGCGGCAGGCTGATCGGGCGGCGCGGTGGAGGCTGCCGGTGCGCTGGCAGCGCCGCCAGCAGGCGCGCCCTCGCCACCGGGCTTGCAGGCGGTCAGCAACAGCAGCGGCAACAGCAGCGCGCAGGCGCTGCGCACAAGACGCACAGTCATGCAGGATCTCCTGGAAGATGAGTGTAGAAATCGCCGACCGGCTGCGTCAGCACGCTGCGCAGCGGCTCGCGCAAGCGATCCAGCGCCGCGGCCGCCGCCTGGCCATAAGCGTCGTCGCGACACGGTAGCGGGCGGTCTTCGACCGGTACGCGCAACTGGCAGCTTTCGTAGAGCTCGGCCAACGGCACCACGTCCAGATCGCGCGCCAGCAGCCACTGCCCGCGCTCGTCGCGGCGCAGCAGGCGGATGCGCTTGAGCTCGCACAGCAGCTCCTGCATCACCGTATCGGTGAGCATGGGCTCCAGCGCGAGGATGCGGTCCTCGTCCAGACCTTCGCCGTGGATGCGTGCCTGGCGGAAGCGACCCAGCAGGCGCAGCAGGCCGTAGATCTCGAAGCCCGGCGGCAGGCGCATGGCTTCGGGCTGGTAGCGGAACGCCGACATCGACGAGGCCAGCGAGGCGCCCAGCAGCACCGACACCCAGCTCAGATAGATCCACAGCAGCAGGATCGGCAGTGCCGACAACGCGCCATAGATGCGCTGATAGGTCTGGAAATTGCCGAGATAGAAGCCGAAGCCCCACTTGACGATTTCCATCAGGATCACCGCCAGCAGCGCGCCGGGCAGCGCATGCCGCAGGCGCACCGCATGCTGGGGTACCACGCGGTAGATCAACACGATGCAGACGAATTCCACCGCCATCGGCGCCAGTCGCCAGGCGAACTGGGCCAGCCACTGGCCTTCGGTGGTGCGGAACAGCGGCAGCGCGAACACGTAGGCGGCCATCGCCATCGAGGCGGCGGCCAGCATCGTGCCCAGGGTCAGCACCGTCCAGTAGATCAGGAACCGCGTCACCTTGGGCCGGGCGGCGGCCACCCGCCAGATGCTGTTGAAGGTCTGCTCGATGCTGTGCAGGGTGATCAGCAGCGACGCCACCAGGGCGATCATGCCGGCCACGGTGAACTTGCCCAGGTCTTCCAGCGAGCGGTTGAGATAGTTCTGCACCGAACGCGCTGCGCCAGGCACGAAGTTGTTGAAGATGAAGTCGGTCAGCGCGTCCTTCCACTCGTTGAAGGCGGGAAACGCCGACAGCACGCCGAACACCACGATCGCCAGCGGCACCAGCGCGAACACCGTGGTGTAGGCCAGCGACGCTGCGGCCTGGAACAGGCGATCGTCCAGGAAGCGGTGCCACAGGAAGCGCCCGAAGCTCGCCGTCCGCGCGCGGTCGTGCAGACGTTCTTTCCATTGGTGGAGTTTGTTCACACGCGCCATCGCGCAAGGGTACCCGATGCGCCGTCGTCGCGGCCTTGCCGCAGCCGCGGCGTGCAGCAAGGCGGCGGCTTGGCCGATACTGCGGCAACTCACACAGTCGGCAGGAACACGATGGCGGAGATTCTGGTGCTGTACTACAGCCGTGGCGGTTCGGTGGCGCGGCTGGCGCGGCAGATCGCGCGCGGCATCGGCGAGGTGCCCGGCACGAGCGCGCGTTTGCGTACGGTGCCGCCGGTGGCCGCGGTCACCCAGACCAGCGCGCCGCCGGTGCCGGACGAAGGCGCGCCCTATGTGGACCGTGCCGATCTGGCCGAATGCAGCGGCCTGCTGCTGGGCAGCCCCACCCGCTTCGGCAACATGGCCGCGCCGATGAAGCACTTCCTCGACAGCCTGGGCGCCGACTGGGCCAGCGGCACGCTGGCGGGCAAGCCGGCGGCGGTATTCACCTCGACCGCCTCGATGCATGGCGGGCAGGAATCCACCTTGCTGTCGATGCACCTGCCGCTGCTGCACCACGGCTGCCTGATCGTGGGCATCCCGTTCACCGAGGCCGCGCTCAGCCACACCACCAGCGGCGGTACACCGTATGGGGCCAGCCATGTCTCCGGCGCGGCCGGCGACCCGCAACCGAGCGAAGACGAGGCCCTGTTGGCACGCGCGCTCGGTCGCCGGGTGGCCGACATCGCGCGGCGGCTGACCGCCGCATGACACCGCGCGCAGTGCACTGGTCGCTGGCGGCCGCCTTGCTCGCGCTGGCAGCGCTGTTCGTGATCTGGTTCCACGACGATGCGCACCGCACTGCGGCCCTGCTGGTATTCGCGCTGCCACCGGCGCTGATGGGCGCGCTGGCGGTGCGCAGCGCACGCGCCCGTTTCTGGGCAGGCGTGTTCGCGCTGGGCTGGTTCAGCCACGGCGTGATGGCCGCCTGGAGCCAACCCGACGCACGCGGGCTGGCCTGGCTGGAACTGCTGCTGGCATTGCTGGTGATCGGGCTGGTCAGCGGGCCTGGTGTGGCCGCGCGCTTCGGCGGCAGGCGCAGGGCGCGCTGACCGGCGTACCGTGCAGGCACCGGCTTTCGCCAACAGCGGTGCCCGGCCGCACGCCGCCTACCGCCGCACGTGGGCGCAGGCTTTCGCCGTCCCTGCCCTGCCTGCCGCAATGCGCGCACTGCCAGCATCGCAGGCGGGCGGTATCATGACGGCCCTCGCGCGGCCTGCACCGCGCTGGCCCTACAGGATTGGCAACAATGGAAGACCTCCTGATCGTCACCACCGGTGGCACGATCGACAAGATCTACTTCGACGACAAATCGGACTACCAGATCGGCGACCCGCAGATCGGCCAGATCCTCAAGGAGCTGGGCGTGACCTTCCGCTTCTCGGTGATTCCCATCATCCGCAAGGATTCGCTGCATATCACCGATGCCGACCGCGAGCTGATCCGCGCCACCATCGCCGCCCAGCCCACCCGCCACGTGCTGATCACCCACGGTACCGATTCGATGGTGGACACCGGCAAGGTGCTGCAGTCGATTTCCGACAAGACCATCGTGATGACCGGCGCGCTGAACCCGGCACGCTTTCGCGGCTCGGATGCGGAATTCAACATCGGCTGCGCAGTGGGTGCCGTGCAATCCTTGCCGGCCGGCGTCTACATCGCCATGAACGGGCGCATCTGGAACCCGGAGAAGGTGCGCAAGAACGTGGCCGCCAACCGCTTCGAGTCGGTCTGAGGCGATGAGCAGGGCGACCCGTGCCACCCGCGCCCTGGACGCGGCTGGCGTGGCGTACGTGCTGCATCCTTACGACTACCAGGCCGATGCCGACGCCAAGGGCCTGCAGGCGGCAACCGCGCTGGGGCTGGCGCCGCAGACGGTGCTGAAAAGCCTGATGGCCTGGGTCGACGACCAGGCGGTGTGCGTGGTGATTCCCTGCGACCGGCGCCTGTCGCTGAAGAGACTCGCCAGCGCGCGGGGCGGCAAGTCCGCCCGCATGATGGACGTGGCCGACGCCGAGCGCCGCACCGGCTACAAGGTGGGCGGCATCAGCCCGCTCGGCCAGCAACGGCAAGTGCCGGTGCTGGTGGAAGCCACGGCCCTGGACGCGCCCGCGCTGTGGATCAACGCCGGCCAGCGCGGCCTGCTGCTGGAATTGCCTGCTGCCCAGTTGTTGCAAGCCCTGGCTGCGCAGGCCTGCGAGCTCTGCGAGTGAACCGCTGGCGGTCGTGCGCGGCACGCGGGCGGCGACGCAGCTGCGCGGTGGTCGGAGCGGCCGACTGGCAAGCCTCGGGCAGTGCAAAGCGTGCGCAGGAAGCGGTGCGCACGCGCGATCCACACCGATTCCGCACACCTGCCGCGTCGGCCCGATGGCGACGCGGCAGGCAGGATTCCCCCTGCTCCTCAGGATTGCAGCAGCGACGCTCAGTACGTTGCGGTGACACTGACTCCCGAAAACGCCAGCGTCGCCTTCAGCCGCACGTAGTAGGTGCCTGCGGCCGGCATGCTCAGCGTGCAACTGTCGGTATTGCCGGGCAGCACGCTGCGACAGCTGTAGGCGCTGTCGCTGGGCAAGGCGCCGGCCCGCACCGACAGATCCGCATTGCCGCTGCCGCCGTTGAGCGCCACCTTCAACGCGCGCGTCCCGGCCGGCACGGTGATCTGGTAGTACAGCGCATCGGACTGCGCTGCGCTCAGCCCGGCGCGCGCCACGTTGCGGGCCAGCGTATTCGCGGCGATCACCGCCGCCAGCGCCCCGTCGGCGTTGACCAGCCCCGCGCCGCATCCCTGCGCACAGGCAACCGGCAAGGGCCGCGCGCTGCTCTTGAGCAAGGCCTCCACCGTTGCAGGCGTGAGCGGGTTCAAGGCCACCGATTGCATCAATGCCACCACCCCCGCCACGTGCGGTGCGGCCATCGAAGTCCCGCTGTAGCTCGCGTACGCCGCATTACCCGGTACCGTGGTGCCGCTGTTGAGCGTAGAGACGATGGCCTGCCCCGGCGCCGCAATATCCACCCCTTTGCCATAGTTGGAGAAGCTGGCCTTCGCGCCGGCCGAGGTGGTGGCGGCCACTGCGATCACGTTCGGGCAGTTGGCCGGAACGCTGGTGGAAACGTCCATGTTGCTGTTCCCGGCAGCCACCACCACCGAACTGCCACGCGTCACCGCGGCGGCAATGGCGTTACTCATCGTCGCCGAGCAACTGCCGTAGCCGCCCAGCGACAGATTGATCACCGTGGCCGGATTCGGATTGGCCGGCACGCCGGTCACTTTCCCCCCCGAGGCCCAGACGATGGCATCGGCGATATCGGACATGTAGCCACCGCACCTGCCCAGCACCCGCAGCGGCAGCAGCCTGGCATTGAAGGCGGTACCGACCACGCCATTGCCGTTGTTGCCGACGGCCGCGACGATGCCGGCTACATGCGTGCCATGCCAACTGGAGCTGGACGCGGACGCCCCGGGACCGCATTCGTTCGCGGCCGTCCAGTCGCCCTGGTCGGCTGCGTTCGCGTCACGGGCATTACCGTCGCGGGCGGTTGCCGGATCGGTGATGAAGTCGTAACCGGGCAGGACATTGGCCGCCAGATCAGGATGCGCGGTGATGCCAGTATCGATCACCGCCACCACGATGCCCTTGCCGGTGGAACGATCCCAGGCGGGGCGGATGTTGAGACCGGCGTTACCGGTGCCCATCGCCCACTGCTGCGCAACGCCGGGGTCGTTGGGCACCAGCAGGGGACGCATCAGCACATCCACTTCCACGCGCTTGACCGCCGGGTCGGCGGCGAGCCGCCGCATCAGGCTTTCCGCATCCACGCGATCGAGCTTGCGGTCGGCGACCAGCAGCACCGGGCCGGTGCTGAGCCGGCGCGTGGCGGCCAGGCCCAATGCTCGCCCCTGGCGTGCCGGTACCGCGCGTGCGACCTCGTTCCAGGACGTGGACAGGCCGGTCGCACGGCTGCTGCCGACCCGGTCCTTGTAGCTGACGATGAAACGCTGATGGGTGGTGCCGGACGCCAGGCCCTGCAGGCCGACCTCGCCGGCGACGGCATGGAACGTGCAAGACAGTGCGCAGAGCAGCGCAGCATGGCGCAGTGCGCCAACCGATGGATGCGGCATGGATCAACTCCTTCCCCAAGGACCTGACAACATGAATGGCAACGCGCCGACGCCGTGGGCGAGGCGCGTGCCCGATCGTGAGGCGGCCAGCCCCACAGGCCCCTCATGCGGCGCTATCGGCAACGCCCCAGGGGTCTGAAGCAGCTTGGGTGCGCTGCTGCGCGCAGCGTTCAGGCGACGATCGGCAGGCGCGTTGGCCAGCGCTGCGATGGCTGGTGCGCAAACGCACACTGCCCCGCCGAGGCGGGGCAGTGTGAAACTCGAAACGCCGACAGGTCGGTCGGGATCAGCCCGACACCGTTGCCGGCGGCATCGCCGTCGGTGGGCGGCGATGGCAGCAGTTACGGGGTCTGGTTCACCGCACCCGCCGCGTTGACGATGCCGGCACCGCAGCCGCCCGAGCAGGCGCCCGGCAGCGGACGGGCGGTGTTCTTCAGCAGGGTTTCCACTGCCGCCGGGCTCAGCGGACGGCTTGCCGCCGACTGCACCAGTGCCACCACGCCGGCCACGTGCGGCGCCGCCATCGAGGTGCCGTTGTAGCTGGCATAGCTGGCCGAGCCCGGGGTGGTGGTGCCGCTGTTCAAGGTCGACAGGATCGCCGAACCCGGGCCGGAGATGTCGATGCCGGCGCCGAAGTTGGAGAAGCTCGAACGCGCGCCAGCCGAGGTGATCGAGGCCACCGAGATCACGTTGGCGCAGCTGGCCGGAGTGAAGTTGGCCACGTTGGCATTGCTGTTGCCCGCCGCCACCACCACCGTGGTACCGCGCGACACCGCCGAGTTGATGGCGTTCTGGTAGCTGCTCGAACAGGCGCCGCTGCCGCCCAGCGACATGTTGATCACTTCGGCCGGATTGGCGTTGGCGGGCACGCCAGACACCGAACCGCCGGAAGCCCAGACGATGGCATCGACGATATCCGAGGTTGCCCCGCCGCAGCGGCCCAGCGCACGGATCGGCACGATGCGGGCATTGAAGGCGGTGCCGGCCACGCCGGTGCTGTTGTTGGTGACCGCCGCGATGGTGCCCGCAACATGGGTACCGTGCCAGCTGGAGTTGGCCGCCGGCGAACCGGAGAAGCACTGATTGGCCGTGGTCCAGTCGCCCTGATCGGCCGGGTTGCTGTCACGGCCGTTGTTGTCGCGCGCACGCGTCGCATCGCTGATGAAGTCGTAGCCGGGCAGCACGTTGGCGTTGAGATCCGGATGGCTGGTGATGCCGGTGTCGATCACCGCCACCACCACGCCGCTGCCGGTGGCGGTGTCCCAGGCCGGACGCACGTTGATGCTCGAGGCGGACGTACCGAAGCCCCACTGCTCGGACAGACGGGTGTCGTTCGGGGTCAGCACCGGATACATGATCTGGTCCACTTCCACGTAGTCCACGCTGGGGTCGGCGGCGATGCGGCGCATCAGCGTTTCGGCTTCGGCGCGGTCCAGGCCACGGTCGGTCTTGAGCACCTCCGAACCCAGCGCAGTGCGGCGCACGTGATTCAGGCCCAGCGCGCGGCCGGCGCGTGCCGGCACTGCACTGGCAACGGAATTGAGCGAGGCGCGCATCGAGGTCTGGCTGACTGCAGCACTGGAGCCGTCCTTGTACTTGACGATGAAGCGATCCAGCGTGGGCTGCGACTCCAATCCGGCAAGATTGACCTGACCGGCGAACGCCGGCACCGCCAACAGGCACGTCAGCGCGGAAACACCCAGCACGACCAGGCCGCGCGCGGATGCGCGACGTTGCGACACATTGGACATTGAATCGTTCCTCTCTCTTGGTTGTGGTGCCGCAAGCGCGGCGAGTGGCCGAGCCTTGCCGCAACTGCGGGTCGGATCGGAAAGCGCGTGGGCGATGACGCCCGTTCAATGCCTGGCCGGGGGTGGCCGATCAGGCGGCAAGACGACGCCTGCGCCGGTCGGGACGACAGGCGTGGACGGCACATCGCGAAGAAGGAAGGCGAACGATCCGCGCCTGCCGGACGAACCGGCGAGCGCGAACCGCCCTGTTGCGACGACGGGCTTAGTAGCTGGCCCGCAGGGTCACGCCGGAGAAGCTGCTGTAGGCCTTGACGCGTACGTAGTAGGTTCCCGACGGCGCGCTGATGCTGCAGGTTTCGGCGTTGCCGCTGCGATACGGACGGCAGGTATAGGCGGTATCGGTCGGCGCACTTCCGGCACGCACGTACAGATCCGCATCGCCGGTGCCGCCACTGATCGCCACGGTCAGCGGGCCGCTGCCAGCCGGCACGGCGATGGTGTAGTTCAGTTCCGCACCCGCCGCCGCGGCCAGCCCGGTGACCGGGGTGCCATTGGTCAGCGTATTGCCACCGCCACCGCCGCCACCTCCACCGTTGAGCGCAGCGGCGACCGCAGCATCGGCATTGACGATGCCGGCGCCGCACCCGCCCGAACACGCGCCCGGCAGTGCGCGCGCGGTGTTCTTCAGCAGGGTCTCCACCGCCGCCGGCGTCAGTGCGGTGGGAGCGACCGACTGCACCAGGGCGACCACGCCGGCCACATGCGGCGCTGCCATCGAGGTGCCGTTGTAGGACGCGTAGCTGGCGCTGCCCGGCGTGGTGGTACCGCTGTTGAGGGTGGACAGCACCGCCGAACCCGGCGCGGAGACGTCGATGCCTGCGCCGAAATTGGAGTAGCTGGCCTTGGCACCGGCCGAGGTGGTGGCAGCCACGGCGACCACGTTGTTGCAGTTGGCGGGCAACGCGGTGGAGACGTTGGCCGAACTGTTGCCGGCCGCCACCACCACGGTGGTGCCGCGCGAGACCGCGCCGTTGATCGCGTTCTGCATGGTGACCGAACAGGCGCCGGTGCCGCCCAGCGACATGTTGATGACTTCTGCCGGATTGGGATTGGCCGGAACGCCGCTGACGCTGCCGCCGGACGACCAGATGATGGCATCGGAGATGTCCGACAGCGAGCCGCCGCAACGGCCCAGCACGCGCACCGGGACCACCTTGGCATTGAAGGCGGTGCCGGCCACGCCGACGCTGTTGTTGGTCACCGCCGCCACCGTGCCGGCGACATGGGTGCCGTGCCAGCTGGAATTGGAAACCGGACATCCGGAGGTCGAGTTCCAGTCGCCTTCGTCGGCCGGATTGCTGTCGCGGCCATTGCCGTCGCGCGCGGCAGCGGCATCGCTGATGAAGTCGTAGCCGGGCAGGATATTGGCGTTGAGGTCGGGATGGCTGGTGATGCCGGTGTCGATCACGGCCACTACCACGTTGGCGCCGGTGGACTTGTCCCAGGCCGAACGGATGTTGAGCCCGGCATTGGTGGTGCCGAAGGCCCACTGCTCGGACAGGCGCGCGTCGTTGGGCGTCAGCGTGGCATGCAGCATCTGATCCACTTCCACCGCCTGCACGCTGGGATCGGCAGCCAGCTGGCGCATCAGCGCTTCGGCTTCGACACGGTCCAGCGCGCGGTCGGCCTTGACCAGTTCCGGCCCCAGCGCCAGGCGCCTGACCGAATTCAGCCCCAGCGCCTTACCGGCCTTGGCCGGCATCGCCCGTGCGGCGGTGCGCAGCGAGGTGCTCAGGGCGGTGGGATTGGCCAGCGCCGTAGCGCCGTCCTTGTAGGTCACGATGAACTTCTGATGGGTCGAGGCGCTGGCCAGGCCATCCAGATAGACCTCGCCGGCGAATGCCGGGGTTGCCAGCAGCAGGGAGGTGAGCGCAGTGGCGCTGACGACGGTGAGCGCGCGACGGCGCTTGCGGAACGACTCGTTCGACATCGAATTCCCTTCCAAATCAAAGAGAACCGCCTTAGCGGTGTAACCGGCAGTGCCCTCTTGGGTCAGTGCCGAGCCCCCGAATCGAGCCCCCTGTTATCGATCCGTTCAGCGAACCTACCGCAACAGAAACGAACTGGACAATACGAATTTGGCATTTTTTGAAACCAAATATCATTTTTGTGACACAGCGCAGCTGTGTTCAGCCCGCTTGACGTATTCAGAGGCGGCCGCCGCGTCGTTTTTGCTGCACAGCAGGTCAGGGCAGGCCAAAAAAAAGCCCCCGCACTGACGCGCGGGGGCCTGTTTTTGTCGCCAGGGTGTCGGCTCAGGACAGACGCACCAGCCAGCCATGGCGGTCCGGGACACGCCCATACTGGATATCGGTCAGCTCTTGCCGCAGCGACATGGTGACCTCGCCCGCCGGCGCGGCGAGATCGCCGACCGCGAATCCATCGCCCTTGAGTTCGCCGATCGGGGTGACCACTGCGGCGGTGCCACAGGCGAACACCTCGGAAATCTCACCGGACGCCACGCCCTGTTTCCACTCGTCGATCGCCACCTTGCGCTCGACCACGCGCATGCCGCGATCGCGCGCCAGCTGCAGGATGCTGTCGCGGGTGATGCCTTCCAGGATGCTGCCGGACAGCTCCGGGGTCACCAGCGTGCCGTCCCGGTAGACCAGGAACACGTTCATGCCGCCCAGCTCTTCGATGTACTTGCCTTCCACCGGATCCAGGAACAGTACCTGCGAGCACCCTTGCGCCTGCGCCTTCTGCTGCGGCAGCAGCGAAGCGGCATAGTTGCCGCCGCACTTGGCCGCACCGGTCCCACCCTTGGCCGCACGCGCATAGTCGGTGGACAACCAGATCGACACCGGCGCCACGCCCTTGGCGAAATACGGGCCGGCCGGGCTGGCGATCACGTAGTACGAGGCCTTGTGCGCAGCGCGCACGCCCAGGAAGGCCTCGTCGGCAATCATGAAGGGGCGGAAATACAGGCTGGTCTCCGGTGCCGACGGCACCCAGCCGCCATCCACCGCCACCAGCTGGCGCAACGATTCGACGAACAGGTCCACCGGCAGCTCCGGCAACGCCAGACGGCGCGCGGAGCGCTGCAGCCGCTCGCCGTTGGCCTGCGGGCGGAAGGTCCAGATCGAGCCGTCGGCATGCCGGTAGGCCTTGATGCCCTCGAAGATCTCCTGGCCGTAGTGCAGCACCGATGCGGCCGGATCCAGCTGCAGCGGGCCGTAACCGCGCACCTGCGCGTCATGCCAGCCCTGCTCGCTGTTCCAGGAGATGGCGACCATGTGATCGGTGAAATGCAGCCCGAAGCCGGGCGCGGCCAGGATCACGGACAGTTCGTCGGCCGTGCGGGGCGACGGGGAACGGGTGGAAGCGAAGGACACGGACACCGGCAGATTCCTGTATGGCGGGCGGAAGGACGCAGCGCCACATCGGGTGACATGGCGCGTGACGATCAGAGCATGCCGGTCTCGAGACGGGCCGCTTCGGACATCATATGCCGGCCCCACGGCGGGTCGAACACCAGCTCCACGTCGGCCTCGGCAATGGTCGGGATCATTTCCAGCTTGCTGCGCACGTCGTCGACCAGGATCTCACCCATGCCGCAGCCAGGCGCGGTGAGGGTCATCTTGACGTCCACCCGGCGCTGGTCGTCTTCCTCGCGATGGCCCAGCACTGCCTCGTAGACCAGCCCCAGATCGACGATGTTGAATGGAATTTCCGGATCGAAACAGGTGCGCAGTTGCTGCCACACCAAGGCTTCGACTTCTTCGTCGCTGGCATTGTCCGGCAATTCCAGCCCGGGCGGGGCCTGCTTGCCGATCGCATCGCCGTCCTTGCCGGCAATGCGGAACAGATTGCCCTCGACGAACACGGTATAGCTGCCACCCAGCGCCTGGGTGATGTAGCCGTAACTGCCTGCGGGCAGGGTCACCGAATCGCCCTGCGGCACCATGACGGCATCGCAATCGCGTTCGAACTGGACGGGTTCGCTGCTACGGGAATACATGGGCTGGATATGGGGCCGCGCCGGACGCGCGCAAGTCGGCCATTCTAGCCGACCAGGGCGATGCCGCTGCCGGTCGCGCCGCCGACGCTGCATTCCATCTGAAACACAGTCATCTGCAGCCAGCGTGACTCACGCCGCCAATGCAGCGCAAAACACGCCTTGCGCTCTATCATGTGTGCACTGTCAGGAGCCCCAATGCCGCCCACCTCCGCGTCCGCCAGAAGCGCCCACTGGCTCTGGCCCCCGCTCCTGTTGCTGGGAAGCGTCACCGCCCTCATCGCCTGGCTGCTGATCGCCCTTGCGCTGGGCAACCAGGCCGGCTGGATGGCCCTGCTGGTTGCGCTGGAAGTGGTGTGGATGCTGCGCCTGGGCACCTTGCGCGCGGGCCGGTTGCGCATCGGTGTGGCAGTGGCGACCACCACATTGATCATCGTCGGCGCCAACTGGGGCATCGCTTCGGCGCAACTGGGCGGGCCGCTGGGTCTGGACCCATGGACCTCCGCGCAGAAAATGGGCCCGCGCCTTGCCTGGACGCTGCTGCAACTGGCCAACAACGCGTTCGATCTGCTGTGTTACGTCGCAGCGGTGGTGCTGGCGTGGTGGGCTGCGCGCTGAGCCGGGCGCGTTGAAAAGCGCTGCGCGTTTGCTGCAGGGCCCTTGCCCGCCCACCATCGCAGGACACGCTGCAAGTACGTCCATGTAAGCTCCTTGGCGGCATCCATGCCGCCAAGGGTCCCGCGACGGTGAGCGGGCAAGGACCAATCATGTTGGTAGGTGTGCAGAGCGTTCAGAAGAGCAGCAAGCAAACTGCGCAACGCGGTGCCTTGATTCTTGGACCAGGCAATCAGCCAACTGTCTGGCGCGGTGTCCTTGCCGATTGCGGGACGCTGTGGCGGCATGGATGCCGCCACGCAGCCTCCAGGGACGGATTTACGGCGTGTCCCGCGAGCGGTGAGGGCACCGCGCCTTCGACTCACCAGGCTTTTGATCCGACCGTGTAAACGCCCCTGCTAACGCAAGGCAAACGACCGACCCCGGCGTTTTGCCTCGAGCATTCGAGCGCACCTGGCGACCCACCAAAATCTCAATGCCCGCCGCCATCCAGGGCCTTCAATTCGCTGACCAGGGCACCGGCCGCCTCGGCCCCGTCGCCATAGAGCATGCGGGTGTTGTCGGCGTAGAACAGCGCGTTTTCGATCCCGGCAAACCCTGTGCCCTTGCCGCGCTTGATCACCACCGTGTTCCTTGAATTGACCACGTCCAGGATCGGCATGCCGTAGATCGGGCTGGCCGGGTCGGTCCTGGCCACCGGATTGACCACGTCGTTGGCGCCGATCACCAATGACACATCGGTGCTGGCGAATTCCGGATTGATATCGTCCATGTCGGCGATCAGGTCGTAGGGCACGCCGGCTTCGGCCAGCAGCACGTTCATGTGCCCGGGCATGCGTCCGGCCACCGGGTGGATCGCGAATTTCACCTTCACCCCACGCGCGATCAGGCGCTGCGCCAGCTCCCAGATCTTGTGCTGCGCCTGCGCCACCGCCATGCCGTAGCCGGGCACGATCACCACCCGCTCGGCGAAGGCCATCATCGCAGCCACGTCGCCGGCTTCGATCGGCTTCTGCGCGCCGCTGATTTCCTGCGCCTGCCCGCCACCGCCGAAGTTGGAGAACAGCACGCCGCTGATCGGCCGGTTCATCGCCTTGGCCATCAATCGGGTCAGCAGGATGCCGGCCGCGCCCACCATCATGCCGGCGATGATCAATGCCTCATTGCCCAGCACGTAGCCCTCGAACGCCACCGCCAGGCCGGTGAAGGCGTTGTACAGCGAGATCACCACCGGCATGTCGGCGCCGCCGATCGGCAGCGTCATCAGCACGCCCAGCGCCAGCGCCACCACGAAGAAGGCGATGATCGCCATCGGCTGCAGGCTGCTCGCCGCCCAGCCACCCAGCACCACCATGGCCAGTGCCACCACCAGATTGAAGGCCTGCTGGCCGGAGAAGGTCACCCGCCGGTCGAGCCGGCCGTCGAGCTTGGCCCAGGCGACGATCGAGCCTGACAGCGACACCGCACCGATCGCCGAACCGATCACCGCCAGCACCACCGTGGTGGTATCCGGCCGGCGTGCGGCCAGTTCGGCGATGGCCTGTGCGCTCCAGTGCGCGGTATCGCGGTTGACGAAGAACGAAAATCGCAGCAGCTCCACCGCCCCGATCGCCGCCGCCGAGCCGCCGCCCATGCCGTTGTACAGCGCCACCATCTGCGGCATGTCGGTGATGGCCACCTTCTTGGCCGACCACCACGCCACCCCGGTGCCGATCGCCAGCGCGGCCAGGATCAGCGGCACGTTGTGCAATTCGGGGAGCAGGAACGTGGCCCCGGTGGCGATCAGCATGCCCAGGCCGGCCCAGCGGATGCCGCTGCGCGCGGTCAGTGGCGAGGCCATGCGTTGCAGGCCCAGCAGGAACAGGGTGGCGGCCACCAGGTAGCTGGACTTCACCAGCCACGACAGCAACTCGGGCGTGGACACGTTCACGGCGCCTCCCCGCCCGGCGGCTTGCGGCTGGACTTGAACATGTCCAGCATGCGCTCGGTCACCACATAGCCGCCGGCCGCATTGCCGGCGCCCAGCGCCACCGCCACGAAGCCCAAGGCTTTTTCCAGCGTGGTGTCGGCGTGCCCCAGCACCACCATTGCCCCGATCAGCACGATACCGTGGATGAAATTGGAGCCGGACATCAGCGGCGTATGCAGGATCACCGGCACCCGCGAGATGATGACATGGCCGGCGATGGCCGCCAGCATGAAGATGTACAGCGCTACGAAACCGTCGCTCATCGTCTCTCGCTCCACTGGCCGGTGCGGCCCACCGATCATACCTATCCAACGGGCCTGTCAACCGAATCGGCACTCGGCCGTTGACGCCATATCGTCCTCGCGGAAGCTACGCTGTGCTGGTGGGAACCCCTTTCGATCCGCAGCCTGCCGTCCCGGCCGCCGCCGCACCCGTCTCGCTGGATGCGTTTCTGGCCGGCATCGGCCCGCGCGCATTCCGCTTCGCCGAGGCCGGGCTGCGTCATCGCGAAGACGCGCTGGATGCGGTACAGGACGCCATGGTGAAGCTGCTCGGCTACCGCGAGCGCCCGGCCGAAGAGTGGACGCCGCTGTTCTGGAGCATCCTGCGCAGCCGCATCATCGACCTGCAGCGCCGGCGCAGTTTCCGCCTCAAGTTCTGGGCACCGGCCGAGCGCGCCGATGACGAAGGCCCGATCGACTGGGCCGACCCCGGCATCGGCCCGGTTGGCGAGCAGCAGCACCAGCAGGCCTACCAGCGGCTGGTGCACGCGCTGCGCGGCCTGCCGGCACGCCAGCGCGAAGCCTTCACCCTGCGGGTGCTGGAAGAGCTGGATGTGGCCACCACCGCCAAGGCGATGGGCTGCTCCGAAGGCTCGGTCAAAACGCACCTGTCGCGCGCCCGCGACGCATTGCAAAAACAGTTCGAGGATTTCCTGTGAAACGCTCCAACGATCCGGCCCAGTTCGATGCGCAGCTGCGCCAACTGCACGCCACTGCGCTCGGCAGCCTGCCGCCGCAGACGCTGGCACGCCTGCGTCAGGCCCGCCACGCCGCGCCGGTCAGGCGCATGCGCCGCCATTGGCTGCTGGCCACCGCCTGTTCCGCGCTGCTGGCGGTTGGTATCGGCCTGCAATTGCAACCGAGCGTCGACACGCCGCCGCAAGCGGCACCGTCCCAGGCGATCGCCGACACCAGCGCCGGCGCCGAGACCGACGACCTTCTTTCGCAGAACCCGGACCTGTATGTCTGGCTCGGGTCCGACTCCGCACTGGCCATGGAATGAACACGATGACCCGCACCACCCGCCTGCTGCTGACCCTGTTGCTTTGCGTCGGGCCGTGCGCGCCGTTGCTGGCGCAGGACCGCCCGGCAGGACCGCCGGGGCCGCCGCCGCTGGACGGCCCCGGACCGCGTGGCCCAGGCCCGCGCAACGAGACGCCGATGCCGGAGTGGGACCGGCTCACCCCGCAGCAGCGTCAGGTGCTGATCGACGCCCTGCGCGAACGCTGGAACGACGTGCCCGAAGAACGCCCGCGGATGTATCGCCATGCAAGCCGCTGGCTGGACATGACGCCCGAGCAGCGCAAGCAGGCCAAGGCCGGCATGGACCGCTTCCGCAACATGAGCCCGGAACAGCGCCGCGAGGCCAGAGCGCTGTTCCAGCGGATGCGCACGCTCAACCCCGAGCAGCGCAATGCATTGCAGCAACGCTGGCAAAAGATGAGCCCTGCCGAACGCAGCACCTGGTTGCGCGAGCATCCGCCGACGGACGATTGAGCGTGCCGCCGGGGCGTGTGCCTGGCTGAGGCGGCTTTCTCCGGCAGACTGGACAGCTGCGGTCGCGGTTGGCCAGCACCGATGCGTCGTGGCAATGCTGACGATCATGCATTCGGCGTGGATCCTGTCTCGCGCAACGGGCGGCTTCCGCCGAGCGCTGTGCGTGTCCGCCGCCGAGCACGATGTATGTCCGGCAACTGGCGCAGTGGTTGTTCGTTGACGGACGAGGCCGCAAGACCGGGCGACTTCGCACCTCGCACCGCGCACTGCTACGGCATGGCCGTCCGGGATGCAGCCGACTGTACCTGCGTCAAGTGCGCTCGCGCCACACGCCAGCATCCGGAGCCACCCGCCAGCGCTTGAATAAGGGCAGCTAACAAAACGACTGCGCTCCCCGCCAGGCGGGCGCGGCCGGTGCTCGGAATCGGCATGTACCACTCGTACACTGCGGTTCCTCCGCGCCGTCCACACCCACCGGACGACCGCTCGCTGCGTTCTGTTAGCCGCTCTAAGTCTACGTACTGACGCGTCACGCAACAGGCGCTGCCGACCAGCGCGTCCTGGCAAGCAGTTCGTCGTCCCAGTCGAACGCCAGCGCGCCATCCTTGATCACCAATGCCGCGAACGCATAGACGTTGCGCGCGAACATTTCGCTGGCGTGCACCGCGCCCTGGCTGGCGAGGTTGAGCGGCCCGGCGATCGCCACGCCGTCCAGGTCATAGGTTTCGCCGGGGCGGGTGGCCGCGCAATTGCCGCCGGTTTCCGCGGCCAGGTCCACGATGACGCTGCCGGCGCGCATGCCGTGCACCATCTCTGTGGTCACGATCTTCGGCGCGGGCCGCCCCGGCACCGCCGCCGTGCAGACCACCACATCCACGCCCTTGAGGTGTTCGGCCAGGCGGCGCTGCTGTTCGGCGCGTTCGTCGTCGGTGAGTTGCCGCGCATAGCCGCCCTCGCCGGCGGCGCTGACGCCCAGATCGAGGAAGCGCGCGCCCAACGAGGCGATCTGCTCGCGCGTCTCCGGGCGCACATCGAAGCCTTCCACCTGCGCGCCCAGCCGCTTGGCGGTGGCGATCGCCTGCAGTCCGGCGACTCCGGCACCGATCACCAGCACCTTGCACGGACGCATGGTGCCGGCCGCGGTCGTCAGCATCGGGAAGAAGCGCGGCGCAAGCTGCGCGCCGATCAGGACCGCCTTGTAGCCGGCCATGCCGGCCTGCGAACTCAACACGTCCATGGCCTGCGCGCGCGTGGTACGTGGCAGCCGCTCCAGCGGGAACACGATCAACCCGCGCTCGGCAAACGCCTGCGCGCGCGCCGGGTCCGCATCGGGCGACAGCATGCCGATCACCACCGTCTGCGGCCTGCATTGCAGCAGCAGCTCGGTCGGCGGCGCCTGCACGCAGAGCACCATATCGGCCAGGGCGAGACTCTGCGCATCGGCCACGTGCGCACCGGCGGCGACATAAGCCGCCTCGTCCATGCTGCTGGCGCGGCCGGCGTCCGGCTCGATCCACACGCTGGCGCCAAGCGCGACCAGCTTTCTGACCGTTTCCGGCGTTGCCGCCACCCGGCGTTCGCCCGCCGCCCGCTCTTTCAGCACCAGTACCTGCACAGCCATGGTTGCTCCGGTCGCACGCCCAGTCGCCGCGATGCTAGCAGAGCGCAGCGCGTGGGCCGGCGGTGCGCTCGTGCGTATTGCAGCCGGTATGCAGCCGGCAGGTCTGACGCCCTCACTCCCGCTGGCTGTTCGCGGCACGACAACGCGTCGGGCATCGGAGCGCTGCGGCACCGGTGCCCGCGTGCCTGCAGGGCAGCACTGTGATCCCGCCGGCGCCGTACGTCCGAGCCGATGGGACAATCGTGGATGAAGCGCCCTGCTCCGGCGCGCCACCGGGCATCCGCGGTCTGCGGCGCTCCGGCCGCCGGCAGACCACGGACGTTGGACCGCGCTACGGCTCGAGCAAGCCCTTCAACAATGGCGCGAACAGGACCTCGGGGGGCATCGCGGACAGCGCCTCGTGCTTGCGATCGATCGCCAGCGATGCATAGCCATGCACCGCGCTCCAGGCCAGCAACGTGCGTTGCTCCAGCAGTTCGGGGTCCGGAGCGCTGCCGTGACGTGCGATCCATTGCGCCCGTAGCGTCTCGCGCAGGCGCGCCATGGCCGCCCCGCTGGCCTGCACCAGCCGTGGCAGGGTGCGCGCCCGCACATCCAGACCCAGCATCATCCGGAACTGCTGCGGAAACGCGAGTGCGAAGCGGATGTAACCCAGCCCGCCTCCCAGCAACGGATCGGCCGACTCCCGCTGGGTGGCCACGATGCAGTCGAGCATGCGCTCGTAGCCATCGGCGGCCAACTCCGTCAACAACCCTTCCAGCGAACCGAAGTGGTGGGCCGGCGCAGCGTGCGAAACCCCGGCCCGGCGCGCGCATTCGCGCAGCGTGAGCCCGCGCAAGCCGGATTCGCCAAGCAGCTCCCAGCCGGCACGCCGCAACGCGGCAGGCAGGTCGCCATGGTGATACGCCGTCGGGGTCTGTGCTCGCGCCATCGGCATTCGCTTATCGGGACTCCAGTGCAGCAGATAATCTTGACGCTGACAAGTTTCCAGCGCCAGACTTGCTCGTATCTTGCCATCGACAAGATGGCGCCCCCATCATCAGGAACCGCCATGAGCTCTCCCATTGCCAGGCTGCGCGCGCGTCTGCTGCGCCTCGTACTGGTCGGCGCCAGCCGACTGGCACCCGGCCCGACTGGTCGCTATCTGGCCCGCCGTTTCGTCACCCCAGGTCCGTCCGGGCGCCGGCAGGCAGCCGCCATTGCCGCCACACTGGACGATGCACAGCGGCAGAGCCTGCGCATCGACGGCCTGGATATCGCGGTGTACCAATGGGGCGATCCCGCACAGCAGCCGTTCGTGCTGCTGTCGCACGGCTGGGCCAGCTACGGGCTGCGGTTTGCCGCCTGGGTGCCGCAGTTGCGCGCGCTTGGCTACGCGGTGGTGGCCTTCGACCAGGCGGCGCACGGGCTGAGCGGCGGGCAGATCAGCAATCTGCCGCATTTTTCCAAGATCCTCGGCCAGATCGGCCGCCACTTCGGGCGCCCCGCCGTGTTCATCGGTCACTCGTTGGGAACGGCTGCGGCGGTGTTCGCCGACGATCCGGCATGGCAGCCGGCGCGCTATGTCATGATCGCCCCGCTGGTGGCGCCGGCCGGCAGCGCCAGGCGTCAGTTTCAGGCGGCAGGCATCGCGCCTGCGGCCTTCGCACCCTTCGAGACCTGGCTGATCCAGTTGATCGGCGCCTGTTTCGCCGATTTCGACGCGACCGCGCGCCTGCCGCAGTTCGATCGCCCGGCACTGATCATCCACGACCGCCGCGATCGCGAGACGCCGTGGGAAGAAGGCGCCCGCTTCGCCGCCCTGTGGCCCGGCGCGCAGTTGTTCAGTACCGAAGGGCTCGGCCACAACCGCATGGTCGATCACCCCTCGGTGATTGCGCGGGCCCTGGACTTCATCGGGCCGGCGGCGCCGTAACCGCGTGCGCGATCCGGCGCGTGCGCCGACTGCGATCGCCGTCGGCGCGCGGTGTCCTGTGCGGACCGCGCGTTGTTGCGCCATCGGTCCGCTTCATTCGCCCACGCCGCGGCGGGACGGCGCTCAATGCACCGTGCTGTTGGTGTGCAGCGGATCCAGTCGGTCGATCACGCCCTGCATCGCGCTGTCGAACGCACCGTCGTTGATGTGCTCGCGCAGGCGACCCAACCGCACCATCACGGCCAATTCTTCCGGCGACGCCACGCAGAAACGCACGCCGCGCCGGTTGACGAACAACAGGCGCTGCGAGATCGGGCTCACCCACGACAGCTTGCCCGCCTGCACCTTTCCGTCCTTGTCGACGAAATCCAGCCAGGTACCGATGTCCATCGCGCGGAAACGCTCGGCGTCGGCGCTGTCGGTGCTCTGCGCCACCGCTTCGGCGCCCAGTACCACACTGACGCTTTCGGCCGCCGGTGGCGGCAGGTTGACCTGCGGCAGTTCCGGCAATGCCTTCTCCAGTTCCGGGCGCGCCTCGGCGATCGCCTGCAAGGTATCGTGCAGCGCGGTGATCGCCACCACTGCCGCATCGCCGTGCAGGCCAACGCTGGCGAAAACGCGGTGCAGGGCCGGCTGCCAGACCTGCAGCCACGGCTTGCCGATGATGTGGCGGCGCGCCTCGCCCAGCTCTTCCAGCACCCCATCGGCCAACGCCAGCGCTTCCAGCGTGCCCGGGCCTTCTTCGCCGTCGCGCAGGATCGCCATGGTCAGATGGTGCAACCAGGGTTGACGCAGGAAATCCTCGACCGCCTTGGGCAGGCCCGCACCGTCGGGGACGCGCTGCTCCAGTTCCGCCAGCGCGCGACTACGCGCCAGCTCCAGCTTCTCCTGCCCACGCTGGGTCTCGGTGGCGCGACGCTCGGCGATTTCCACCCGCCGGCGGTGCTGGGACAGGAAATCGCGGAATTCCTCTTCAAGGGTCAGGAAGATGGCCAGGTTCTCGTTGAACTCGGCCACCAGCCGGTCGACGATCTCCTCCACCTTGCCCATCAGTACGCGCTCGGCCGGGCTGTCGCCGGTGTTGCCTTCGCAGGCCTCGGCCAGCGAATTGAGCAGGCGCCGCGCCGGATGGGTCTTCTGCACGAACATCTTGCGGTCCAGCAGCGCGACCTTGACGAACGGCACCACCAAGCGGCCGATCATCTCGCGCGAGCGGCTTTCCAGGTCGCGCTCGTCCAGCATCACGTCGAACAGCATGCCGACCAGATCGATGGCGTCTTCGTCCATCGGATCGAGTCTTGCGGTGGCCGGGTCCACGCCCAGCCGCGTGGCGCTGTTGAGTACTTCGTTCTTCAACCGCTGCGCGAGCGATTCGTTGTCGTCGCCGATCGCCGCCTGCAGGGTCGCGCTGGGCGTGGCCTGCAGCAGCGACAGCACCGACATCATTTCGCGCTGGCTCAACGGGCGCTGCTGACCGACCGCCACCGACGCGGCAGACGCGGCGCTGTCGCGCACGTTGCGGGTCTGCTGCAGCAGCTCGTGCAGCGCATCCAGCAGCATGCCCTGGCTACCGCCGGGATGATCGGCGTCGCCACCGTCCACGCCGCCGGCTCCGACACCCTCGGCATGACCGCGCTGGGCGGCCGCCTGCATGCGCCCGCGGCTGTGCGCCCAACGGTCCAGGAAACGGTTGGCCCAGGCCGGCGCGTACTGATCGTTCGGATCGTCGCCATCGCCACCCTGCGTTTCGGCCTGTGCCTCGGGCGCGGCGTCACGCGCGGGCACGCGCGGCGGCGGGCGCTTGGGCTGGGAGATCTCGGGCATCACCCCGGCCTTGGCCAGGGTCTCGTCCAGCCGCGCATACAGCTTGCCGATCGGCTCGGCCAGATCGCGCTCGCACAGCTTGATCAGCACCAGGCGCACTTCCGGCGCCAGATCGCAGGTGGCGAAGGCTTCATGGATGGCCACGCCCAGGTGTTCCGGGCCGAACGGATTGGTGTCGGCCACCAGTTCCAGCCCGCCGGCGATCCAGCCCAGCCGGCGATCGACCCGTGCCAGCACCTGCTTGAAATCGCGCAGCAGCACCGTGGCCAGGTTGCGCACCGCCAGCCGCGACTCGAGCACGTGTTCGGGCACCAGGCTCAGTGGACCCACCCCCATGTCGCCCGCCAGCACCACCTCGGCCGACAACGGCGTTCCCAACAGCAACGCCTGCCAGCCGTCTTCGAGCTGTTGGCGGAATCGTGTCGCCACTTCCTCGCGCTTGCGCCGCAATTCGCGCATGCCATCGAGGAACAGCAATTGCGAGGTGCCAGCCGATTCGGCGCGATCGAACAGCACATCGTCAAAGTGTGCCACTGCAGCAGCGAATACCTGCGCGAGCGCCGGCACGAACACGTCGTGGGCCTGATCGAGCAAGCGTTGGTCACGGCCCGGGTGTCCCGACGGACTGGGCTGGAAGGTCATGCGCAAAGGCTCCCCGCCTCTGCAGGCGTGAAAATTTTCAACCGAGAAGTAACAGACGCGGCCCCAAATTCCGCCCACGCATGGTAGGCGTTTCGCTCAACCGCTAAGTGTGACACATATCCCACTTTACTCGTGACCGCCCAGGGATGCCGCTCGGACAGCCATCCTAGCCCGCAACGCCGTGGTGGAGCCTGCCTTCGATCGTCATACCCCGGCTGGGGTTAAGCGTTCAGCGTGCTGGCGGTCGAGCCCGTCGATCACGTCCTGCATGGCGTCGTAGAAAGCATCGTCCTGACGATGCAGCCGTACCCGGTCCAGTCCCACCATCATCGCCAGTTCTTCGGGCGAAGACACGCACAGTCGACCGCCACGTCGGTTGACGAACATCAGCCTTCCGGAAATCGGGCTGATCCACGAGAGTCTGCCGACCTGCACACGTCCGGCGCGATCGACGAAGTCCAGGCTGGTGCCGATCGGCAGGGCGCTGAAAAAGTCGGCGGTGATGCGATCGAACTGCAGGGGTGTGTCGGCATCGAGTAACGGCGGCAGCGGATCGGCAGCGGGCTCGGCCGGCCCCTGCGGCAGGTCCGATGCGATCGTCATCGAGCCCGGCACCTCCGGAGTGGAGGCCACGGATTCCGGACCCAGCGCGCGTTGCAGCTCCCGTATCGCCTGCTCGACCATCGGCGCTGCCAGCCCCGCCAGCGCACCGACCTGCCGCAGTGGCGCATGCAGTTCCTCCAGCCCGTCCTCGGCGCAACCCACCCGATCCAGCACCGCATCGCCCAACGCCAGCGCGGCATCCAGCACCGGGCCGGCGCCATCGCCGCGCAAGGCGGCCTGCTGTACGGCGGGATGCCAGATGCGGCGGAGGAACTGCTCGACCGCCGGCGGCAGCGGTCCGCGTGCCAACCGTTCGGCCAGTGCGCGCGAGGCCATGTCGCGGGCGCGCTCGCGGCGCTCGTCTGCGCGCTGCAATTCGTTGGCGCGGCGCTCGGCGATCTCCACCCGGCGCCGGTAGTGCTCATGCGCGGCGCCGAATTCGGCCTCCAGCGCCAGGAACACCGCCGGATGCTCGTCGAAATCGCGCACGATGGCAGCCACCACCGCGGCCGCCTGCGCCAGCAAGCCCTGTTCGGCAGCCGTCTCGCCAGCATTGCCATCGCAAGCGTCCACCAGCAGATTGAGCAGACGCCGCGCCGGGTGGCCGTCGCGCACGAACAGATGCCCGTCGAGCATTGCCAGCTTTGCCATCGGCACCAGCAACTGCCCGAGCAGGCCGCGCTGGGCCGCCGACAGCTGGCTCTGGGCCAGGATCGCTTCGAACAGCAGCGCGATCAGATCCAGCGCATCGGCATCGCTCGCGTCGAATCGGCTGCTGGCCGGATCCACGCCCAGCGAGCCCGCCGCACGCCGGAGTTGCGCGCGCAGTCCACGCGGCAACCCCACCCCGACGCCCTCGATGCCCTCGAAACCGCCGCCGGGCATGGTCTGCAGCAGCGACAACGCCGACACCACTTCGCGTGGCGACAGCACGCGCTGATCGCCCACCGCTGCGGCGTCGACCTCCGGTTCGCGTGCCTGCCGGGCTTGCTGCAGTCGCCGGTGCAATGCCGCTGGCAGCACCTCGCGATCGCCGCGCACGTGCACGTCGATCGCCTCGACCCCGGCCAGCGCGCCCTGCCCGCCCGCCCAATCGGCGAAGAAGCGCGCGATCCAGTCCGGCGCGTCGGTCACAGCGTCGCTGTTCGCCCGACCCTGCCGCGGGATGCCGCTGCGGCGCTGCCGGGCCTGCGGCAGCTCGCGCAGGCGTGCGACCTGCGCCAGCGCATGTTCGAGCTCGGCGTAGCGCTGCCCCACACGCGGCATCAGTTGCTGCTCGCAGACCTTGAGCACCGCCAGATGCACCTTCGCCGTCAACGTCACGCCCTGGAGCGCCTCGTACAACGCAACCCCCAGATGCTCCGGACCGAACGGATTGCTGTCGCCATCGATACGCAGCCCGCCGGCGATGAAACCGAGGTAGCGGTTGAGCCGCATCAGCTCCGGCCGCCACCGATGTTGCAGCGCGCCGGCCAGGTTGCGTACCGCCAGCCGCAGCTCCAGATCGTGTTCGGGCAACAGGGTCAGTCCAGCGGCGCCGCGCGCCAGGGTGCGTTCGGCCGACAGCGGACGCCCCGACTCCAGCCCCTGCCAGGCTTTGGCCAGATGCGCGCGGAATCGCGCGGTGATCGGCTCGCGCTGCCGGCGCAGCGCCTGAATCGCCTCCAGGAAATCGTTCTGATCCCTGCCTGCGTCGGCGGCCAACTGGAACAGCGCCTGCGCCAGCACGTCCTGCACGTCGATGAACGCATCGGCCAGCGGCACCAGTACGAGATCGCGCACCTGATCGAGCAACTGCGGGTTGCGGCTGGGCAGCGGGTCGGTGGAAACGAACTGGGTCATCGGACGACGCACGCAACGAAACGAGGGGGGGCGGATACCCTGCGGCAAGCGGGGTCAGGCGGATGCAAACGGCGCCCGGGATTGCAGTGTACGTGGGCTGCGGCAGGGACCGCGCGGTGTATCGGCCCGACCGCATGCCGCCGCCGGCATCGGGTGCGTACAGGCATGCAGGGCCTGCCCGGTGCGTACCGTCGCGTGCGGCGGCCGTTGGGTAGCGCCCGTCTATACTCGCCGCATTCGTTCGCAGAACTCTTACCCCATGCACGCACCGTATTCGTTACAGGCGCTGGATGCGCGTCGCTCGGTCCCCTCCAAACAACTGGGCGAGCCCGGCCCGGACGAAGACACGCTGTTGCGCATGCTCGCCTCGTCCGTAAGGGTGCCCGACCACGGCAAGCTGGTGCCGTTCCGCTTTCTGCGCATCGGCGGCGACGCCCGCCATGCCCTGGGTGACTTCCTTGCCGAGCGTACCCAGGCCGCCGATCCGCTGGCGCCGGCGGCGGCGGTGGAGAAGGACCGCAACCGTTTCAACGATGCGCCAGTGGCGATCGCGGTGATCGCCACGCTGCAGCCGGACCACAAGGTGCCCGAGCAGGAACAACTGCTGACTGCCGGCTGCGTGTGCTTCGCGCTGCTGCAGGCCGCGCAGGCGCACGGCTTCGGCGCGCAGTGGCTGACCGGCTGGATGGCCTACGACCCGGCAGTGAGCGGCTACCTGGGCCTGCAGGAACACGAGCGCATCGTCGGCTTCATCCATATCGGCACCCCGCGCATGCAGGTGCCCGAACGCGAGCGGCCCGATCCGCGCGCACTGCTGCGCGACTGGACGCCATGAACACGCTGCCCAGCGCCATTGCGGCGGCGCTGCCGGGCGGCCCACGACCGCAGCCGCTGTATCTGGTGGATGCCAGCCTGTACGTGTTTCGCGCCTGGCACTCGATTCCGGACGAATTCCAGGATGCGCAGGGCTGGCCGACCAACGCGGTACACGGATTTGCGCGCTTTCTGCTCGACCTGCTCGAACGCGAGCATCCGCAGCACATCACCATCGCCTTCGACGAAGCGCTGGACAGCTGCTTCCGGCATGCGATCTACCCCGCCTACAAGGGCAACCGCGAACCCGCGCCGGATGCCTTGCGCCGGCAGTTCGCGCATTGCAAGGCGTTGTGTGCGGCGCTCGGCCTCAGCGTGCTCGCCCATCACCATTACGAAGCGGATGATCTGATCGGCAGCGCCCTGCACAACGCACGCGGGCACGGCCTGCGCGGCATCATCGTCTCGGCCGACAAGGATCTGTCGCAACTGCTGGCCGAACACGACGAGCAATGGGATTACGCACGCAATCTGCGCTGGGGCATGGACGGGGTGAAAGCACGCCATGGCGTGCATGCGCACCAGATCGCCGATTACCTGGCGCTGTGCGGCGATGCGATCGACAACATTCCTGGCGTCACCGGCATCGGCGCCAAATCGGCAGCCGTGCTGCTGGCGCATTTCGGCAGTCTGGATGCGCTGCTGGAGCGTATCGACGAGATCCCGTTCCTGCGCCTGCGCGGTGCGGCGCAGATGGCGGTGCGGCTGCGCGAACAGCGCGAACATGCGTTGCTGTGGCGCCAGCTCACCACCATCGCGCTGGATGCGCCGCTGGACCTGACCGCCACCGGTTTCACGCGTGCGCCGGCCGATACCGACATGCTGACCGGGCTGTGCGACAGCCTGCGTTTCGGGCCGCTCACGCGCCGCCGCCTACAGGCTGTCTGCGCGCACGCGACACCGCCGCTCCCTCCCGTTTCCCTGTCCCAAGGCCCGACTGCATGAACCGACACGACACCCCGCCCACCGTGGTCTACGAAGGCAAGTACCAGCGCATGGTCGTCCGCGGCACCTGGGAGTATTCCGAGCGCGTGCATGCCGGCGGCTTGGCCGCGATCATCGTGGCAGTGACCCCGGACGATGCGATGCTGTTCGTCGAGCAGTTCCGCGTGCCGCTGCAGGCCCGCACCATCGAAATGCCGGCCGGGCTGGTCGGCGATGTGCATGCCGGCGAGTCGATCGAGCTGTCGGCGATCCGCGAACTGGAGGAAGAAACCGGCTGGACCGCCGAACACGCCGAAGTGCTGATGATCGGCCCCACCTCGGCCGGCGCCAGCAGCGAAAAGATCGCCTTCGTGCGCGCTACCGGGCTGCGCAAGGTCGGCGACGGCGGTGGCGATGCCAGCGAGGACATCACCGTGCACGAAATCCCGCGCGCGCAGGTCGGCGCCTGGCTGGTGCAGAAGATGGCCGAGGGCTACCAGATGGACCCCAAGCTATGGGCCGGCCTGTACCTGGCCGACCACGCGCTGGATGGCACCCCGCGTGGTTGATGCAGCAATCGAGCCATTGCTCGGCGCCGGGGATCCGGCGCCGTTCACCGTCTACAACGCGCAGGCCGCATCGCCCTGGCTGTTGATTGCCGACCATGCCGGCCAACGCGTGCCGGCACGGCTGGCCAACCTGGGCCTGCCGCAGCGCGAGCTGGACCGCCATATCGGCTGGGACATCGGCATTGCGCAGGTCACCCGCCTGCTGGCCGAGGCGCTGGATGCGATTGCCATCACCCAGACCTATTCGCGGTTGGTGATCGACTGCAACCGGCCCGATGGCGCCGCCAGCCGGATGCCGGAGATCAGCGACGGCACCACGGTGCCCGGCAATCTGCAGCTGACCCCGACTGAGCGCCAGCAGCGCATCGATGCCATCTTCGCGCCGTATCACGGCCGCATCGCCGCCGAGCTGGACGCGCGTACAGCACGCCGGCAACCGACGCTGCTGGTGTCCATGCACAGCTTCACCCCGGTGATGGCCGGCCAGGCGCGCCCCTGGCATGCCGGCGTGCTGTACCACCGCGATACCCGGCTGGCGCATCGCCTGCTGCACGCCTTGCGCGCGGAACCGGACCTGGTGGTTGGCGACAACCAGCCGTATGCGGTCAGCGATGCCACCGACTACGCCATTCCGGTCTACGGCGAAGGCCGCGGCCTGCCGCATGTGGAACTGGAGATCCGCCAGGACCTGATCGCCGATACCGCCGGGCAAACCGCGTGGGCGCAGCGATTGGCGCGCCTTCTTCCACCGTTGGCCGATGGGTTGCTGCAGCGCTGATCGGGAGCGAACCAAACACCTGGATGCAGGGCGCGTTCGACGAAAGGAGGAAGCACGATGACGGAGACTCTATTCGAAGCCGATGAGCGCACGATGGAGAACCTGATGGAGGGCCCATGGGCCAGCATCGAGGGAAAAACCCATGGGCTGTCGCGCAGGACTGCATTGTTCAACAAGAGCGGCTTCGAAAAATACAGCCACCTTATCGATGCGTATGGGTGTGACGGATTCGCGATCGCGCCTGAGGATGTCGTGCAGGGCGAGTTGAAGGCGCATTTTTCGCCAGATTTCAGCAAGATTAAGAAATCGCGACGCGATCGTCGAGATCGGCATCCTGGGCAATGGCGTCTTCGCGGAAGACTTCGACTATGACGTGTTCAAAAGCTTCAGCAACGTCAAAGGACTCACGACACAGAACGTGTCTTTCGGCCCCCTCCTTCCAACCCTCTTCCCCGCGATTGAAACGTGGCAGAGCCTTGACTGGAAAAGCAACAAGCTCCACTCCCTCAACGGTGGCTGGACCAAACTTGTGCGTCTTTCCGTCCACGGATTTGGCGGGTCGCTGGACGTCTTCGACGACCGCCCCATTCGCAAGCTTTTCCTGATCTCGTCAACGATAAAGAAGATCGACGAGATTGCACGCTGCACCTCACTTGAAGTCTTGCAGTTTGTCGCCTGCCGCCTTGCCGGCGACGTCTCATCACTCTCGCGCCTCGCACAGCTGCGCGCGCTGCGCTTTGAAGGCAAAAATAAACTGCAAGGCTGGGAGTTCCTGCACAGCGAAACCTTACGGAATTTCTGGGCAACGGATCTGCCGTGCCGCTTCCGTCCAGAACAATTTCCACACATCGAAAACTATGTCATCAACACCTACCGGAACAAGGACCCGTTCCGAATGGTTGTTGGCGATCCAGATGCGATCGAAGACGCATTCGCCAGCATCTTCAACGAATAACACTCCGCATCGACGCCAGGCTGGTAATGGGCGTAGTTGAATCGCATGAGCGACGCGCTTTCGCGAAGATACGAAGCTCAGAAAGATCAACGCTACGCTCGATGCGCACCAGTGGCGTGGCCGAGATCGGCCACGCACCATGGCTGGCGTGATGGTGTGGTGGCTGCCTGCAGCGGGTGCGGCCAGGCCATGATGGCAGCCGCACCCGTTGCGATCGCTCAGGCGAACCGGTCTGTGGCGCGCACCAATGCATCGACGTTTTCCGGCTCGAACGCCGAGTGCCCCGAGGCCGGGCTGATCTGCAGCTGCGCCTTCGGCCAGACCTTGTGCAGATCCCAGGCGCTCTGCAGCGGGCAGACCACGTCGTAACGGCCATGCACGATCACGCCGGGGATGTCGGCGATGCGATGCGCGTCGCGCAACAGCTGGCCTTCCACCTCGAAGAAGCCCTGGTTGACGAAGTAGTGGTTCTCGATGCGCGCAAAGGCTAGCGCAAAGTGCGCGTCTTCATGCCCGGTGACGAAGTCCTCGTCCACATGCAGGAAGCTGGTGGCGCCTTCCCACACGCTCCAGGCCTTGGCGGCGGCCAGCCGGGTGGCCTCGTCGTCGCTGGTGAGGCGGCGATGGAACGCAGCGATCAGATCGCCGCGCTCGTCCTGCGGAATCGCATTGATGTAGTGCTCCCACGCATCCGGGAACAGCCGGCTGGCGCCTTCCTGATAGAACCATTCCAGCTCGAAGCGACGCAACAGGAAGATGCCGCGCAGCACCAGCTCGGTGACCTGTTGCGGATGGGTCTGCGCATAGGCCAGCGCCAGCGTGGAGCCCCAGCTGCCACCGAACACCTGCCAGCGATCGATGCCCAGATGCGTGCGCAGGCGCTCGATATCGGCCACCAGATCCCAGGTGGTGTTGTCGACCAGATCGGCATGCGGCGTGGAGCGGCCGGAGCCGCGCTGGTCGAACAGCACGATGCGGTACTTGGCCGGGTCGTGGAAGCGGCGCATCTTGGCGTTGCAACCGCCGCCAGGGCCGCCGTGCAACAGGACCACCGGCTTGCCCTGCGGGTTGCCACACTGTTCGAAGTACAGCGTATGACGATCGTCGACCTTCAGGCTGCCCTGCTCGTAGGGGGCGATCTCGGGATAGAGCGTGCGCATGCGTCGGTCCTGGCGAAAACCGCCATTGTATCGGCCAGCGGCAATGGGCATCGCCTGCGCTTCGCCCCAAGGCGCGCGCATGCGCCCGCAACACGCACGACCGGCACGCCGCAGCGGGCCGCCGGCATCAGGCTGCGGCGCTGGTCTCCCAGCAGCCCAGGCTGACGCGCTCGCGCAATTCCAGATCCGGATGGGTGGCGACCCGGGCGAATCCGCGCATGCGCAGCAACGCCGCCACCGCCCCCCCCTGATCCCAACCATGTTCGAGCAACAGCCAACCGCCCGCGCGCAGATGCGCCGGCGCCCCGTCCACGATCAGCCGAATGTCGTCCAGTCCGTCGTCGCCAGAGGCCAGCGCGCTGGCGGGCTCGTGACGCAGGTCGCCCTGGTCCAGGTGCGGGTCGCCGGCCGCGATGTAGGGCGGGTTGCTGGCGATCAGGTCGAAGCGCTCGGCCGCCAGTGGCACGAACCAGTCGCCGTGACGGAACTGCACGTTCGATAGATGGTAGCGATCGGCATTGCGCTGGGCGATGGCGAGCGCGGCCGCACTGGAATCGGTGGCGACCACCTGCGCCTGCGGCCGTTCGCTGGCAATGGCCAGTGCGATCGCGCCGCTGCCGGTGCCCAGATCGGCCACCCGGCGACCAGGCGCACGATCCAGCCGCTCCAGCGCCAGTTCGACCAGGGCTTCGGTATCGGCGCGCGGAATCAGCGTTGCCGGCGAGACCTCCAGATCCAGCGTCCAGAAGCCACGCGAACCGGTCAGGTAGGCCACCGGCTCGCCCGCCGCGCGCCGCTGCACCAGGGCCTGGAATGCGGTGCCGACGGCCGCCGGCACCGGATCGCGGCCATGCGTGAACAGCCAGGCCCGATCGCGGCCCAGCGCATGCAGCAGCAGCGGCTCGGCATCGCTGCGATCGATGCGCTCGGCCGCCTGGCGCAGCAGTTGGTCGGCCGGAAGACCGCTGGACACATCGCTCATACGGATCATTCACTTGTGCGAAACCTCGGCCTCCCATTATCCGAAAGGGAACGGCGCGCCGCATCGGCAGATGGCATCTGCGGAATCGATAGGCATGGACTATCTATCTAATTCCATCAATCGATTTGAGGAATCTATCGATCCTGCCTACCATGGCGCCTGTTCCATCCCCCGCCCCCCTTCACCGCACGAGGAAATTGAATGTCTCTCATCAACACCCAGGTCCAGCCGTTCAAGGCGAATGCGTACCACAACGGTAATTTCATCGAAGTCACCGAAGCCAGCCTGAAGGGCAAGTGGTCGGTGCTGATCTTCATGCCGGCCGCATTCACCTTCAATTGCCCGACCGAAGTGGAAGACGCTGCCGACAACTACGCCGCGTTCCAGAAGGCAGGCGCCGAGGTCTACATCGTCACCACCGACACGCATTTCTCGCACAAGGTCTGGCACGAAACCTCCCCGGCCGTGGGCAAGGCGCAGTTCCCGCTGATCGGCGACCCGACCCACAAGCTGACCCGCGCCTTCGGCGTGCATATCGAAGAAGAAGGCCTGGCGCTGCGCGGCACCTTCATCATCAATCCGGAAGGCGTCATCAAGACCCTGGAAATCCACGACAACGCGATCGCCCGCGACGTCACCGAGACGCTGCGCAAGCTGACCGCCGCACAATTCGTGGCCAACAATCCTGGCCAGGTCTGCCCGGCCAAGTGGAAGGAAGGCGCCAAGACCCTGGCTCCGTCGCTGGATCTGGTCGGCAAGATCTAAGCCGTCCACCGCATCCCTGGCCCGATGTTTCGGGCCGGGGGTGAACCGGAGCCGGTGCCGGTGCGCTCGCCCGCCATCGCCAGCTCGCGCCCGACCTCGCGCCGGCTGCGGTTCACCTCTCCCTTCCCCAGGCGAACTGCGTCCGCGCAGCGACGCCACGCCCTCCCCTTGCCCATTCCCAGGAGTTCTCCATGTTGGATGCCAATCTCAAGACCCAGCTGACCGCCTACCTGGAACGGGTGACGCGCCCGATCCAGATCCATGCATCGATCGACGACAGCCCCGCCTCGCGCGAAATGCTCGACCTGTTGGAGGACCTGGTGCTGCTGTCGGACAAGATCACCCTGGAAGCGCATCGCGACGACGACCAGCGCAAGCCCTCCTTCGCGCTGACCACGCCGGGCCAGGACATCTCGCTGCGCTTTGCCGGCCTGCCGATGGGTCATGAATTCACCTCGCTGGTGCTGGCGCTGCTGCAGGTGGGCGGGCACCCGTCAAAGGCGACCGCCGAGCTGATCGAGCAGGTGCAGCACCTGGAAGGCGACTACCGGTTCGAAACCTATTTTTCGCTGTCGTGCCAGAACTGCCCCGACGTAGTGCAGGCCTTGAACCTGGCGGCGGTGCTCAACCCGCGCATCCAGCATGTCGCCATCGATGGCGCGCTGTTCCAGGACGAAGTGCAGACCCGACAGATCATGTCGGTGCCCACCGTGTATCTGAACGGCGAGCTGTTCGACCAGGGGCGCATGACGCTGGAGCAGATCGTCGCCAAACTCGACACCAATGCAGCAAAGCGCGATGCCGCCAGGATCGCCACCAAGGACGCCTTCGACGTGCTCGTGGTCGGCGGTGGCCCGGCCGGCTCGGCTGCGGCGGTGTATGCCGCACGCAAGGGCATCCGCACCGGCGTGGCTGCCGAGCGTTTCGGTGGTCAGGTGCTGGACACCATGTCGATCGAGAACTTCATCTCGGTGCCGGAAACCGAAGGCCCCAGGATGGCCGCCGCGCTCGAACAGCACGTGCGCCAGTACGAGGTGGACATCATGAACCTGCAGCGCGCCGAGCAGCTGATCCCGGCCGGTGCCGATGGCCTGATCGAGATCAAGCTGGCCAACGGCGCTTCGCTCAGGAGCAAGACCGTGATCCTGTCCACCGGTGCGCGCTGGAGGCAGATGAACGTGCCGGGCGAAGACCAGTACAAGAACAAGGGCGTGGCCTACTGCCCGCACTGCGACGGCCCGCTGTTCAAGGGCAAGCGCGTGGCAGTGATCGGCGGCGGCAACTCCGGCGTGGAAGCGGCGATCGATCTGGCCGGCATCGTGGCGCACGTCACCCTGGTGGAATTCGACGACAAGCTGCGTGCCGACGAAGTGCTGCAACGCAAGCTGCGCAGCCTGCACAACGTGCGCATCATCACCAGCGCACAGACCACCGAGGTGCTGGGCGACGGGCAGAAGGTCACCGGCCTGGTCTACACCGACCGCACCGGCGGCGACACCCAGCATATCGAGCTGGAAGGTGTGTTCGTGCAGATCGGCCTGCTGCCCAATACCGAGTTTCTGCGCGGCACGGTGGAATTGTCGGCGCGTGGCGAGATCATCGTCGACGACCGTGGGCAGACCAATGTGCCGGGTGTGTTCGCTGCCGGCGATGCCACCACCGTGCCGTACAAGCAGATCGTCATCGCGATGGGTGAAGGCTCCAAGGCGGCCCTGAGCGCGTTCGACTATCTGATCCGCTCCAGCGCACCGGTCAGCGCCGAAAACGTGGCAGAGGCCGCTTAAGCGCAGCCCCTCAACCGCCGCCCGCGCACGGGCGGCGTAAGCTGCTTCCACACGTCAGTCCAACCGCCACCGCTACGAGGGCTGCTGCACATGAATCTGCGTGACCTGAAGTATCTGGTCGCCCTGGCCGACCACAAGCATTTCGGCCGCGCCGCGACGGCATGTTTCGTCAGCCAGCCCACCCTTTCCACCCAGATCAAGAAGCTCGAGGACGAGCTCGGCGTTCCGCTGGTGGAGCGTGCTCCGCGCAAGGTGATGCTCACGCCGGCCGGTCGCGAGGCGGCCATGCGCGCGCGCGGCATCGTTGCAGAGGTGGAGCAGATGAAGGAAGCCGCCCGTCGCAGCCAGGACCCGGAAGCGGGCACCGTGCGGCTGGGCATCTTCCCCACGCTTGCGCCATATCTGTTGCCGCACGTGGTGCCGCGCATCCGCGAGCGTTTCCCGCGCCTGGAACTGCTGCTGATCGAAGAAAAGAGCGACCAGCTGATGCACCAGTTGCGCGAAGGCCGCCTGGACGCAGCGCTGCTGGCGCTGCCGCTACAGGACGACCAGCTGCATGCCGAATTCCTGTTCGAGGAGCCTTTCGTGCTGGCCGTGCCCGACGCCCATCCGCTGGCGAACCACGACAGCATGACGTTGGACGATCTGTCCGAACAACGCCTGCTGCTGCTCGAAGACGGCCACTGCCTGCGCGAGCAGGCGCTGGACGTCTGCCATCTGGCCGGCGCTCTGGAAAAATCCGAATTCCAGGCCACCAGCCTGGAAACTCTGCGCCAGATGGTCGCGGCCAATGTCGGCGTGACCCTGCTGCCGCTGCTGGCAGTCAAGCCGCCGGTGGCGCGCTCGGACAGTATCCGGCTGATCCGCTTCCGCGAGGACAAGCAACCCAGCCGCCGCATCGCCATGGTATGGCGCCGCAGTTCGGCAATGACGTGCTTCCTCGAGCAGCTGTCGCAGCTGTTCAAGGAACTGCCGGAAGCACTGTTCGCGCTGGATCAGCCTGCTACCGGGCCCAAGGCGGTTGCGGCCTGAGGATTCGGGATTCGGGATTCGGGATTCGGGATTCGGGATTCGGGATTCGGGATTCGGTACAGCATCATGGCTGCGCTTGTTTGGCGCAGGATTCTGCCGGTATCGATCAGAGCGGTGCTGATGCGTCGCTTTGATCGGATCGGCTGGAATGCTGGTTCCCAGCCATGCCCGGATAAGCTGCGACTCCGGTATCGCGCACTTCAGCCCACGATTGCACCGCGTTGGCGCCGTTACCCGGTCACGCATTGGCACAGGTCGTCGCCGCGATGCGTGATCTGCTGGGGAGTCTTCGCGCCGCGCATGCGAGGTGATGCATTGCGATCGGTCCTTGGCGCCCTCACGTTCGAAGGGACGCTTGCCATGTCGGCGAGCCTGTCCGAGGAGAACGCCATGACATCGCAACACCGCAGCGGTTTGCCGCCCTCCATCCTGGTCTCCAGCCACGATCTGGCCAGACTGGAAGCCTTGCTGGATTCCCCCGCGTTCCACCAGCATCCTGCCGCAGCCGCGCTGAGCGACGAACTGGGCCGCGCCAATGTATTGCCGCCCGAGGACATGCCCGGCGACGTCGTCACCATGCATTCGCGCATCGACTGCGAAGACGAACTGCATGGCGAGCGACATACGCTCACGCTTGTGTACCCGCATGAAGCCGATGTCCAACAGGGTCGCATCTCGGTGCTTGCGCCGGTTGGCAGCGCATTGCTCGGCCTGTCGGTCGGCCAGAGCATCGACTGGCGCACGCCCGATGGGCGCGATCTGCGCCTGCGCGTGAGCGCCGTACACGATCGCCCCGCATCCGCGGGCGACTTCCAGCGCGCGGCGCGCTAACGTAGCGCGCTGTGTCATCCCCCGATCCGCTCCACGATTCGAGAGAACCCGCATGACTGCATCCCCCTCCAAGCTTGCCCAACTGCGCGACCTGTCCGTGGTGGTCGCCGATACCGGCGATTTCGACGCGATCAAACGTCTGAAGCCGGTCGACTGCACCACCAATCCCACCCTGGTCAAGAAGGCACTGGATCTGCCGATCTACGCCGACCTGATCGAGCGCGAGCTTGCCTGGGGTCGTGAACACGGCGGCGACGATCGCAATGCCACCATCAACGAAGTCGCCGACCGCCTGACTGTCGGCGTCGGCATCAAGCTGGCCGGACTGGTGCCCGGCCGCGTTTCCACCGAAGTCGACGCCGACCTGGCGCACGACACCCAGGCCACCATCGACAAGGCGCGCAAGCTCATCGCGATGTACGCCGAGCGCGGCATCTCCAAGGACAAGATCCTGATCAAGATCGCAGCCACCTGGGAAGGCATCGACGCCGCGCGCCAGCTCCAGCGCGAAGGCATCGACTGCAACCTGACGCTGATCTTCAACCACTCCCAGGCGCTGGCCTGCGCCGAGGCCGGCGTGTTCCTGATTTCCCCGTTCGTCGGCCGCATCCTGGACTACTACGTCGCGCAAGGGCAGACCCCGGCCAGCATCGACGAGGACCCGGGTGTGGTCTTCGTGCGCAAGGTGTACGAGGCGTTCAAGCGCCGCGGCTCTTCCACCGTGGTGATGGGCGCGTCGTTCCGCTCCACCGCGCAGATCGAAGCGCTGGCCGGCTGCGACCGCCTGACCATGTCGCCGGATCTGCTGGAGAAGCTCGACGCCGAGCATGGCGAACTGCCGCGCAAGCTCTCGCCGGTCCAGCCCGACAACGCGCAGATCACCCCGATCGACGCCGACCGCTTCGCCAAGGATCTGGCGGCGGACCCGATGGCCACCGAGAAGCTGGCCGGCGGCATCGACACCTTCGCAAAGGATCTGCAGGCCCTGCGCAAGACCATCGCCGACAAGCTGGCCAGCTGATCGCCGCAGGCCATGCACGATACCGACGCCCGCGGCCGATGGCTGCGGGCGTTTTGTCAGTGAGCCGCAGCTGCGCTGCCGGCAGCCAGGCCGGCAGCGCCAGACGTGCGGATGTCATTCCGTCGCGGGCAAGCGTCACCTCACCGCGGTGCGCGCCTGCGTCACGCCGCCCCGGCCATCTCACTGCGGGCGGAGTGGACAACACTGGCAGCAGCGATGCCGAGCGATGCTCCTTGACCGATGGCGCACATCACCTGACTTGTGGTCGATCGACGACTCAGTCGAACAGGCAGGCATTGGCTGCATCCATCCCGCCGGACAGGCCGCGCCGCCCGGCAGTCGCGCACGACAGCGTTTCTCCACACGACGCTTACAATCCCGCACCGCGCACTGCCTAGAATCCGGATTCCTCAACAGGCTGGCGGACAATGGCAAACATTGCAGTGGTGATGGTCGACGGCGTGGCCGACTGGGAAATCGGCGTGGTACTCCCGGCGGCGCGCGAGTGGTTCGGCGACCAGGTGGCCATCGCCAGCATCGACGGTCAGCCGGTGCAGTCCATCGGCGGGCTGCGTATCACGCCGGAATTCGCACTCTCGGATCTTGCGCCGCTGGAGGCGGACCTGTGGATCCTGCCCGGCAGCGAGCGCTGGCAGGCCGGCGAGATCCCGGGCCTGAGCGGGCTGCTGGTCGAACGCGTACAGCAGCAGCGTCCGGTCGCAGCGATCTGTGGCGCCACCCTCGCCCTGGCTTACGCCGGCTTGCTGGACGAACGCGCCCACACCAGCAATTCGCTGGCGTTTCTGCAGGAACACGTGGTGCCGTACGCCGGCGCCCACCAGTTCCGTCACGAGAAGGTCGTCACCGCCGACAGCCTCATCACCGCACCGGGCACCAGTCCGGTCGGCTTCGCGGTGGCCTGCATGCGCCTGCTGCATCCCGAGCGCACCGACATGCTTGCCCAACTCCGCGGCATGTTCGCCGGCGAGTTTGTCTGATCCAACGGATTCAGGCGCGCCCCGGCGCAGGGGCCGCACGGCGTGGATGCGGTGGATCGCCGCACCGATCCATTGCACCGACGAGCAGCAGGGATTGACCGCAATCCTCCGCCGGGCCGATTCGCCGATGAGCCACGCGCGGGGGCGCCGCCGCATCTTGCGCACGCCGCACAAAAAGATGGCCACGCCGTCTCCGACGTAGCCATTGAAGTTGCCTGGCATGCACTCCCATGCGCTGCCTGTCGTGATGACGCTGCCGGTCGCTGACGGCCATCGCGACGCGACCACACGAGCGTGGACAGCGCCTGGATCCGGCCTCGCCTTTCCGTCAGGCATCCAGCCCGATCGGGCAGCTCACTCCCGTTCCGCCAAGTCCGCAATACCCGTTGGGGTGCTTGGCGAGGTATTGCTGGTGATCGTCTTCGGCGTAATAGAAAGCAGGCGCCGGAAAACGGATCTCCGTGGTGATCGCGCCATAACCCGCGGCGTCCAGCTGTTGCTGGTATGCATCGCGGCTGGCAAGCGCGGCGTCGTATTGCTCTTGCGTTGTGCAGTAAATGGCCGAGCGGTATTGCGTGCCGACATCGTTGCCCTGACGCATGCCCTGGGTGGGGTCGTGGCTCTCCCAGAACGTGCGCAACAGTTGCGCGAACGACACCGATTGCGCGTCGTACACCACCAGCACCGCTTCGGTGTGGCCGGTCTGCCCGGAACACACTTCGCCATATGTGGCATTGGGCGTTTCGCCGCCGGCATAGCCCACCGCCGTGGTGTACACGCCCGGAACGTTCCAGAACTTGCGCTCGGCACCCCAGAAGCAGCCCAGCCCGAATTGCACCTGAGCCAAACCAGTGAACTCGCCGCGCAACGGGTGCCCGTTGATCAGGTGCGTGTTGTGCAGCGGCAGTGCCTGGTCGCGTCCTGGAAGCGCCTCGCCCGGGCGAGGCATGCGTTGTTTGAAAGCGCCGATTCCCAGCATGGTGCAACTCCGCAATCGTGAGGATTGCCTGCTGGATGGCGCCGACCGGGGCGGCTTTCAAGCCTCCGGCCGGCGCGCACAACCGACCCGGCTTACTTGGCCTTGGCGACCGCCGCACGCGTATCCACTTCCGGCATCGCCGAGCTGTGGTGATTGATGATCAGCCACTTGCCATCGCGCTTTTCGTAGACGAAGGTGTAGCGCGCCTGCACGTCGGTCTTCTTGCCGTCCTTGTCGGTCAGGGTGAAGGTGTAGACGCCGGCATCCACCGCGCTGTCGTCGTCCAGCACGCGCACGGTGCGGTAATTGACCACGCCCTTGGGCTTCTTGGTCAGGAACATCTCGAAGTACTTTTCGATCTGCTCGCGGGAGGCACGCACTTCGTTGGAGACCGTCGGCAACAGCACGCCGTCGGGCGCATACAGGTCGGCCACCTTGTGCGGATTGCCGGTGGCAAGCGCCGCATTCCAGGTATCGAACAGTGCGGCCACCTCGCGCTCCTCGCCTGCGGCCGGCAGCTTGGCCTTGTCGGTGTAATGCATCACGCCGCCAGCCAACGCCGGGGTGGCGGCCAGAGCCAGAACCAGGGAAGCAAGGGTGCGACGCATGGGGAAATCTCCGAGTTGAGTTAGGGGTGCCTCAGCGGGCGAGCTCAGTATCGAAATCAAGCGACCCCAACAATTCTGCCGGTTGGCATATACTCAAATATGCTGATCGGCCTAGAGAGAACCCATGGAAACCCCCACCAATGCAGGGGATTGGCGCCAGGCCCTGCGCCGCGAAGCGTCCGATGGCGCGCGCTGGCAGGCGCTGTGGGAGGCGACCGTGGCGTTGCGCCATGCCACCACGCCGGAGCAGGCGAGCGATGCGGTGCTGGCGCGCGTGCTGCTGTTGCTGGGCCTGGAGGATGGCGCGGTGCTCGCCCAGCGCGGGCCACGCACCTTGATCGTGGCCAGCCGGGGGCGTGCCCTGCCGCCCGGCGCCAGCGCCGCCGGCGACAGCCACGAGGCGGGCTGGTTGCTGCCGCCGCGCCCGCTCGACATCCGCGAGGCCAGGGTGCCCATCCAGGCGATGGGCAGCAGCCACGGCATGCTGTGCGTTGCCTGGAGCGACACTCGCCCAGCACCGGGCAACGACGATGTGCAGGCGCTGCAGGCGTTCGCGCTACTGCTGCCCGCGATGGTGGCCGAGCCGGCCAGGCCGGTGGCCACGCGTCGGCGCAAACCGCTGCAGGACGACCGCCTAGGCGCCTTGAGCAAACGCGAAAAGCAGGTGTTGTCGCTGCTTCCGCGCGGACTCACCAACGCCGGCCTCGCTGCTGAACTGGGAATTTCTCCGGGAACGGTGAAGGTGCATGTCGAGCGCATCCTGCAGAAACTTGAGGTAAAAGATCGCACCCAGGCCGCGGTGTACGCGGTCCAAGCCGGACTCGCGCTATGAATGCATTGGCGGTGCGTTGGAACGATTGGCCGATCACCCGCAAGAGCCTTGCGGTGGTCACATTGCCGTTGCTGTTGCTGGCGGTCGCGTTGATGGCGATCTACAGCGTGGAGCGGCAGAACATCGCCGCCGAGAACGACGTTCGCCAGACCCTGGAGGTGTTGAGCGACCTGTACGAGGCGCACGCACTGCTGGCGGAGACGGCGGCCGGCGTCCGTGGCTATCGGCTGGTGCGTCGGGATGAATTCCTGACGCCTTACCGCGACGCCGAACCGCGCCTGCAGGGCGTGGCCGACCGGCTCTCGCAACGCATCACCGACCCGGTGCAGGCGCAGCGCTTTGCGCGCATCAAACCGTTGTTCGCGGAGAAGATGCAGGGGTGGCGCCGCCTGCTGGCACCGGACCTGAGCCGCGAAGAAGAGATCCGGCAGCTGTGGGATGGCAAGTACAAGCTCGACATCCTGCGTGCGGAACTGCGCGAGCTGCGCAACTACGAAACCGCGCAACTGCAGGTGCGCAGCGCCAAGGCGCAAGGCCTGCGGCAGCGCAATCTCATCATCACGTTGAGTGCGGCGATGCTGGGCGGCCTGGGCGCGGTGTTCGCCGTGGCCTGGTTCGCCTCGGCGCTATCCGGGCGGTTGCGTACCCTGGCCGCCAACGCCGACCGCCTGGGTGAAGGGTTGCCACTGGCTCCACAGCCGCGTGCCGGCGATGAACTGGGCCAGGTCGGGCAACGGCTGGCGCAGGCCAGCGAACTGCTGGCCGCGCGCGCGGCCGAAGCACAACTGGCGCGACGCGAGGCGGAAACCGCCAACCACGCAAAAACCGAGTTCCTCTCCCGCAGCAGCCACGAACTGCGCACCCCGCTCAACGCCATCCTGGGTTACGCACAGGTACTGGAAATGGATCTGCCCGAACCGGGACCGCGACGCCATCTGCAGCACATTCTCGGTGCCGGCCGGCATCTGCTGGGGCTGATCACCGAACTGCTGGACATCGCCCGCATCGAGGCCGACCAGCTGGACCTGAGCCCGGAGCCGGTGCCGGTGGACGCGGCGGTCCACGAAGCCCTGGGCCTGATCGCTCCGGATGCCGACAAGCACGGCATCCGCCTGCAGCCGGCGGCCATCGAGGGCGCCTGGACGGTGCGTGCCGATGCGCAGCGGCTGCGTCAGATCCTGCTCAACCTGCTGTCCAATGCGGTGAAATTCAATCGCCCCGGCGGCCAGGTGCAGGTCAGCGCGCAGGCGGACGGCGGGCAGGTGCGCATTACCGTGGCCGATCAGGGCCAGGGTTTGACACCGCCCCAGATCGAGCGCCTGTTTACGCCATTCGAACGGCTGGGCGCCGAGCGTTCGGCGGTGGAAGGCACCGGCCTGGGGCTGGCACTGAGCAAGAAGCTGATCGAAGCGATGGGCGGGCAGATCGGGGTGGACAGTAGCCGCGACGGTGCGCGCTTCTGGATCTCGCTGCCGCAGGGCGAACCGCACCACACGACGCCTGCGCGCGCCCTGATGCCGCCCAGCGCCAGCGCCAGCGGCGTGTGCCGGCTGCTCAGCATCGAGGACAACCCGTCCAACCAAGCGTTGATCCGCACCCTGACCGAGCGGCGCCCGCAATGGCAGCTGTTCGAGGCGACCAGCCTGGCGCAGGCGCGCACGCTGCTGCAACAAGCCATACCGGATCTGATCCTGCTGGACCTGCATCTAAGCGACGGCAGCGGCGAGGAACTGCTGCGCGAGCTACAGGCGCAGCCGGCCACCGCACAGGTGCCGGTGGTGGTGATCAGCGCCGATGCCACCACGGCCACCCTGGCCCGGGTGGGCAATCAGGGCGTGCGCGCCTATCTGACCAAACCGCTGGACGTGGCGGAATTCTTCACCGTGATCGACAGGCTCCTGGCATGACGCGCGACGACATCCTCGCTTCCCGCATCCTCATCGTCGACGATGAGCCGGCCAACGTGCGGCTGCTCGAAGACCTGCTGCAGCGCGAAGGTTTCCAGCAGGTGATCGCCACCACCGATCCGCTGCGGGTGATGGGGCTGGTGTCGGCGTTCGCGCCGGATCTGATCCTGCTGGATCTGAAGATGCCCGAGCTGGACGGCTACGCGCTGCTGGAACAACTGGCCCGGCGGTCCGATCCAGACCACTTCCTGCCGGTGATCGTGCTGACTGCCGACCCCAGCCGCAGCGCGCGCCACCGCGCCCTGGGCCTGGGCGCCAAGGACTTCCTCACCAAACCGCTGGACACCTTCGAAGTGGCACTGCGGGTCTGGAACGTGGCCGAAACCACCGTGCTGTTCAAACGCCTGCGCGCGCTTGCGGCGCCGGAAGCGGCGCCGCCGGGCTGGCGGCAATCCGACCCAGGCCTGCAGGCGCCGTAGCAACGCAGCCGGGCGCGACAGGCCCTCCCGGGAAAGCTTCCTCGCGCCCGGGTACGCTATCTACGCTGGGCGCTGGGCTGCTTCCGCGCTACAGCGCTACAGCGCTACAGCGCGCGGGTGACCTCGCCACACAAACCGATCTCCGCCAGCACTGCCTGTGCCTGGCGCAGGTGCATATCGGCCACGCAGACCTGCAATACGCCGAAGGCCGGCAGTTCGCCAGCGCCGCCCAACAGCGATTCGCCGAACACGAAGGCGGTGATGCCCGCATCTTCCAGCGCGTGCTTGGCCAGATGCGCGTCGATGAGGTGGCTGGCGCGATAGGCGATCTGCATGTCAGCCGCGCCCGTCACGTTCGCGTTCGGCGTCCAGGCGCCACTGGCGCAACGCCGGCAACGCATCGAGTGCGGCCAGGTAATCGCCTGCCGCTTCGAACAGCGGTACGCCATAGCTGGCAAAGCGCAGGGCGACCGGCGCGTACATCGCATCCACGATGCCGAATTCGCCGCACAGGAACTCACCGGCGTGGCCATGCTGGGAGCGCAGGCTGGCCCATAGCGTCTGGATGCGGGCGATATCGCGCTCGGCCGCCGCATCCCATTGCGCGGGGCCAGCCTGACGGGCGAGATTCATCGGCAGCTGGGTGCGCAGGGCGACGAAGCCCGAATGCATTTCGGCCGCCGCCGCCCGTGCATGCGCGCGCACGGCCAGGTCGGCAGGCCAGCCACGCCCGCCGAGCCAGCGCTCGTTGCTGTACTCGCAGATCGCCAGCGAGTCCCAGACGTGCAGCGTGTCGTCCCAGAGTACCGGCACCTGGCGGGTGGGCGAGTAGCCGGCGATGCGTGCGTGGAATTCGGGCGTATCCAGCGGCAGGCGCACTTCCTCGAACGGCACCTGGAAGTGCCGCAACAGCAGCCACGGCCGCAGCGACCAGGAAGACAGGGTCTTGTCGCCGATGATCAGGCGGGGCAATGGCATGCGGGGCGCGTTCCTTGGGCGGTCGGCGCAGCGTACGCGTGGCTGGCGGCAGCCGCCAGCCACCTGTATGCGCGCAGGCGATGCCCGCCGCCCCCCCCACGGCGGGGCAACGCCAGTCTCCGGATGGCCCGCTGCGGCAGATGGCGATTCCGAACACCGGCCGGCGCGCCAGCGCCTACCCCTAACCGGTGCCACCGCCTAAACTGGCGGTTTACCCAAGCTGACGCGCGCATGTCCGAGATCCCAGCCACCGACGCCACCGCCCCGACGGAGAAGAAAGACTTCATCCGCCAGATCGTCCGCGAGGATCTGAGCAGCGGCAAACACACCGCCATCCGCACGCGCTTCCCGCCCGAGCCGAACGGCTACCTGCATATCGGCCACGCCAAGGCGATCTGCCTGGACTTCGGTCTGGCGGCCGAATTCGGCGGCCTGTGCAACCTGCGCCTGGACGACACCAACCCCGCCAAGGAAGACCCCGAATTCGCCGCCGCCATCCAGGACGACGTGCGCTGGCTGGGCTTCGAGTGGGCGCAACTGCGGCATGCCTCGGACTACTTCGAGGTGTACTACCTGGCGGCCGAAAAGCTGATCCGCGACGGTCACGCCTTCGTCTGCGACCTGTCCGCCGAACAGGTACGCGAGTACCGCGGCACGCTGACCGAGCCCGGCCTTAACTCGCCGTTCCGCGAGCGCGGGGTGGAGGAGAACCTGGACCTGTTCCGGCGCATGCGCGCGGGCGAATTCCCCGATGGCGCACGCACCCTGCGCGCCAGGATCGACATGGCCAGCGGCAACATCAACCTGCGCGATCCGGCGCTGTACCGCATCAAGCATGTGGAGCACCAGAACACCGGCAATGCGTGGCCGATCTACCCGATGTACGACTTCGCGCATTCGCTGGGCGATGCGATCGAAGGCATCACCCATTCGCTGTGCACGCTGGAATTCGAGGACCACCGCCCGTTGTACGACTGGTGCGTGGACAAGGTGGATCTGGCGGCGCATCCGGAATTGTTGCAGCCGCTATTGGACAAGGGACTGCCGCGCGAAGCCGCAAAACCGCGCCAGATCGAGTTCTCGCGGCTGAACATCAACTACACCGTGATGAGCAAGCGCAAACTCACCGCGCTGGTGGAAGAACAGCTGGTGGACGGTTGGGATGATCCGCGCATGTATACCTTGCAGGGCCTGCGCCGGCGCGGCTATACGCCTGCGGCAATGCGTCTGTTCGTGGACCGCGTGGGCATCAGCAAGCAGAACTCGGTGATCGACTTCTCGGTACTGGAAGGATGCCTGCGCGAAGACCTGGACGCCGCTGCGCCGCGCCGCATGGCCGTGATCGACCCACTCAAACTGGTGCTGACCAACCTGCCCGAAGGCCACACCGAGACGCTGCAGTTTTCCAACCACCCCAAGGACGAAGGCTTCGGCACGCGCGAGGTGCCCTTCGCGCGCGAGTTGTGGATCGAGCGCGAGGATTTCGCCGAGGTGCCGCCCAAGGGCTGGAAGCGGCTGGTGCCCGGTGGCGAAATCCGTTTGCGTGGCGCAGGTATCGCGCGCGTGGATGAGGTGATCAAGAACGCCGCCGGCGAGATCGTGGAGCTGCGCGGCTGGCTGGATCCGGAGTCGCGCCCGGGCATGGAGGGCGCCAACCGCAAGGTCAAGGGCACCATTCACTGGGTCAGCGCAGCGCATGCGGTGGAAGCGGAAATCCGCCTGTACGACCGTCTGTTCTCGGTGGAAAAACCCGACGATGAATCCGAAGGCAAGACTTATCGCGACCATCTCAATCCCGACTCCAAGCGCAGCGTGCGTGGGTATGTGGAACCGTCTGCCGCGCAGGCTGCGCCCGAGCAGGCATTCCAGTTCGAGCGCACCGGCTACTTCGTCGCCGACCGTCGCGACCACAGCGCTGCAATGCCGGTCTTCAACCGCAGCGTGACTCTGCGCGATACCTGGGCCAAGTGATCCGGTGCTCGCCCCCGGCGCTGTCGTCTACAGTGTCGGGGCAGGCGAGTCGACCGCAACGCGAACGGCGGCGCGCCTCCGTCGTTGTGTGGGTGGTGCGAATGCAAGCTGCGGTAGGGCTGCAATGACATGAACATGCCGCGCGGACCTTGGTCCGATGACGCGCCGCAGCGCGGATCGATCGACGCCTGACGCTGCGGGAAGGAGAGCTGCGATGCGTGAGCGTCTGGCGACGGGGGTGGCCTGCGGTGTCGGCGCAGGCGCCCTGTGGGGGCTGGTGTTTCTGGCGCCGCAACTGTTGTCCGCGTTTACGCCGCTGCAATTGGCGGTGGCGCGCTACCTGTCCTACGGCGCGGTTGCCGCGCTGTTGCTGGCACCACGCGCGCGACAGACCCTCGCCCGTATCGGCCGCACCGAGTGGTGGGCGCTGGTCCGCCTGAGTCTGCTCGGCAATCTGATCTACTACGTTTTGCTCGGTAGCGCCGTGCAGTGGGCCGGCGGCGCAGCGACCGCCCTGATCATCGGGCTATTGCCGGTGGTGGTGACCGTCATCGGTACGCGGGCCGCGGGTGCGATAAGTCTGCGGCGACTCGCCGCCCCGTGCGTGCTGTGCGTCATCGGGGTGACGCTGGTTGCACTGGATACCATGCAGGACGATACCGGACAACAGGCGAGCGACCGTCTTGCCCGCATCGCGGGCCTGCTGTGCGCCGTGGGGGCATTGGCGTCATGGGCCGCCTATTCGATCGCCAATGCACGCTGGTTGCGCCGTCGCCCGGATCTCTCCGGTGCGGATTGGTCGCTGCTGACGGGCGTGGTGACCGGCGCGCTGGCCGCGGTGCTGGCACCGGCGGCACTGATCGGCAGCGCGGCGCACGCACCGCTTCACTGGGCGGGTTTCTGGGGGGTCTCGCTTCTGCTGGGCATCCTGGCCTCGGTGATCGGCAATGCGCTGTGGAATCGCGCCAGCCGCGTCCTGCCGCTGACACTGGTCGGGCAGATGATCGTGTTCGAGACGGTCTTCGCGTTGATCTACGGGTTCGCCTGGGAAATGCGGTTGCCATCGCCATTGGAACTGGCAGCGATCACATGCCTGCTCATCGGCGTGCTGTGGTGCGCAGCGCTGCATACCGAAGCGAACTGACGGCAACCATCGGCACGTGCCCGCACTTAGATTGCCGGTGGAGCCCAGTGGAACGCTCGCATGCGCCCGATACGACCAGACCGGCAGACGCTCTACGGCACCGTGTTTTCGCTATCGATTGGCCTGATGGCCTGTTCTTCGCCGCAACACGGCGCGCAGGCAATCACCCCAGCCGAAGCCTTGTGCCGGTTTGCCCCGACCCCGCAGGACGAACAGCCGCAGACCGATCGCCGCGACGAAAGCATGCAGCAACTGACGCTGGCCAACGGCTGCGGTGCTGCGCCGGCCGGGCAACAGCGATGACACGCCGCCGGGATGCGGTGTGAACCGGCGGCCGGGCGGCGGGTTGCCGCACGCCAGGGATTCAGGGATTACCATGACCACTCACTCTCGCGATCGGAGCAGCCGCATGTCCCGTACCTTGTCCTGGTCTCTGAGCAGTCTGCTTCTGGCGTGTTCGTTGGCGCTGATCGGCTGTGTCGCGGCTGCTCCGACAGCGGCGACACCTTCGCCGGCGACACCGGCCAAACCGGTGACCGTGGTCACCACCTGCAAAGTCGATGCGGATTGCACCGTCAAGAACGTGGGCAACTGCTGCGGCGCGTTTCCCGCCTGCGTCAACGTCAACAGCCCCACCGATCCGGCCGGCGTGATGGCGCAATGCCAATCCAGCGGAATGATGAGCGTGTGCGGGTTCCAGGAGATCAGCGGCTGCCAGTGCGTTTCCGGTCAATGCACGGCCAGATAGCGCCCAGGTGCAGGCCGCGGCGCCCCGCATAGCCCCAGACGACGCGCCTGGTCGGCACGCCCCCGTGCCGCTGTGCGGACGCCGTGTTCTTCTCCGGCGGTGGCGCCGTTTTGCGCACCGCTCCCGGGCCGATACACTGCGCCGCTCGCCTGCTCTCTCTCGGTCGTCCAGCGATGCTCTACGCGCAAGTCCACCTCACCCTGCCCGCCTGGATCCACGACTTCGTGGATGCCAGCCGCGCCTACCCCAGCGACGACGACAAGGTGACGCTGGCGATCGCGCTGTCGCGGATGAATGTGGAAGCGCGCAGCGGCGGCCCATTCGGCGCGGTGGTATTCGGCCCTGACCACCACATCATTGCGGCGGCCGTGAATCGCGTGGTGCCGCAGACCACCTCGCTGGCGCATGCGGAAAACATGGCCTACATGCTGGCGCAGCAGCGCCTGCAGACCCCGCGCCTGAACGATGTGCTGGCACCGATCACCCTGGCCACCTCCGCGCAGCCCTGCTGCCAATGCTACGGCGCCACGGTGTGGGCCGGCATCGACCGGCTGCTGATCGGCGCGCGCGCCGAAGACGTGATGGCGTTGACCCAATTCGACGAAGGCCCGCTGCCGACGGACTGGGTAGGAGAACTGACCCGTCGTGGCATCGAGGTGGTACGCGACGTGCAACGCGAACAGGCGTGTGCGGTGTTGCGCAGCTATGGCGAGGGCGGCGGTGATCATTATTGACCGCTTGCTGCGAGCCTCGCAATGAAGGGTCTGCTCTGCTATTGCCGCCAGGGCTTCGAGCCCGAGCTGGCGGCCGAACTCAGCGCGCGCGCGGCCTTCGTCGGCATTGCCGGCTATGCGCGCACCCAGCGTAACGACGGCTATGTGTTGTTCGTCTGCGAAGACGCCGCGCAACTGGCCGCCAGACTGCAATGGCGCGAATTGATCTTTGCGCGACAGAAGCTGGTCGTCGTGGCCGAACTCAGGGGCATCGATCCCAAGGACCGCATCACGCCGATCCTGGCCGCGCTGGGCGAGCAACCGCGCTTTGGCGACCTGTGGGTGGAGCATCCGGACTCGGACGCAGGCAAACCGCTGGCAGGGCTGGCACGCAGCTTCGGTAACGCGCTGCGCCCGGCGTTGCGCAAGGCCGGACTGCTTACCGCCACACCGCAATCGCGCCTGCCGCGCCTGCATGTGTGCTTTCTCGATGGCGACCACGCGTTGCTGGCAGTGGCCGACGCCAGCGACAGCGCGCCATGGCCACTGGGGATTCCGCGGCTGAAACTGCTGCCCGAGGCGCCTTCGCGTTCTGCACTCAAGCTCGACGAAGCGCTGCTGACCCTGCTCACGCCCGAAGAACGCGAACGCCTGGTCAAGCCCGGCATGCGTGCCGCGGACCTGGGCGCGGCACCCGGCGGCTGGACCTGGGTACTGACCCGCCAGCATGTGCATGTCACCAGCGTCGACAACGGCCCGTTGCGCGAGCACGTGCTGGCCACCGGGCTGGTCGAACATCTGCGTGCCGACGGCTTCCACTGGAAACCAGCCCAGCCGCTGGACTGGATGGTCTGCGACATGGTCGAACAACCGCGTCGCGTGGCCGAACGCATGGCCACCTGGATCCGCGAAGGGTGGTGCCGCCACGCCATCTTCAATCTGAAGCTGCCGATGAAGAAGCGGTGGGACGAAACCCGCCTGTGCCTGGACCTGTTCGAAGAACAGGCCGAAAAATCGCTCACCGTCCGTGCCAAGCAGCTGTATCACGATCGGGAAGAGATCACGGTGCTGGCGATGCGGGAATGAGGCGGGCGATCGGGAGTCGGGAATCGTAAAGGCGGTTGGTCGGCTCCTTGGTTTTATGCGCTGCTGCCGCTGTGTGATGCCATGCCCGGCGGCGCTCGGCCGCCGGAACCGGCTCGCTTACAGCACGATGCGTTTGCTGCCTTCCCGCGCAGAGCGATAGATCGCATCGACGATGCGGATGTCGCGCAGGCCTTCTTCGCCAGGGACCCGCAGCGGCGTGCCGTTCATGATGGCAAGTGCGTCCTCGTCCATCTGCAGCGCCTGCTGGTGGGGCACCTTGGCATCGAACACGCGGCCATCGCTGGCCTTGCCCTTCACGCCCTGGTAGCTCTGGAACGGCGACAGCTCGTACCAGCCCCGCTCGCATTCGGCACGCAGCACATTCATGTTGGCGCCGAAGCTGGTCTTGCATTGCGCACGCACGGCGTTCGGGAACTCCAGCGTGAAGTCCATATGCTCGTCGACTTCGTCGAACAGCTCGGGACGATCGGTCCACCGCTTGGCGGTCACTGCCAATGGCTCGGCACCGACGGTGTAACGTGCCGCGTTGAGCGAATACACGCCCATGTCGTACATCGCACCGCCACCGAACTGCGAACGCAGGCGCCACGGACGGTCCGCCTTGGTGGTATCGCGGTAACCGTTGTAGCCGGCCTCCGCACGCACGCGCTGCATCGCACCGAACGGCTGTTCGCTGGCCATCGCGATCAACCGCCGCGTATTGGGTTCGTGCTGCATGCGGTAACCGATCGCCAGCGCTACCTTGTTGCGCTTGCAGGCCGCGATCATCGCCTCGCACTCGCCCGCGTGCATGGCCATCGGCTTTTCGCACCACACGTGTTTGCCGGCCGCGGCCGCGCGCAGCGTCAACGGCGCATGCAGATGGGTGGGGGTGACGACGTACACCACATCGATGTCGTCGTTATCGGCGATACGGTCGAAGTTTTCGTAAGAGTAGACATTGCGATCGGCGATGCCGTACTTGGACTGCCACTGCGCGATCTTCGACGGTGTGCCGGTGACGATACCGGCCAGTTTGCAATGCTTGGTCAGCGCCAGGCCAGGCGCCAGCTGTTCGCTGGCGTAGCTGCCAAGACCTGCAAGGGCGACGTTGAGCGGCTTGCCGGGCTTCTTCTTGGGCAACGCCCATGCAGGCGCGCCGAGCAGGATGCCCGCGCCGCCGAAAGCGGCAAGCAAGCGGCGGCGCGTCAAGGATTCCACGGACATGCAAACCTCCTTCGAGAGATGAGAACAGCGAACACCCGGCAGCGTCCGATCGCATCGCGTCGATGGCTGCACGGCATCGGTATCGACGCTCGCCGCCCAACGCCTGCATGGACGTGACGACTGGTGCCGAAACAAGACTGCCCGCGCACCTTACTTGATCGTGTGTGATCGTCGCCATGCGTGCTGCGCACGTTCTGGCACACTGCCAGCGCTTCCTGCAAGGAAATCCCACCATGCTGTGTATTGCCCGCACGCTACTGCCCCTGAGCCTGCTGTTGTCCAGTTCGCTTTGCAGTGCCACCGATACGCCGTTCGTGGCACGCGATCTGATCGGCGACGGCGTGTTCACCAGCAATGCCGAAGGCCCGGCGACCGGACCGGATGGCGCACTGTATGCGGTGAACATCGGCAAGGACGGCACCATCGCGCGCATCGTTGCGCAACCGGACGGAACCGCGGAAGCAGATGTGTTCGTGACGCTGCCAGCGGGGAGTACCGGCAACGGCATCCGCTTCCGCGATGGCGCGATGTACGTCGCCGACTACACTGGCCACAAGATCCTGCGCGTGGACATGCAGACGCGCGCCGTCAGCACGTTTGCGTCGCTGCCGGACGCGGACGGCCCCAACGATCTGGCGCTCGCACCCGACGGCACTTTTTACGCCAGCGATCCCGATTGGAAGACCAACGGTGGGCGCCTGTGGCACATCGGCCGCAGCGGCGCAGTGCGCCTGCTGGAAACCGGCATGACCACGCCCAACGGGCTGGACGTCAGCCCGGATGGCAAGCGCCTGTACGTCAACGAGAGCATGTCGCGCAAGGTGTGGGTGTACGACCTCAGCGACGATGGCGGCGTGCACAACAAACGCCTGCTGATCGCGTTTCCCGATTTCGGCATGGATGGCATGCGCTGCGACGCCGACGGCAATCTGTACATCGCCCGCTACGATGCCGGACAGATCGCGGTGGTGTCGCCGACCGGCAAACTGCTGCGCACCGTCGCGCTCAAGGGACGCAAGGCCAGCAACGTGGCATTCGGTGGCGCCGATGGCAGGCAGGTGTTCGTGACCTTGCAGGATCGCGGCGCGGTTGAAACGTTCAGCTCAGACCGCCCCGGCCGAGAAACCGGACGCTGAAACTGCTGTGCGCGTCGCATCGTTTCTCAGGCCGCGCAACGGGGTGCTGGCATCCTGCAGGTCACCCGCGGAGGACTCCCCATGCAACCGATCGAACTCAAGGACGCGGCCGCCTTCGGCAGCGAATTCCTGCGCCTGACCTTGCTGCAAGGCTTCCAGTCGCTGACCAAACGCGACCTGGAGCTGCTGATCTTCGTGCTGCTCGAACGCGATGGCGCCATTTCGCGCAACAGTTCCAATGCGGCGGTGGCGCTGCAGCTGCGTGTGACCTCTGCCAAGGTCAAGGCGTTGCGCCGCGACGGCTATGCGCGCTGGCGCGCGTTGGTCCCCGAGGAAGGCGACGCGGCGATGCAGCGCATCGTGGCCAACGTGCTGACCGAAGACAATCTACGCTCCGGGGCGAAGCACGTCAGCGAACGCAGCCGCAAGGAAGGATTTCTGGCCGTGCGCATCGAACACCCCGACGACGCGCAGCAGTTCGAGCAGGCCATTCTCGATGTAGGCGCGTTGCCGGTGTACGAACGCAACCGCGAAGTGGTCGCGGTGCGCTTCGACACCCTGCTCAAGATCGCGGAACGGTGGGGGTATCTGCAGCCCGATCCGCACGCCATCGTGCACGAATTGCGCAAGCTCACACCGACTGCCGAAGAAGTGTCCGACCTGCTGAAGAAGGACATCGCGCAACTGCGGTGGGAGGACGTGCGGCGCGCGCTCAACAGTCTGGGCGCCAAGGCCGTGGCCAGCACGGCCGAGGGCGGCCTCAAAGGTTTGCTGAAGATCGTGTTTCCGTTCATCCCGGGGTAGCGCGCGCGCGGCAGCGCGACGCTGCCGCCCCTGGGCGCCGCACGTTTATGCTTGCCGGCTGTTCACCACCAGGGGATCTGATGACCACCATCCGCGTTGCCACCCTTGCCGCCATACTGCTCGTTGCGTGCGGGCCCACCGCCGCACAGCAGTCACCGGCACCTACGCCCGCCAGCAGCGTCCCGCTGGTCGACGTCCCCGTCGCCATCCGGACCCAGCCGCTGTCCAGCGGCGAAATCACCCACCAGACCCAGCTGGAGCGCCCGCGCGGCGAATCCAGCGTGATCGTGCGATCGATCCAGCCCGACAGCGTGGTCGGCAGCCGCTACCGGATCGACTTCCAGGCCATGGACGTCGACGCGGACAGCCGCATCAGCCGTGCCGAAGCCCAGGCCAACCCTGCCCTGGCCGACGAGTTCGACGCGATCGACCTGCAGCGCACCGGGTTGCTGACCCGCGAACAGCTGGCCGGGTGGCTGATCCGCTAAGCGGCCGCCGAACACACCGCGAGCGCAACGCCGGCGCGCCGGCTTTCGATGGCACCGCCTCTTGCGGTGCGTCCGGCGGTCGGCTAGATTGTATTTAACGGATACAATCTGGATCGCCAATGACCGCTCGCTCGCCACTTGCCGCAGATCTGGGCTATCAACTGCAACTGGCCGCCCTGGCGTCCAGTCATGCCGCCCGCCAGGAACTGGCCGAACTGCGGCTCACCCCCGCGCGCGTCACCGCCTTGATCCACATCCGCGACCAGCCCGGCTGCGACCAGACCGAACTCGGCAACCGCCTGCTGGTCAACCGCGCCGCCGGCATGAAAATCGCCAACGCGCTGGCCGACCAGGGCCTGATCGAACGCCTGGCCGGCCGCGACCGGCGCAGCAAGGGGCTGTACCTCACCGCCACCGGCCAACGCACGCTGGTGGTGGCGCAAGGCTGCCTGGCGCGCGCGGTCGAGCGCACCTGCACCGGCCTGCAGCCCCACGAGCAGCAGGCACTGCTGCGTCTGCTCTGCAAATTGAACGCCAGCGCCACGCTGGAACGCACCGCCGCGCCAGACCCTGTGCTGGCCGACGACATCTGATTTCACTCACCCCGATTCGAAGGAGACACCGCTTGAACGAGCATGACGTGGTATCTGTCCGTATCGAGAACCGCATTGCCTGGGTCAAGTTCGCGCGCCCGGACAAGCGCAATGCGATGAGCCCTGCGCTCAACCGCCGCATGATGGACGTGCTGGACGAGCTGGAATTCGACGATGCCGTCGGCGTGCTGGTCCTGGGCGGCGAAGGGACGGCGTGGTCGGCCGGCATGGATCTGAAGGAATACTTCCGCGAGACCGAAGCGCAGGGGTTGCGTGGGGTACGCCGATCGCAACGCGAATCCTATGGCTGGTTCCGCCGCCTGCGCTGGTACCAGAAGCCGACCATCGCGATGGTCAACGGCTGGTGCTTCGGCGGCGGCTTCGGCCCGTTGTTCGCTTGCGACCTGGCGATCGCCGCCGATGAAGCGCAGTTCGGCCTGTCGGAGATCAACTGGGGCATCCTGCCCGGCGGCGGCGTGACCAAGGTGGCCGTGGAACTGCTGTCCATGCGCGATGCCATGTGGATGACGCTGACCGGCGAGATGGTGGACGGCAAGAAGGCGGCCGAGTGGCGCCTGGTCAACGAAAGCGTCCCGCTGGAGCGCCTGGAAGCACGCACCCGCGAAGTGGCCGAGCTGCTGCTGCGCAAGAACCCGGTTGCGCTCAAGTACGCCAAGGATGCGGTGCGTCGCGTCGGCACCATGACCTATGACGAAGCCGAAGACTACCTGGTCCGCATGCAGGAAGCGGCCAATTCCTTCGACAACAACGCCCGCAAGGAAGGCATCCGGCAGTTCATCGACGAGAAGAGCTACAAGCCCGGCCTGGGCGAGTACGACCTGACCAAGCACCGCGCCTGAGCGAGTCTGTGGTGCCCGAGTGCTGCGTGCACCCACGCAGCACCGGCGCCGCCAGTGGTTTTCTGCACCGAGGAGGGAGTATGGAAGCCTTATCCGCAACGCTGCGCGGCATCGCTGCGCGTGGCCCCCTGCAGCTGTACATCGACGGGCAGTGGCGTGCCAGCAGCGGCGATCGGCAGATGGATGTGATCGCACCGCATACCGAAGAACGCCTGCTGCGCTACGTCGAACCATCGCACGCCGATGCCGAGGCCGCGGTGGCGGCCGCCCGCGCCGCCTTCGACAGCGGCCCATGGCCGCAGCTGTCGCCGCCCGAGCGTAGCGCCGTGCTCAAGCGCGTGGCGCAACAGCTGCAGGCGCGCATGCCCGAACTGGCCGAAGCCTGGACCGGCCAGGTCGGCGCCACCATCGGCTTCAGCCAACGCGCCTCGCTGCAGGCGCCCGGCCTGTTCGACTATTACGCCGACTTGATCGCCGGCTATGCGTTCGTTGAGCCGCGCGCGCGCTCCAACGGGGGCCACGTGCATGTGGTCCAGGAACCGGTGGGCGTGGTTGCGGCGATCACGCCATGGAACGCGCCGCTGGTGCTGCTCTGCTACAAGGTTGCCGCGGCGCTGGCCGCCGGCTGCACGGTGGTGGCCAAGCCATCGCCGGAGACGCCGATCGATGCCTACATCCTGGCCGAGTGCATCAGTGCCGCCGGCGTTCCGGACGGCGTCTTCAACCTGCTGCCGGCAGGCCGCGAGATCGGCGAACAGTTGATCCGTCACCCACAGGTGGACAAGGTCAGCTTCACCGGCTCGACCCAGGCCGGACGGCAGATCGGGATCGCCTGCGCCGAGCGCATGGCGCGGGTAGGACTGGAACTGGGCGGAAAGTCCGCGGCGATCGTGCTCGATGACGCGGACATTGCCAAGGTTTTGCCCAGCCTGGTGCCCTACTCCATGCCGATTGCAGGCCAGGTCTGCTTCTCGCTCACCCGTGTACTGGTACCGGCACGGCGACGCGACGACGTTTTGCAGGCTTATTGCGCCGCACTGGGCGCGGTCAAACTCGGCGACCCCTTCGCTGCCGACACCGGCATGGGTCCCTTGGCGCTGGAGCGACAGCTCGAGCGCGTGCAGTCCTATATCGCCCGCGGCAGCGCCGAGGGCGCGCGGCTGGTCATGGGGGGCGGCCGACCGGCCGCGCTGCCGCGTGGTTTCTTCGTCGAACCCACCGTGTTCGCCGAAGTCACTGCGGACATGACCATCGCACGCGAAGAGATCTTCGGCCCGGTGGTGAGTTTCATCGACTACCACGACGAGGCCGATCTGATCGCCAAAGCCAACGCCACCGACTACGGCCTGCATGGCACCGTCTACGGCGAAGATGCCGAGCGTGCGTATCGCATCGCGCGCAGGGTGCGCAGCGGCAGCCACGCGATCAACGGCATGTGCGTCGATTACCAGATGCCCTTCGGCGGATTCAAACAGTCCGGTATCGGTCGCGAAGGCGGCATCGAAGGGCTGCAGGCTTTTCTGGAGACCCGGACCCTCTATCTCAGTTGACGCGCAGCGCCCGTAAGAGCGTGCTGCCGCATTCCAGGGCCGCACGCGATGTGCGGCCCACGCAGACGCCTGTTTCGCATCCTGGCCGCTTGCAGCCCAGTCAGCGCGGATGCGCGTCCCTGCACTGCGTGCGCGTGCCGCCTCTCGCCATTGCGCCCATTGCAGCCTCCCCTCCCTCTCAGTCCCGCATTCGGAAGACAGCGCCATGTACCCGCCGATCGACTCGATTGCCTTGCACGCCCGCCTCGCCCCGCACCGGCTCGCCGCCCGCGACCTGGTATTGAATCAGCAATGGACCTACGCCGAGCTCGACGAGCTGGTCGGCCGGCTCGCCGCCCTGCTGCAGGCGCGCGGCTGTGTCGACGGCGAGCGCCTGGCGGTGCTGGCGCGCAACTCGGTCTGGCAGGTGGCGCTGCATTTCGCCTGCGGCCGGGTCGGCGCCATCTATGTGCCGCTCAACTGGCGGCTCAGCGCCACCGAACTGGACACCCTGCTGCAACGTGCCGAGCCGCGCCTGGTCCTTGGCGACGAGGTCGCGGCCGGGCGTGCGCACGTCGATGCACTGGCGCACTTCGTCCAGGACGCCAGCGCGCTTGCCGCAGCCGACCTTCCCGCCATTCCACCCGAACGCATCAGCCTGATCCTGTTCACCTCCGGCACCTCCGGTCAGCCCAAGGGGGTGATGCTGAACGAACGCAACCTGCAGCAGACAGCGCAGAACTTCGGCGTACTCACCCAGGTGGACGCGCGCAGCAGCTTCCTGTGCGAAGCACCGATGTTTCACATCATCGGCCTGGTCACCAATGTGCGTCCGGTACTGGCCGTGGGCGGCTCGATCCAGGTGTCCAACGGGTTCGAACCGGCACGCACGCTGAACTGGCTATGCGATCGGGCGCAGGCGATCACCCATTACGTGGGCGTCCCGCAGATGATGCAGGCCTTCCGCCAGCAGCCCGGCTTCGACCCTGCGGGCTTGCGCCACCTCACCGCCCTGGTCAGCGGGGGTGCGCCGCATGCCGTCGAGGACCTGCTCGGCTGGCTGCAGGACGGCATTCCCATGGTCTGTGGCTACGGCATGAGCGAAGCGGGTACGGTGTTCGGCATGTCGGTGGACTGCGCCGTGATTCGCGCCAAGCTGGGCGCGGCAGGCGTCTCCACGCCAGCGGTGCAGACCCGCGTGGTGGACGCCCAGGGTCGGGACTGTCCGCCGGAGGTGCCTGGCGAATTGCTGCTGCGTGGCCCCAATCTCAGCCCAGGGTATTGGCGCGACCCGCAGGCCAGTGCTGAGGCCCTGGACCCACAAGGATGGTTCCGTACCGGCGACATCGTCAGGCGCGACGCCGACGGCTTCTTCTGGGTGGTCGACCGCAAGAAGGACATGTTCATTTCCGGCGGCGAGAACGTCTACCCCGCCGAGATCGAAGCGGTGCTGGCCGATCATCCGCAGATTCGCGAATGCGCGGTGGTCGGCATCGCCGACCCGCAATGGGGTGAGGTGGGATACCTGGCCATCGTGCCGGCCGAGCCGGCGCTGGATCTGGACCAGCTCCGCGATTACCTGATCGCGCGGCTCGCCAAGTACAAGGTGCCCAAGCATCTGCGCGTGGTCGAGGCATTGCCGCGCACCGCCACCGGCAAGTTGCAGAAAGCACGGCTGAAGCAGGCGTTGACCGAGTAGATCGCATCCTTGCGTGTCCGGCCACACTGCCAAACGCACGTGCAGCCGTGCGTGGGCCCATCGCATGCCCGGGCAACGGCACAGCGGCCGTGCACGCCGCCTGGGCAGTAAGGGTCGCCTACGCCGACGCGTCCAGCAGCAGGTCGTCTTCGCCCACCTGCCGATCCACCCACACCGCGCCCTGCTCGGCCATCAGTGCCAGCTGGTGTTCGAGTTCGCGCATCAGTAGCCGCACACCGGGCTTGTGGATGGCGCTGCCGTCGCGGTAGATGACGCCACCGGCACGCGCCTGCGCCGGCTGCTGCAGCTGAAAGGCGCGCAGCTCGCCACGAGCGATGTCGCCGGACACCATCATGCTCGGCATCACCGCGATGCTGTCGGTACCGAGCAGGATCTCGCGGGTGAAACTGGCCGAACTGGAACGCAGATGATCGCGCGTGGCCAGCCCGTGTTCGCGCATCACCTGCGCCACATCGCGCTCCACGTGCTGGCTCAAGGTCGGCAACACCTGTCGGTAGGCCGCAGCGTCGGCGATGCTCACCGGGCCGTTCGAGAACAGCGGATGGTCGCTGCGTGCCACCAAGGCAATCGGATCCTGGTACAGCACCTTGCGAATCAGCGCATCGTAACGGGCCAATGGATACAACCTGCCAACCACCAGATCGATCTCGTTGCCGGCCAGCTTGGGCAGCAGTTCGTCGGTGCGACCGTGCAACAGGCGCACGCGCAGCGTCGGCTCGGCACGGTACAAGGCGGCCAATACCGCCGGCAGCAAGCCGCTGGCCGCGACCGGCAATGCGCCGACAGTGATGGTCAGCGCATCGTCCTGCAGCAGGCCTTCAAAGGTGTCCTGCGCACGCCGTAGCTGTCCCAACACCACGTGCGCGGTCTGCACTAGGACTTCGCCCATGGCATTGGGACGCACGCCGCGCGAATGGCGCTCGAACAACGGTGCGCCGACGATTTCTTCGATTTCCTGCAGCGCGCGCGTGAGCGCGGGCTGGGTCACGTTCAGCACGCGCGAGGCGCGCAGCAGGCTTTTCTGTCGGTCCAGCGCCTCGATGACTCGTAGATGCCGGACCTTGATGCGGTGTTCGAAGAACACGGAGGACATGGTCATGGAAGGTGGGCCTTGCGTTGGAAAGTGGGATGCAGTGATGCGGCCAAGGCCGCGGGGTGAGGCTCAGCGCGCCTCGGGAACCCGCCGCGTCTGCATGAAATCTTCGAAGGATTCACCGCGCATGATCGCGTAGACCTGCAGATTGGTCATCCTCACGACGCGGGCGAATTTTTCGATGACGAAGAAATTGGCGCCGTATTGGACCAGACCGAGCCAGTCGCGTGCACGGATCAGCGCCTTTTCGTGCTCGCTCAGCTCCGCTTCCTGCATCAGCACCTCCGCGTCCTGCAGGAAGCGATCGCGCCACGGCGCGCGGATCATATGCCAGAAGAAGCGGTTGAGGCGCAGTGCTCGGTTGCTGGTGCGCAGGTCGAACAGGTAGGTTCCTGCGATCTTGTCCATGCCTTGTACTTGCGGATTCATCGGCAGGCCCTCATGCCGCGTGTGCGCTGCGCGCGAGCAATTCCGCCGAGCGCGGCGCGTCGGCGGCTTCCTCGCCGGGTTCGTACAGCACCACCGTCATCGCAGTGGTGGTCATCAGATAGTAGTTCTGATGCAGCTTGCGAATGGGGCCATCCAATGCGCCGCGCATGGCCAGCCACATGATCTGCTCCACGCTCTCGGCGCCGCCCAGTCGCACGTAGTCGGTATGGGTGAGATCGGTCAGCGACTGCGGCGCGTGCTGGAAGCGATCGAGGAATTCCATGTCCCAGTCGGTATTGTTGAAGCCGGTGCGCTCGCCGTGGATCTGGTGCGATAGGCCGCCGGTGCCGACCACGACCACTTTGAGATCCTCCGGATACGACTCGATCGCGCGGCGCACCGCCTGGCCCAGGCGATAGCACCGCCGTGCAGTGGGCAATGGGTATTGCAGCACGTTGATCGCGATCGGCACCACCGTTCCCGGCCAGTCCGGGACATGCGGCCACAGCAGCGGCAAGGGCGCCGCGCAGCCGTGATCGATCGGCTTGTCCTGAAAAACGGTCAGGTCGAATTCGTCGTTGACCAGGCATTCGGCGATATGCGCCTGCAATTGCACATCGCCGCGGATCGGCGGCAGGTTGCGCAACCCCGCCCCTTCGTCGGCGACCGGAAAGCGCTCGCCAACGCCGAGCGCGAAGGTCGGGTAGAGATCGAAGAAGAAGGTCGTGCAGTGATCGTTGTAGAAGAACACCAGCACGTCGGCCTGCCGCTCGGCCAACCAGGCCGCGACCGGCGTATAGCCGTCGAACAAGGGCTTCCACACAGGGTCCTGTTGTTTGCCCTTGTCGTAAGCCACCCCGATGGTGGGAACGTGCGAGGTTCCGATGCCGCCGATGATGCTTGCCATGCTGCACTCCTGAGACGCGGCCTGACGCAATCGGAGCAGGCGCGTTGATGAGGTTGGGACCAGCGACGCATGCGATCCCGACAGGGACGGTCGACCCCCTCGGATCACCGAGAATGTATCCTCAGGATCCAAATTGCCATCAAGCGCGCTCATCCGCAAGGTCTTTATACAAGTCATTGCCAGTTTTCCCCTTCCCGGGACCGCGCGCTGCCGGGGTGCGAGAGATTGGAGCCAATGGCGAACAACCACCGATTGCAGGCGGTCCGGCGGTTACGCGAATTGATCCTGTGCGGATCTTTGCCCCGGGCAAACGCATCACCGAAGCGGCCCTGGCCGAACGCCTGGCGATCTCGCGCACGCCTATCCGCCAGGCGTTACCGGCGCTGTGCCAGGAGGGCCTGCTGGTGCAGATCGGCAACCGTGGCTATGCGGTACGGCGTTTCAGCCAGCAGGAAAGCCTGGATGCACTGGCAGTGCGCGCGCTGATGGAAGGCATGGCCGCGCGCACCGTGGCCGAACAAGGCGCATCCGCCGCACTGCTCTCCACCCTGCACGATTGTCTGTGCGAAGGCGACCGGCTGTTTGCCAAGCGCAGCCTCAGTGCTGGCGACGAGCAGACCTATGGCGCAATCAATGCGCGCTTTCATCGCGCCATCGTGGTGGCGGCCAACAAACCGATCCTCACCGAAACGGTGGACCGCTGCACGCTGGTGCCGTTCGTCAGTCCGGTCAATGTGGTGTTTGGTCAGCGCTCGGCCACGCTTACCTACGACGATCTCTATTACGGTCACCGCCAGCATGGCGCGATTGTTGCGGCCATCGAACAACGCGATGGCGCGCGTGCGGAGTTGCTGTTCCGCGAACATGCAAATACGCAGCGGCACAGCATGGGGCTGTGACTCGCCGCCGGCTCTCGCAGCACTGCCACCTCTCTTGTGGCGGGCACTCCATCGCGTGCCGCACTGCGCCTGCCACCCGTTGCGGAGCAGCAGACATGGTCCATACGCGCCATGCCGTGGCGCGCGGGCCAGCTCGCGCGCTACAGCGAATGCACGAACATCAGGTTGAAGGTGTTTCCGGCCACCGAGTTCTTGACTTCGACCGGCAGGTAGACATTGAAATTGAGCACGTTCTTCGCGTCCAACCGCCACGAAAGCCCTGGCCCCATGTAGAACTGGGTGCGCTTGCTGTCGGGCACGCGCTGGTCGTTGGTCCGGTTGTCTTGTAGCTGCTGCAGATAGAAGCCGTTGACACCGACCCGCAGCTGCTCGGTCACCTTGACAGAGCTGGCAAAATTCAGCCATGCCAGATCGCCTGCCTGGCCGTTGCGGAACTGGAAGCCGGGGATTGGCGGCACCCCACCGGCACGGTCGGTGCGGAAGTTGTACATGTAGTGCAGCCGCATGCTGACCTCCCAGTTATCGGTGGGCTGTACCGTGAATGCCCAATGCGGCGAGAACGACCAGTAACCGGTGCTCTGGTTGATCGCGATGTCGCGATCGAACTTGCCCACCGGTGCAAAGGCCACCAGGGCGAAGCGCTGAAAAAGCAGGATCCGGCCATTGCGCATCACCGGCGGCATCTGCAATGCCGCCCCGACCGCAATATCGCCAATGCCGAATCCGTTATCGCTCAACCGCACCGGACTGTCGGCGGCAAACGAGGCATTCTGGTTGACCAGCGGCACGATGGCATCGATGGCAATCGTGCCCCCCAACCATTGATAGGGCGTGACATAGATGAGCTGGGTCAGGGCTGCCGAGCTACTGATCTTCGGATCACGAAACGCCGGCGAATCTTTGCCTTGCGCATCCAGGACGGCATTCAGGTTCGCATGGCGCAGATATTCGATCACCGTCCAGCCGGGTTGGGTGGAGCCAAAACCGTCGAAAAAGCTGGTGCCCCCCAGGTTGATGCCCTGCGGCACCGGAACCGTGTCGGGCACGGCCTGTGCAAAGACTGCCGCCGGCGCGAGTGCACCCAGCAGCAGAGTCAAGCTGCCGGCGCGCAGGCGATGCGAGCAGGGCGATGAGCGACGACGACCAACAGACGAGCATGCGCGTTCCACTAGGCGATTCTCCAACGAGGATGGGCGATTGAGGCAACGCGACTGGGGGGAGAGCAGTGTCGAGATGTCGCTTGCAATGGTCGGCGGCATCGTTGAACGGGCAAACAGCGGTCAATCTCGGTCAGTGCGCTTCGACGTGCAGCAGCAATGCACCGATGCGTTGCTTGAACAGCCATTGGTTGTCCTGGTGCACCAGCACATCGTCGAAAGTGCCGATCAATGCGGGTGCCTGTGCCGTCCAGGGAACAGCCGCATTGGTTTGCGGCGCGCTATACAGCAACACATGGCTATGCGCGTGGGCGAGCGTGCTTGATTGAACGCTGACCAGGGTATTGAGCATCAAATGACAGGTGCTGCGTGGCGCGCGAGCACGGAAGGATTCAAGGATCGCGTCGCGTCCATGCACGGGCACGTCCGGCGCGCTGGGGCGCGCAAACACGCCGTCGGCGGTGAACAGTGCGGCCAGACGGTCATGGTCGTGGCGATCGTTGTACAGCGCGAAGCGTCGGATCACCTGCTCGCAGGCCACAACGATCGCTGCATCGTCCTGCATTCCAGTTCCTCGGTAGCCATGCCAAAAGCAATCTGCGTGATCGGCGCCGGCAGGCGCCCGGCCGTCGCCTGGGATGCGCGCACTCATGCCGCGCGCAACCAGTCGCGCAAGGCGGTGGTGACCGCCTCCGGCGCTTCCAGCGGCGCCATGTGTCCGCTGTCTTCGAACACCACCAGGCGCGCCTGCGGGATCTGCCGTGCCATGTCCTGGTGTTGCGCCAGCGGGCTCCAGGCGTCCTGTCGGCCTACGCCCAGGACGGTCGGGCAGCGGATCTGCGCCAGCACCGGCGTGGCGTCGGGACGTTCCAGCAAGGCCGCGATCTGGCCGGCGAAACTCGCTGCGCTCTGCCGCCGCACCATCGCCGTCAGCTGCGCCATCAGCGTGGTGTCGTGCGCACGCGCCGGGTGCAGCATCGGCGGAAGCCAGCGCTGTGCGAGCGCCGCCATGCCCTGGGTCTGCGCCAGCTGCAGCAGCGCCTGACGCTCTGCCTGCTCGCCATCGCGGCGCGGTGCGATGCCGGTGTCGAACAAGCCGAGCCGCAGCACCCGCTCCGGCGCCTGGCGCACGATCTCCAGCGCCACCCGCCCCCCCATCGAATGGCCGGCAACGGCGAACTGCGCCGGCGCGCTGGCCAGCACGTGCGCCGCCATGCGCGGAATGCTGTCGAAACCGGCGAAATCCATCACCCGCACGTCGCCCAGATCGCCCAGGGCGGCACGTTGCGGTTCCCAGACCGCGGCATCGCAGAGCAGGCCGCAGAGCAGCAGCACGGTGGGCATGGAGGACGGGGCAAGCGGACTCATGGGTCGACTGTAGCCACGCCGGTCACATCCGTCGTATGGAAGATGCGGCTCCAGGTATTACCTAAAAGTCATACGTTGGAGCGGCCAACAGAACGTCGCGAGCAGTCGTCAGATGGGTGTGGACGCGCGCGCGGGACCGAAAAGCACGCATGGCACATGCCGCACCGAGCAACCGCTGCGGCCACCTGGCGGTGAGCGCAGTCGTTCTGTTGGCTGCTCCAGAGCCGGTCAGACTAACGGGGGCTCGCAACGATCCGCGAGCCCGTCAAGCTGTGCCGGAGGCCCGCCTCCACAGCGCATCCACCAGCGGCGGCAGCCTGCCGGCCAGGCCGAGCGCGGCGCCACGCACCAGGGTCAGGTGCATTTCGTCGTTGGAAAACAGGCGATTGATCGTGTCGAAGCCATAGGCGGCAACCGTGTTCTCGCTGCGCCGGGCCCGTGCCCAACGCTGCAGCCGGTGCGGGGCGGCCCAGTCGGCGCGCCTGGCCAGCGCCTGGCGCACGCTGTCGCGCAGTGCGGCGACATCGCGCAGGCCCAGGTTGACGCCCTGACCGGCCAGCGGATGCACCACGTGCGCCGCATCGCCCAACGTCAGCACCCGGCCACTGACATAGCGCTGCACCAGTTGTCGCTGCAACGGAAATGCAGCGCGCGCGGACACCACGCGCGCGTGGCCCAGCCGCGCCGCGAAGGCCTGGGTCAGCTCGCGCGAGAACACTGCATCGTCCAATGCCAGCACACGCTCGGCATCGGCCTCGGGCAGGGTCCACACGATCGAACTGCGGCCATCGGCAAACGGCAGCAGCGCCAGCGGTCCGGTGGTCAGAAAGCGCTGCCAGGCAGTGGCCTGGTGCGGCTGTTCGGTCTCCACGAAGGCCACCACGCCGCGTTGCGCATAGGCATGCCGCACTACCGGCATGCCGCTCAATTCGCGCAAGGTGGACGCCGCGCCATCGGCGGCGATGGCAATGGCCGCCTCCAGGCGGCTGCCGTCATCCAGGCGCAGGCGCACGCTGGCGGTTTCCTGTTCCAGCTCGACCACGCGCGCCGGGCAATGCAGATCGATCCCGGCCGCGTGCACGGCCGCCCAGAGGCGATCGACCAACAGATCGTGCTCGACGATCCAGCCCAGCTGCTCGCGCCCCAGCGTGTCGGCATCGAACCGCAGCTCGCCACCACCCCCGGCATCCCACACCCGCATGCGCCGGTACGGCTGCACGCGCGCGGCACGCACCGCCGCCCATACGCCCAGGCTGTCCAGCAACGCGGCGTTGTCGGCGGCAAAGGCGTAGACGCGCAGGTCGGCCCGGTCGGCATGCCAGCGCGTGGGCTCGCGCCCTTCCACCAGCGCCACGTTCAAGCTGGCATCGGCCAGCGCCAGCGCGCACGCCGCGCCCACGACGCCGCCGCCGACGATCACTGCATCGCGCATGGGGCGACGATTCATGCGTGCCCCCGGCATAGCTGCGGCACCTCGCCACGGAAGCCCATCGCACCGCCGACCAGCATCGATTGCAGTGGCGCCGCCTGCGAGGTCGCCAGCAGCCCGAGGCTGCGCAGCGGCCGCAGCAATGGCGCCGGATTGCCGGTGAGGCGCGCCAGGCCGCTGGAGAACGCGATGGTGTGATCGCGATCCACACGGCGCCGCGCCAGGTAGTCGGCCAGCAGCGCGCCGGCACCGGCATCGCTGCGATCGTGTTCGATCAGTTCGGCCAAGGTCAGCGCATCGCGCAGGCCCAGGTTGAACCCTTGCGCGCCGATCGGGTGCAGCGTCTGCGCCGCATTGCCCAGCAGCACCACGCGTTCGGCGATCAGGGCGTTCGCCAGCACCTGCACCAGGGGATAGGCGCTACGTTCGCCGCTGGCGACGAAACGCCCGGCCCGCCAGCCGGCCGCGCGCTGCAGCCGTGCCAGCCAGCCGGCCTCGTCGAGCGCAGCCACCGACTCGGCATCGGCACGTGCCACGCAGTGGATGGCGCCGTAATGGCGGTCGCCGCGTGGCAGCAAGGCGGTGGGGCCGTGTTCGCCGAAGCGTTCCCAGGCAGTGCCGTCCGGCGGCCTGGCGGCGCGTACGCGCGCCACGAACAGCGTCTGCAGGAAATCGTGCTGCTCGGATCCGATATGCAGCAATTCGCGCACCGCGCTGTGACTGCCATCGGCGCCCACGACCAGCCGGGCGGAAACGATCCGTTCGCCCTCGTCGCCGGCAAGCCGCAGGCCGCGCAAACCATCGCGCACCGGCTCCACACCGATGCAGCGCGCCGGGCGGTAGCGGCGCAGGTGGTGCAATTCCTCCAGACGGGCCTGCAAGGCTTCGCCGAAGTCGCGCGCCACCACCACCTGGCCGAAACTCTCGCGTCCGTAATCGGACGCATCCAGTTGCACGCGGCCGAAGTCGCCGGCACGGCTGACGTGGATGCGCCGGATGGGCCCGGGCGGGCTGCGCAGCTTGGCCATCACCCCCAGCGCGCCGAGCGCGTTGACGGTGGCCGCGGCGAAGCTCAGGTTGCGTTGGTCGAACACCGCCGGCGGGCTGCCGGCCGGGGTGGCTTCCACCAGCCCGACATCCAGGCCGAGGCGATCCAGGGCGATCGCCAGGCTGGAGCCGACCAGGCCGCCGCCAACGATCAGAACGTCATGTGGTTGTGTCATCGCCACATGATAAGCCCTCGCTCCAGACGCGTTGCCGCCGCTGCGTGCGGCATGTTGCCGCGTCCGCTGCGCCGCTCCGGAACCGCGCCGCCGGTCGCCGACCATGCCACGATGGCGCGGCTGCGGCGTGTTCCACGCTACACTTCACTGCCTGTGTTCCCGCCACCCCTGCGCATGACCTCTCGCTCGCACGACACCCTGATCCTGAGCCTGCTGGCCGTGCTGATGGCGGCCACGCGTATCAATCACTTCGCGCCGGTGCCGGATGCCTCCTGGGCGGTCTTTTTCATCGGCGGCTTCCATCTGGCCGCGCGCAGCAAGCTGGCGTTCCCGCTATTGATGGCGCTTGCGGTGGCCGTGGACTGGCTGGTGATCGCCCGGCAGGGCCTGAGCTTCTGGCAGCATTACTGCGTATCGCCTGCCTATTGGTGCCTGATTCCGGCGTACTTCGCGCTGTGGGCTGGCGGCGTCTGGCTGCGCCGGCGCTATCGCGGCGCGCAGTGGAGTGCGCTGGTCGCCCTGGTTCCGGCCCTGCTGATCGCAGTGGCGGTATGCCAACTGATCGCCCAGAGCAGCTTCTACTGGATCAGCGCCAGTGTGAGCGAACCCACCGCGGCCGGTTGGTTCAAGAACTACTCGGATTGGCTGTGGCCCTACCTGCGCAGCGCCGCGCTGTATGTCGCGGCGGCAGCGGCGATCCAGGTGGCCGCCGAACGCCTGGCCGCACCGCGCAGCCAGGCCCGGGCCGGCTGAGCCATGGGCAACCGGCTCTCACGTATCTATACGCGTACCGGCGACGACGGCACGACCGGCCTGGGCGACGGCAACCGTACCGGCAAGGATGCCCTGCGGGTGACTGCCTACGGCACGGTGGACGAAGCCAATTCCGCCATCGGCGTGCTGCTGGCGGCACCCGGCGTACCGGCCGCGGTTGCCGAGCTGCTGACCACCGTGCAGCACCAGCTGTTCGATCTGGGCGGCGAGCTGTGCATTCCCGGGCATGCGGCCATCGCCACGGCCGACATCCAGGCCCTGGAACGGCAGCTGGACCATTTCAACGACGGTTTGCCGCCACTGCAGGAATTCATCCTGCCGGCGGGAGGCGAAGCGGCCGCGCGCTGCCATCTGGCCCGCACCATCGTGCGCCGTGCAGAGCGCGAAACCGTCGCGCTGTCGCGCCAGGAGCAGGTGCGCAGCGAAGCGATCGGCTACCTGAACCGCCTGTCCGATCTGCTGTTCGTGCTGGCGCGCGTACTGGCGCGCGTCGATGGCCAGCAGGAAGTGCTGTGGCGACACGACCGCCGACGCGGGTGAACGCCCTCCGGTCCGGGACAGGCTTGGCGCATTGTGCGCGTCATCCCGGCAGACAGGCCGGGCCGGCCTCGAGGCGCCGCGGGCCGCTTCGCACTCACCACAACGTATCTGACACGCTCTAGAGTCGACCCATGCTGGTCTTTACCCATCCTGCCTGTCTCGGCCACGACGCAGGCCCCGAGCATCCCGAGAGCCCCGCCCGGCTGGAGGCGGTGGTCGATGCGTTGCGTACCGCCTTTCCGGATCTGGAATGGCGCGAGGCACCGCTGGCCAAGCTCGGCGACCTGTGCCGGGTGCATGACCGCGAACAGATCGATGCAGTGCTGGAAACCGCTTTCGACGGCTACCGCCAACTGGACGTGGATACGCGCATGGTGCCGGCCTCGCGCGCGGCCGCGCTGCGCGCCGCAGGCGCCGGCATCGCGGCAGTGGATGCGGTGATGCAGAACCTCACCCGCACCGCCTTCTGCGCGGTCCGCCCCCCCGGCCACCACGCCACCGCACAGGTGTCGATGGGGTTTTGTCTGTTCAACAACGTCGCGGTGGCGGCCGCCCACGCGCGCGACCGGCACGGACTGGAGCGCATCACCATCGTGGATTTCGATGTGCACCACGGTAACGGCACCCAGGCGATCTTCGAGCGCGACCCGGCCGTGCAGTATCTGAGTACCCACCAGTCCGGGCTCTATCCGCATTCGGGCGGCGTCCACGAGCGCGGCCTCGGCAACATCCATAACCTGCTGCTGCCACCAGGCAGCGATGGGTTGCGTTTCCGCAACGTGTGGGAAGACGAGATGCTGCCGCTGATCGATGCGTTTCGCCCGCAACTGATACTGATTTCCGCCGGGTTCGACGCCCATTTGCGCGACCCGCTGGCCGATCTGATGCTGGACGACGCCGATTTCGCATGGCTCACCGGTGCCTTGCGTACCCTGGCCGAACGGCATGCGGGCGGCCGGGTGGTCTCCCTGCTGGAAGGCGGCTACGACCTGCAGGCACTACGCGAAAGCAGCGTTGCCCACGTTGCCGCCTTGCGGTGACCGCTGCGCGCGCATGCGCGGTGCAGGGAACGGCGATGAACCCTGTCCTGTCGCGACCGGGACTCTTCATTGCCCCTATGCGGGCTATACGGCAAGCTAGTCGCCATTTTATTGGTTGAACCACGCGTGCGCCGAGCTCTCCGCCTGCTCCCCCTGCCCTTGAGCATCGCCATCTGCCTCCCGGCCATGGCCGCCGACAAGCCGTTGAACTGGGGACTGTGCCCGGCCGTGGACCCGCTACCAGGCTTCGACGGCGCGCCTGCCGCCGATCCCAAGGCAGCGGAGATCCGCCAGCAGCTGCCCACCGACATCGAAGGCGACCAGCTGTCCGGTACCAGCACCACCCCGCAGTATCAGGGCAACGTGGCGCTCAAGCGCGGCGACCAGTTCCTGGGTGCGGACAGCCTGCGCATGGACACCGAAACCGGCAACTACATCGCCGAAGGCAACGTCCGCTACCAGGACACGTCCTTCCGCATGGTCGCCGACCGTGCCGAGGGCAACCAGGACACCGACAGCCACAAGGTCACCAACATCCAGTACCAGTTGGTGGACCGGCGCGGCAACGGCGGCGCCGAATCGGTGGACCTGCAGGGCCAGGTCGGCCAGATGCACCGTTCGACCTATACCACCTGCGATCCGTCGCAGCCGATCTGGCGGGTGCGCGCGCCGGAGATCGACGTGGACAACGAAGAAGGCTTTGGCACCGCGCGCAACGCGGTGCTGCAGGTCGGCAAGGTGCCGGTGCTGTACTTCCCCTGGTTCAAGTTCCCGATCGACGACCGCCGTCAGACCGGCCTGCTGTTCCCGCAGTTCGGCCTGTCCGGGCGTAACGGCTTCGATTACCTGCAGCCGATCTACCTCAACCTGGCACCGAACTACGACGCCACCTTGCTGCCGCGCTACATGAGCAGGCGAGGTTTCATGTTCGGCACCGAATTCCGCTACCTGTACGAGGGCGGCCGCGGCGAGATCACCGGCAACTACCTGCCCAACGACAACCTGCGCAAGAAGGACCGCGGCAGCGTCTTCTACAGCGGCTTCCACAACGTGGACACGCACTGGCAGGCCCGCAGCAGCATCGCCTGGGTCAGCGATACCCGCTACGTGGAAGATTTCACCAGCCGCGTCAACGGCATGGGGTCGGCCTCCAGCCTGCAGAGCACCGTGGGCATCTACGGCACCGGCGAGACCTGGACCGCCGGCCTGATGGCCGACCGCTGGCAGCTCACCGACTACACCCTGGACGAACAGGCCCTGCCCTACAACCGCCAGCCGCGTGCGTATTTCACCTGGGAGAAGCCCCTCGGCATCTTCGAGGCCGGCGTGTATGCCGAGGCGGTGCGGTTCACGCACGACGATTCGTACCGGGTGGACTTCATTCCGAACAATGGCAACGAAGCGAACAGAGGCGACCAGTACGTACGCACCAACGTCCGCAACCGGGATTACGGAAGCGGGTCGCGCCTGGATCTCAAACCGTATGTCTCGATGCCGTTGTCCGGTGCGTCCTGGTTCCTGACGCCGACCTTGGCCTGGCGATACACGGCGTATCAGCTGGATTCCACGACCGCCAATACCGCCCCACTCACCGGCAACCGCACGCCCGCGCGCAGCCTGCCGATCGCCTCGCTGGATGCCGGGGTGTACTTCGATCGCGAAACCTCGGTGTTTGGAACCAACTATCTGAACACCCTGGAACCGCGTATGTACTACCTGTACGTGCCGTACCGCGACCAGGACGACCTGCCGGTGTTCGACACCCGGCCGTTCACCTTCAGCTACGGGCAATTGTTCCGTGACAGCCGCTACACCGGCGCAGACCGCCAGAACGATGCCAACCAGCTGACCCTGGCGGTGACCTCGCGCTGGCTGCGTCAGGACGATGGGCGCGAAAAGTTGTCGCTGAGCGCAGGCCAGATCCTGTACTTCAACGACTCGCTGGTCACGATCAACAATTCCGCCGCCAACAGTGAGCAGCCGATCGAGCAGGGCAAGTCGGCGTGGGTGGCCGATGCCAACTACATGATCAACGACCGCTGGTCGATGGGTGCCACCTACCAGTGGAACCCGAACTCGCGCAAGGAAGATCTGGCCAGCCTGCGGACCCGCTACCTGCTGGGCAACGACGGCATCGTCAACCTGGCCTATCGCTACCGGCGCAATCTGATCGACGAGAGCGACCAGCTCAAGCAGGCCGACTTCTCGTTCCTGTACCCGATCAATCCGACCTGGAGCGCAGTGGGCCGCTACTACTATTCGTTGCTGGACCGTAAACCGCTGGAAATCATCGGCGGCGTGCAGTGGGACAGCTGCTGCCTGGCGGTACGCGCGCTGGTACGCCGGTTCGTGCGCAACCGCGACGGCGAAATGGACAATTCCATCCAGTTCGAATTCGTGCTGAAGGGTCTGAGCTCGTTCGGCCAGAACACGGACCGCACTTTGCGCCGTGCTATTCTCGGCTATTACCGCGACGACCTGTACCTGGTCCCGCCCAGCAATACCACGACCAATCCGGACGATTACGATCCGAACCTGATTCCATGACCAAGCCTTTCTCCGTTGTTCTTGCCTCGTTGCTGGCAGTTGCCAGCACGGTCTCGCCGCTGGCCTCGGCGCAGCAGTCCCAGCCGCTGGATCGGATCGCCGCCATCGTTGACGAGGACGTGGTGCTGCAGAGCGAGCTCGATCGCGCCGTACGCAATGTCAGGTCGCAGTATGCCGGCCGCGAAAACCAGTTGCCGCCCGACGATGTGCTGCAGCGTCAGGTGCTCGAGCGCCTGGTGCTGGTCAAGCTGCAGGTGGGCCGTGCCGAAGGCAACGGCATCCGGGTCAGCGATGAGGAACTCAACCGCGCCATCGCCAGCATCGCCCAGCAGAACGGCACCAGTGTCGACGGGCTGCGCCAGAAGCTGGCCGCCGATGGCATGGGCTACGGCGATTTCCGCGCGTCGGTGCGCGACGAGATCATCGTGCAGCGGCTGCGTCAGAGCTTCGCGCAGAGCCGCATCAGCGTCAGCGAGGGCGAGGTGGATAGCGCGCTGGCCCAGCAGGCCACCACCGGCAGCCAGTATCACCTGGCGCATATCCTGGTCGGGCTGCCGGAAGGCGCCACCGCCGAGCAGATCGCCACTGGCCAGAAGAAGGTCGATGGCGTCAAGGCCCTGATCGACAAGGGCGAGCTGGATTTCTCCGCTGCGGCCGTACGTTATTCGGACAGCCCCAACGCGCTGGAAGGCGGCGACCTGGGCTGGCGTAGCCTGGACGAGATTCCGAATGCCTTCGCGCAGCTGATTCGCGACATGCAGCCAGGCCAGGTGGCCGGCCCGCTGCGTGGCCCCAGCGGCTTCCAGTTGCTCAAGCTGGTGGAAATGCGCGACGCCAATGCCGGCGGCGAGAAGAAGATGGTGACCGAGTACAACGCCCGGCACATCCTGATCCGCATCGGCGACAACCAGACCGAGGACCAGGCCAAGGCCAAGATCGACACCCTGCGTGCGCGCATCGTCGGCGGCGCCGATTTCCAGGCCACCGCCAAGGAAGCGTCCGAAGACGCCAACAGCCGCGGCCAGGGCGGTGATCTGGGCTGGTTCCCGGCCGACGCGTTCGGCCCGGACTTCGGCAAGCAGGTCGAGAGCCTGGCCGATGGCGCGGTCTCCGAGCCGTTCCGCACCCAGGCCGGCTGGCATATCGTGCAGCGCGTGGGCAGCCGCCAGACCGACGTCAGCGCCGACAACCAGCGTGCGCAGGTCCGCGAAACGATCGGCCGCCGCAAGCTGGAAGAGGAATACAACCGGTATCTGCAGGAGCTGCGCGGCGAAGCCTACGTGAGCTATCGCACCGGCGATCGCGCCGATGGCAATGCCACCGCCGAGCCGGCCAAGCCGGCAGAACCGGCTACCCCGACCCCGCCGCCGGCACAGCCGGCGCGCTAAGCGATGCAGGTCCCGTCGCTCGCGCTGGTGCCAGGCGAGCCGGCCGGGATCGGGCCGGAACTCTGCGTCCGGCTCGCCCAGCAGCCGCGCCCGGATGCACGTCTGGTCGCCTACGCCGATCCAGATACCCTGCACAGCGCCGCCCAGGCGCTGTCTTTGCCTGTGCGGCTGCTCGATCCCGACCAGTCTGCGCGGGCGCCGGGCGACCTGCCGGTGGTCCCGATCCGCCAGGTCAGCCCGACCCGCTTCGGCTCGCCCGATCCAGCCAATGCCACGGCGGTGATCGACGGCCTGCGCACCGCTGCCGGCGACTGCCTGTCCGGTCGCCTGCAGGGCATGGTGACCGGCCCGGTGCACAAGGCCGCGATCAACGCCGGCGGCATTGCGTACACCGGCACCACCGAATTGCTCGCCGAGCAGGCCGGCTGCCCGGTGGTGATGATGCTGGCCAACAGCATCGTGCGCGTTGCGCTGGTCACCACCCACCTGCCGTTGCGCGCGGTGGCCGACGCGATCACCACCGATGCGCTGGCACAGTGCCTGCGCATCACCCACGCCGCGCTGCGGCGCGACTTCGGGCTGCCCGCGCCGCGTATTGCCGTGCTCGGGCTCAACCCACATGCCGGCGAGGACGGGCACCTGGGCCGCGAGGAACTGGACGTCGTCATTCCGCTGCTGGAGCGCCTGCGTGGCGAAGGCCTGCATCTGATCGGGCCGCTGCCGGCGGACACTGCCTTCCTGCCGCAGAAACTGGGCGGCTTCGACGCGGTGGTGGCCATGTACCACGACCAGGGCCTGCCGGTGCTCAAATACAGCGGTTTCGAGCAGGCGGTCAACATCACCCTGGGCCTGCCCTACCCGCGCGTGGCGGTCGATCATGGCACCGCACTGGAACTGGCCGGGCGCGGCATTGCCGACCCCTCCAGCCTGATGGCCGCGACCGCCCTGTGCGCGCGTCTGGCGGCGCGCCGCTGAGCGAACGCCAGGCAAGCGGCTGCGTGTACGCGACACACGCCCCACCCGGCGCGAGGGGCAGCGCCGATACCACGTGCAGCCGCCTGCTCCGTTAAACTGGGGGGATGAATTCTTCCTTCAGCGCACCGGCCAAGAAGTCGCTCGGCCAGCACTTTCTTGCCGATCGCGACTACATCGACCGGATCGTGCAGGCGGTGGACCCGCGCGCCGGCCAGCAGTTGGTCGAAATCGGTCCCGGACAGGGCGCCATCACCTTCCCGCTGCTGCGCAGGCACGGCGCGTTGACCGTGATCGAATTCGATCGCGACCTGATCGCCCCGTTGACCGAGGCCGCCGCGCCGATCGGCACGCTGAGCATCATCCATCGCGACGTGCTCAGCGTGGATTTCACCACGCTGGCCAACGACAACCCGATTCGCCTGGTCGGCAACCTGCCCTACAACATTTCCTCGCCGATCCTGTTCCATGCGCTGGACCACGCCGCGGCGATCGCCGACATGCACTTCATGCTGCAAAAGGAAGTGGTGGACCGCATGGCCGCCGGCCCGGGCAGCAAGGTCTACGGCCGGCTGAGCGTGATGCTGCAGGCGTATTGCGAGGTCACCGCGCTGTTCGTGGTGCCGCCAGGCGCGTTCCGGCCGCCGCCGAAGGTGGATTCGGCGGTGGTGCGGCTGGTGCCGCGCGACCAGGCCACGGTGGCCATTGCCGACCGCCGCCGCTTCGCCGACGTGGTGCGTGCCGGTTTCGGCCAGCGCCGCAAGACCCTGCGCAACGCCTTGTCCGGCGTCTGCGAGCCGGCGCATTTCGAGGCCGCCGGTGTGCGCCCGGATGCCCGTGCAGAACAACTCGAGGTCGCCGATTTCATCCGGCTGGCCAATGTCGAGCTGGCGTGAGCGCCGCTCCCACACCGTTTTATTTAGACTTTTCGCATGCACGATGATCCGCGCTATCGGGTCGAGGTCGAGGTGGCACCACGCTTCCTCGCCCATCAATCGACCCCGGAAGAAGGCCGCTATGCCTTCGCCTACAGCATCCGCATCCACAACGCGGGCGCCGTGCCTGCGCGCCTGATCGCCCGCCACTGGAAGATCACCGACGCCAACGGCCGCACCGAGCAGGTCGATGGCGAAGGCGTGGTCGGCGAGCAGCCCTGGCTACGCCCGGGCGAAGCGTTTCATTACACCTCCGGCGTGCTGCTGGAAACCGAGCAGGGCCAGATGCAGGGCCACTACGACATGGTGGCCGACGATGGCACCGAATTCACCGCCCCGATCGCCGCCTTCGTGCTGAGCGTACCCAGGACGCTGCACTGATGACCGCTGGACCGATGGAGTGCACGCGATGAGCGTCTGGGCGATTGGCGACCTTCAGGGATGCCACGACATCACCCAGCGCCTGCTGGAAAAGATCCGCTTCGACCCGGCGCAGGACACGCTGTGGTTCTGCGGCGACCTGGTCAACCGTGGCGGGCAATCGCTGGAAACGCTGCGCCTGGTGCATTCGCTGCGCGCACACAGCGTGGTGGTGCTGGGCAATCACGACCTGTCGCTGCTGGCGATCGGTGCGCGCTCGGAGGAGGAACAGCGCAAGGTCAATCCGGATCTGCAGCGCATCGTGCTGGCCGAGGACCGCGACGTGCTGCTGGACTGGCTGCGCATGCAGAAGCTGGCGCACGTGGACCGCGAACTGGGCTGGATGATGATTCATGCCGGGCTGGCGCCGAAGTGGACCACGCAGATGGCCGAGAAGCATGCGCGCGAGGTCGAGCAGCAGTTGCAGGGCGGCGGTTATCGCAAACTGTTGCGCAACATGTACGGCGACCAGCCCGGCTGGTCGCCGGGTCTGAGCGGCTACGAGCGCAGCCGCGCGATCATCAACCTGTTCACGCGCATGCGCTATTGCACACCGCGCGGGCGCATCGCCACCGACGACAAGGGCACGCCCGGTACGCAGGCGCAGGGGTTGTATCCCTGGTTCGAGGTGCCGGGCCGGGTCGAGCGCGATCTGAAGATCGTGTGCGGCCACTGGTCCGCGCTGGGGCTCACCATCACCCAGGGCGTGCACGCCATCGATACCGGCGCGGTGTGGGGCGGCAAGCTCACCGCCCTGCAGCTCGATAGCGAGGAGCTGCGCGTGGTGCAGGTGCCGGGCCGCGAAGTCACAGCACCCGCCGCACCCACCACGAACGCGCCGCGGCGTCCACGCGAAGGCCAGGGCCGCCCACGCGGGCGTGGCCGGGGGCGCGGCAATGGCGGCAACACTGCGGGAAATGCGGGGAGCGGCGCCGCCGCGCCGGCCAAGCCGCAAGCTGGCGGCGCTCCCGAGTAAGTCGCCTTGACCCTGGTGCGCCGGTCACGCGCCGCGTCCTTGCCGGCTCAGCGCCGCAGGTAATCCACGAAAGAAAAGGCGAACGCATGGCGGTCATCGGCCGCATGCGCCTGGCGATGCGCTGGAACCCACACCGCCGGGTCGATCGGCGGGAAGTGCGTATCGGCGCCATCCACCGCCGTGTCGACCTCGGTCACCGCCAGCACATCGGCGCGGTCCATGGTCAGGCGATACACCTCGCCGCCGCCGATCACGCACAACTCCTGCGCGCCGTCCTGCGCGGCGCGCTCGATCGCCTGATCGACCGATGCAACCGCCTGCATGCCCTCGAACGGCACCTGCCCGGAGCGCGTCAGCACCAGATTCAGGCGTCCAGGTAAGGCACGCCCCAGCGATTGCGCGGTCTTGCGCCCCATCAGGATCGGCTTGCCCAGCGTCAGCGCCTTGAAGCGCTTGAGATCGTCCGGCAACTTCCACGGCAGATCGTTGTCACGGCCGATGGCGTGGTTGCGGTCGAAGGCGACGATCAGGGAGATGGAGAGCCGGGACC
>NZ_JAJGQG010000019.1:0-89640 GCF_020783795.1 Xanthomonas sp. NCPPB 1067
CAGCCAACGCCTCTCACAGCCAACGCCTCTCACAGCCAACGCCTCTCACAGCCAACGCCTCTCACAGCCAACGCCTCCCGCAACACGGCCAGTCGGCCTGCAGCGGGCACCGTGTGGAGTGCGCTCTGTAGATCGAACGTCGCGATGATGCGGCTGCGGCCGGCAACGATGTCGCGTAACGATGGCGCGCCATCGCACCCTTCGACGGCCCGGATCCTTGACCGACACCTCGCCACATCGGTGCCGCGCGTGCAGCGGTCTCGCCGCTCGCCTTGTCGACGAACGGCGAGCCCCTCCGCGTCAGGTCATTGGTCGCTCTTGCATTCGAACACCGACACGCTGCGCGGCGGCGCCAGGAACTCGCTCGCGCCGGCCGGCATCATGTCCACTTCCAGCACTTCGTCGGTAGAGAGCACCAGCTTCCAATGCACCGGCTCGTCGGTCGCGGGCAGGGTGAAGCTCACACCCTCGTGGTAGGCGTTGATCACGATCAGCAGGGTGGCATCGTTGGCAAGCTCCTTGACGCCGGAAGTCTGCGCCTTGCCTTCCAGCAGCAGACCCACCGAGCGCGCACCGGCGTCGGTCCAATGCGCATCGTCCATCTCGCTGCCGCCCGGGTTGAGCCAGGTGAGGTCGCGCACTCCGGCTTCCTCGTTGTACTGACCGTTGAGGAAGCGTCCACGCGACAGGATCGGGTAGCGCTTGCGCAGGTGCGTCAGCGCCTTGACGAAGCCGGTCAGGCGTCCGTCGGTGGGGTCGTTCTCCCAGTCCAGCCAGGTGATCTCGTTGTCCTGGCAATAGGTGTTGTTGTTGCCTCCCTGCGTCTGCGCGCGCTCGTCGCCGGCCAGCAGCATCGGTGTTCCCTGCGCCAGGAACAAGGTGGCAAGCAGGTTCTTCATCTGCCGCTCGCGGATCTGCAGGATCTGGGCATCGTCGGTCTCGCCTTCGGCGCCGTAATTGCACGATCCGTCATTGGACGAGCCGTCGCGGTTGTCCTCGCCATTGTCGATGTTGTGCTTTTCGTTGTAGCTGACCAGATCGCGCAGGGTGAACCCATCGTGCGCGGTAATGAAATTCACCGACGCCCACGGCCTGCGGCCGCGTCGATCGAACAGGTCCGCAGAGCCGGTGAAACGGGTGGCGAATTCGGCGAGCTTGCCGTCCTCGCCCTTCCAGAACTCGCGCGCATTGTCGCGAAACTTGTCGTTCCACTCCGACCAGCCCGGTGGGAAGTGACCCACCTGGTAACCGCCAGGGCCGCAATCCCACGGCTCGGCGATCAGCTTCACTTCCGACAGCAACGGGTCCTGGTTGCAGGCATCCAGGAAGCCGCCGCGTTGATCGAACCCGCTCGGCTCGCGGCCGAGAATCGTCGCCAGATCGAAGCGGAAGCCGTCTACATGCATTTCGCCCGCCCAGTAGCGCAGCGAATCGTTGACGAATTGGATCACCCGCGAGTTGCTCAGGTTGAGCGTATTGCCCGTGCCGGTGTCGTTGATGTAATAGCGCTTGTCCTCGGCCAGACGATAGTAGCTGGCATTGTCGATACCCTTGAACGAGAGCGTGGGCCCAAGCTCGCTGCCTTCGGCGGTGTGGTTGTAGACCACGTCCAGGATCACCTCCAGTCCCTGCTTGTGCATGGCCTTGACCATGTCGCGGAACTCATCGCGGTGGCCGCTGGAGAGATAGCGCGACTTCAATGCGAAGAAGCCGAGGGTGTTGTAGCCCCAATAATTGCGCAGGCCCTTGTCCAGCAGGTGTTGATCGTCCAGGTACGCGTGCACCGGCAGCAACTCCACTGCGGTGACGCCCAGGTCCTTGATGTATTGCAACACCTGCGGCTGCGCCAGGCCGGCGCAGGTGCCGCGGAGCGCTTCGGGCACCTGCGGGTTGCGCATGGTGTAGCCGCGCACATGGGTTTCATACACCACCGTCTCGTTCCATGGCTTGAGCAGGCGCGCATCGTCCTCCCAGTCGTAGGTGTCTTCGACCACGACGCACTTGGGCATGAAGGGTGCGCTGTCGCGCTCGTCGAAACTCAGATCGCCGTCAGGGTGGCCCACCGTGTAGCCGTAGAGTTCGTCAGCCCAGATCAGGTCGCCTTCGAGCTCGCGTGCATAGGGATCCAGCAGCAGCTTGTTGTGATTGAAGCGGTGCCCCTCGGTCGGTGCGTAAGGACCGTGTACGCGGTAACCATAACGCTGCCCCGGTTTGACGTCCGGCAGATAGCCATGCCAGATCTCGTTGGTGTATTCGGGCAGGTCGACACGCGTTTCGTTGCCCTGTTCGTCGAACAGGCACAGCTCCACACGCGTGGCATGCGCGGAAAACAGGGCGAAATTGGTGCCCTTGCCATCGAAGACGGCGCCGCGCGGAAACGGACGCCCCTGACGGATGCGGGAGGGGTTGGCATAGGCCGCGCTTGCTGGACGTCGCATGGATGGGTCTCGGGTGGGCCGGCATGCCGGCATTGAGGGGGCTCAAGCATTGCGGTACCAGGCGTGCAAGACGCGTCACGGCGATCGCGGTGCGGCGTGAGGGCGACGGGGATGTGCAGCTCGCGTCGGCGTAGGCGTCTATGTTGCGAGCGGAGGGCCTTGCGCGCGACACGCGTTGTGGACCGTGCATGCCGGGCAGTGCCAATGGCTGGCATGCGTTAGCGGGCGACCATCGCCGGCTTGGCGCTTGAGCGCGGCGCGCACGCCCTGCTAGCATCCAGGCGGCCGTGGCTGCGCAGCGTTCGTGGTTGCAACAGGCCCTGGCGCCATCGCTTCCACATTCTCGGGGCCGTCGCACAGCAGTCCGATCGTCGCGCGCAGGGAGCTGGCCTGCATGCGATCTGGACGGCACACGTACGGGCTTGGGTCACTCCGTCACCAGACTCCGACCATGTCCAGGCCGCGCCGTACTCCCACTGCGATGAAGATCGCCATTCTTTCCCGCAACAGCAAACTGTATTCGACCCGCCGGCTGATCGAAGCCGGGCGCAAGCGTGGGCATACGGTGCGCATCCTGGATCCGCTGCGCTGCTATATGCGGATTGCCGCCGACGGTTTCAGCCTGCACTACAAGGGCAAGCCGATCACCGGCTTCGACGCGGTGATCCCGCGCATCGGTGCCTCGGTCACCCGCTATGGCACGGCAGTGTTGCGCCAGCTCGAGTTCATGGGCACCTATACGCCGAACCCTTCCGACGCCATCCTGCGTTCGCGCGACAAGTTGCGCGCACACCAGCTGCTGGCCGCGCAGGGCATCGACATGCCCGTCACCGTGTTCGGCGACAACCCCGACGACACCCAGGATCTGCTCTCCATGCTCGGCCCGCCGCCGCATGTGGTGAAGTTGAACGAGGGCGCGCAGGGTGCCGGCGTGATCCTGACCGAAAAAGCCAGCGCCTCGCGCGGGGTGGTCGAGGCGCTGCGCGGGCTGTACGCCAACTTCATCGTGCAGGAATTCATCGGCGAGGCAGAGGGGGCGGACCTGCGCTGTTTCGTGGTCGGCGACCGCGTTGTCGCCGCCATGCGCCGCCAGGCCGCCGAAGGCGACTTTCGTTCCAACCTGCATCTGGGCGGCAGCGCCGCCATGGCCGAGGCCAGCGCGCAGGAACAGGAAGTGGCGGTCCGTTCGGCGCGCGCGCTCGGCCTGGCGGTGGCGGGCGTGGACCTGATCCGCTCCAGCCGTGGACCACTGGTCCTGGAAGTCAACTCGACTCCGGGGCTGGAAGGGGTCGAGGGCGTCTGTGGCGTGGATGTCGCCACCCATATCGTGGAGCATCTGGAGCAGGCCACCCGCTGATCGGCCGGCTGCATGCTTTACCGAAAAATTAACAAAAAAATAATCTCTGGACCGCTAGCCTCTGCCGACCGTAGCTCCGCTCTCGGCAGTGACGGTGATCGGGAAGAACGTTTGGCCCGGGTGTCCCACAGGCGCCCGGGCCTTTTTGTGACGGCTTGTTGGTTGCCGTGTTCAGGTCTACATTTCAGCAATCGTCGGGTATGGAACGCAAAGGGAAATCATGAAGGGGCCTCTGCTGCTGCTGTTCCTGGCGTTGCCGGCCTTTGCCGCCACCAAGACCATGGTGGATCTCAAGGCCAAGCGGCCGTTCGCCGAGCAGGCCGAACAGGTGCGCCGCGACCTGAACTCGGGCGACACCTATGCCGAGATCGGGCCCGAGGACCGCGCCAAGGTGCTGGCTGCCCTGGAGCGCATGCAGGCCACGCTGCAGGCCAGCCCCGACCCTGCGCAACTCACGCCGGAGTCAAGCGTCGCAGTGTTCAATGATCAGGAAGTGGTCAATGCGCTGTTGACCAAGGCTGGCGAAGACAGTCGGATGGTCTGTCAACGCGTTCGCGCAGTGGGCTCGCATCTCTCCACCACGCAATGCATGACGGCTGCCGAGCGGCGCCGGCTGCGAGACGGCGACAAAGACGAATTGACGCGGCTGCAACGCCAGAACGTGCGAATGCAGTCGGGTAACTGACTCAACAACGAGGTTCCAGTGCGAATTCTAGTAATCGAAGACAATAGCGACATTGCCGCCAACCTGGGGGATTACCTCGAAGACCGCGGCCATACGGTGGATTTCGCCGCCGATGGCGTCACTGGCCTGCACCTGGCGGTGGTGCACGAGTTCGACGCCATCGTGCTCGACCTCAACCTGCCCGGCATGGACGGCATCGAAGTCTGTCGCAAGCTGCGCAACGAAGCGCGCAAGCAAACGCCGGTGCTGATGCTCACCGCGCGCGACTCGCTGGACAACAAACTGGCCGGCTTCGACTCTGGTGCCGACGACTATCTGATCAAGCCGTTCGCCCTGCAGGAAGTGGAAGTACGCCTCAACGCGCTGTCGCGTCGCGGCAAGGGCGTGCACACCCGCGTGCTGGAAACCGGCGATCTGGAGTACAATCTGGACACGCTGGAAGTGCGCCGCCGTGGCAAGCTGCTGCAACTCAATCCCACTGCGCTGAAGATCCTGCAGGCGCTGATGGAAGCCTCGCCCGCCGTGGTGACGCGCCAGGAGCTGGAAACCCGCGTGTGGGGCGAAGAGCTCCCCGATTCGGACTCGCTGCGCGTGCATATCCACGGCCTGCGCGCGGTGGTGGACAAGCCGTTCGATGTGCCGATGATCCAGACCCGCCACGGCATCGGCTACCGCATCGCTTCGCCCGATGCCTGAGAGTACCAACGGACCGCGGCCCGCCCGCCGGCGTGGCCGCTACCGGCGGCGACTGCGCAGCCGCATCATCCTGTCGTTCGTGTTGCTGGGCTTCTGCCTGACGACCCTGTTCGCCTTTGCCACCAACTGGGCGCGCTCGCGCGTGGAAAACCAGTTGGTCGAAGACGTGATGAACCGCAACATCGACGCGTTCGCGCAGCGGTTCTATTCCGATCCGATGCGCAACCCCGACCTGCCCGTGCAACAGATGCGCGGGCGCGTGGTCAAGAGCGACAAGTTCGAAGCGCTGCGCCTGGAGCAGCCGGAGTGGTACCAGTTCCCCGATGGCATCCACACCATTTCCGGCGTGGACGAAAACGGCAATGCGTACTCGTACAAACTGGCGGTGCGCAAGACGCCCAGCGAGTGGTTCTTCCTCGCCTACGACATGACCCAGACGCTCAAGGGCGAGATCCAGCTCAAGCGCACCTTGATGCTGTCGGTGCTGGTGTTCAGCGGGTTTTCACTGTTGATCGGCTGGTGGTCCGCCTCCAAGGTGATGCGCCCGGTGTCGGACCTGGCTGCGCGCCTGCGTGCCTACCGCGGCGGTACCAGCGAGCCCAAGCCGCTGGCCGCGCACTTCCCGGACGACGAGGTGGGCCAGCTCGCCGAAGCGCTGGACGACTATTCCGCGCGCCTGACCGAAGTGGTGCAGCGCGACCGCGAATTCAACGCCGACGTCAGCCACGAACTGCGCACGCCACTGGCGGTGATTCGCGGTGCCACCGAGTTGCTGCTGACCAAGCCCAATCTGGATGAGAAGGTGCTGCAACGGCTGCAGCGCATCCAGCGCGCCGAACAGCAATGCAGCGACCTGATCGGCTCGCTGCTGCTGCTCTCGCGCAACGAACGCGGGCAGGGCAGCAGCAATGTGGCCAAGGTGGCCGAACAACTGATCGACTCGCACCGCGCCCAACTCGGCGGAAAACCGCTGGAGCTGCTGCTGGAGGGCGGCCGCGACCTGGTGATCGACGCGCCCGAATCCGCCTTGTCGGTCGCGCTCGGCAACCTGATCGGCAACGCCGTCAAATACACCCAGGACGGCCAGGTGCGCGTGCGCGTGCTCGGCGATGCGGTGGAAGTCATCGACTCCGGCCCCGGCCTGAGCGAAGAAGACGCCGCCAAACTGTTCCAGCGCGGCTACCGCGGCACCCACGCCGGCCACTCGCAAGGCGGCGGCATCGGCCTGTCGATCGTGAGCCGGCTGTGCGACCTGTATGGCTGGCGCGTCAGTGTGCGCCCAGGCCAGGAGCGCGGCGTCATCGCGACACTGGCCTTTCATCGCTAGGTCGTCTTTGCGACCTGTCATGTTTTCCGCTCCCGTCGGTAGGGTGTGCGGAATTGCAGGAATGACGCGCTAATTCGTGCGCTGGCGATAACGCGCGTCGAGCTCGTGCGCCGCTCGAATCAGATGTGCCGGCTGGCCATCGTTGACCACGACGTCGTCCGCCAGCGCAAGACGCTGCTCGCGGGACGCCTGCGCAGCGATCATCTGATCCGCCAATTCCGGCGTGCTGCCATCGCGGCGCATTAGTCGTGCATGTTGCAGTTCGACTGGTGCATCGATCACCAGAACGCGATCCAACCAGGGATAGGCTGCGCGGCCACCCGCCTCGGTGAGCAAAGGGATCGCAACGATGGCATAAGGACCTTCAGCCGCCTGTGCCGCGCGCTGCAACTCTGCACGGATAGCCGGATGCGTAATTGCTTCGAGCGCTTTGCGTTGCGTCAGATCTGCGAAAACAATGTTGCGCAGGGCGGAGCGGTCCAGCGTGCCATCCGGCAGCAAGATGCCTGGTCCAAAGTAGTCGATGATGCAATCGAGAACAGGACCCGGCATGACGACGTGCCGCGCAACCGCATCGGCATCGATGACCGGTACACCCAGCTTCTCGAACTCGGCGGCAAGGGCGCTCTTGCCGGAGGCGATGCCACCCGTGAGGCCGACGATGAAGTCGCTCATCGCCGTGCCCCGGTCAGCGCAGGCCTGCGAACTGCAGGTAGCCGTTCACCAGATCGTTGCCCCAGAAGAACACCACCCAGCCGGCGATAGCCAGGTAGGGGCCGAACGGAATTGGAGTGGCGCGGTCGCGGCCCTTGGCGACCAGCCAGATCGAGCCCAGGATGGCGCCGACCAGCGAGGAGATCAGGATGATGGGCAGGATGCCTTTCAGCCCGCACCAGGCGCCGAGCGCGGCGAGCAGCTTGAAATCGCCATGGCCCATGCCTTCCTTGCCGGTGAGCTGCTTGAACAGCCACCACACCGTCCATAGCGACACATAGCCAACCGCCGCGCCGAGCAGGGCCGGCTTGGCCGGCATGTAGAGGTTGTCCATCGAGCCGACCAGGCCCAGCCACATCAGCGGCAAGGTCAACTGGTCCGGCAACAGCTTGTGGCGCAGGTCGATGCCCGACATCGCCACCAGGAAGCAGCTCAGCACGATCGCGCCAAAGCCCTGCCAGCCGAAGCCGAAACGCCAGACGCTGGCCACGCACAGGAAGGCCGTCAGCAACTCCACCAGCGGATACTGGATGGAGATCGGCTGGCCGCTGTAGCGCGACTTGCCGCGCAGCATCACCCAGCTCAGGACCGGAATGTTCTCCCACCACTTGAGCTTGTCGCCTGTCACCGGGTCGTGCGAGGGCTCCACCACGATCCCCGGCGGCGGCGGCTCATAGATGTCCGGCAGCTCCAGGATCTCGCGCGCATCGCGCCGCCACTGCCACTCCATGCGCTTGGGCAAGCGCAGGATCACCACGTTCAGGAAGCTGCCGATCAGCAGTCCCAGTCCGGCCGCGGCAGGAAAGCCGAGACCGGGATGCTGGTCAAGAAATGCCATTACGTCTTATCCAACCACTGCGCCGAGTTTGAAGATCGGAAGATACATGCCGATGACCATGCCGCCTACGATGGTGCCGATGAACACCATGATCAGCGGCTCCAGTAGGCTGCTTAGCGCGTCCACGGCGTTGTTGACTTCCTGCTCGAAGTAGTCTGCCACCTTGAAAAGCATGGTATCCAGGGCGCCTGCTTCTTCGCCGATCGCCGTCATTTGTACCACCATGTGCGGAAACAGATTCACTTGTTTCATCGCCATGTTGACCGGGTAGCCGACAGACACATCGTCCCGCATCCTGAGAACGGCCTCCTCGTACACCTTGTTGCCAGTAGCGCCAGCTACGATCCCAAGTGCCTCCACTAGTGGGACGCCTGCCTTGAATGTCACTGCAGTCGTCCGTGCAAAACGTGCAATCGCACTGTTGTGCATGATCTGTCCAATTACCGGCACCTTGAGGATCAATCGATCGAGCCCATGCTGCATGCGTGGAGAGCGCTTATAGGCAAAAATGAAGCCAACGATGGATCCAACCGCCACCACTAACATCAACCACCAATAGCTGACCATGAAGCGCGAGGCGTTGACGAGGAGCTGAGTGAATGCCGGTAATTCGGCGCCAAAGTTCTTAAATACTTCTTCGAACTGAGGCACCACGAAGATGAGTAGAATCGCACTCACGATGATTGCCACGGCAACCACCATGGCAGGGTAGAACATTGCCTTTTTGATCTTGCCTTTGAGGGCTTCAATGTTTTCTTTGTAGGTAGCGACCGTGTCGAGCACTGTCTCCAGTACGCCAGCGCCTTCACCCGCGCGGACAAGGTTGCGGTAGAGTTCGTCAAAATGAACGGGATGTTTGCTGATGGACTCGTAGAGCGAGGATCCACCCTCGATGTCTGTCCTGATCTGGCCGATCATTTTTTTCATGCGTGGGTTCTTGTGTCCCTCGCCAATGATCTCCAGAGAACTGACGATGGGCACGCCCGACTTCATCATCGTCGCCATCTGGCGGCTAAAGAACGCGATGTCTTTTGGGGTAATTTTTTTACCCGCCGCTCCGAACAGAGGCTTCGGCTTTTGCTTCACCATGCTGGGCACAATGCCCTGGCGGCGCAGCTCTGCTCGCAACATATTGGCGTTACGGGCTGTCTGCTCTCCCTTCATCTTCACGCCACGCTTGTCAGCCCCTTCCCAAACGAAGGTCTGCAGCATGCTTGTGTTCCGGTCGACCGATTGCTTCTTGATGGCGCTACGCGCGACTGACATGTTGGGCTCCCCAGATCCAGCCATCCCCAGGCCGGAGTACGCAGTGATGGTAGCGTGTTTGCCAGGCAAGGGCATCATATCGGTCGATGGACCTGCGACGTCTTGAGAAGTGACCGCTCTTAGTCGGAATCTGACCTTGCGCGTCACATGGTCACCCCGGTCGCACTTGAAGACAGAGGAGCTTTCATTTGCCGAGATGCCTGGCATCATTGCCCCGGGGAGAAGACGCGAACGGGGACTGCTGATTGGCACGTAATCTGCATGTACCGATTTGCACACGCGCCCTGCTCGGGTGCACCAAGTGCCCGGGCCGGAGATTTCGGTAAACTCACAACCTCTAGGGGATGCATCCATGAAGAAGCAGCAAGGCTTTACACTTATCGAACTGATGATCGTTGTCGCGATCATTGCCATTCTGGCGGCCATTGCTCTGCCCGCTTACCAAGATTATCTGGTCAAGTCACGCGTGTCGGAAGTGGTGCTAGCTGCTTCGTCGGCCCGTACCACTGTTTCTGAAGCCGCTGCTTCGGATACTGCGACAACCATGCCGGCGAGCGCGGCCATTGAGACCCAGTCGTCCAAATATGTGTCGAGCGTCACCTACGCCAACGGCGTGATCACCGCAACTGCCAAGGATCTGGGCGGTAGCACCCCCACAGGAACGATCACCCTCACAGGCACCAAGACCGCTAACGGTCAGGTCAATTGGGTTTGCAGCGGCACGATTGATCGGAAGTACCGCCCGTCTACCTGCCAGTAACTCGGCAGGCGTGATGCGCCGAGCTTTGTAATCGAGCCCCGCGTCTGCGGGGCTCGCTTTTTCTGAATATATGGACCCGGTACATGCTGACGTTGCGCAGGATCGCGCCCTGGTGCTTTGCGCTGGCGTTGATCCTCTACATCAGGCCCTACACCGGCATTCGCCACGACGCGACGCTCTATCTGGCGCAAGCCTTGCGCTTGATCTCGCCAGATATCTTTAACCGTGACCTGTTCTTCGTCGCGGGCAGCCAAGCCAGCTTTACCCTGTTCCCTCAGTTGCTGGCGCTAGTACTGGCTCACGTAGAGCCTGGTAAGGCCTTCTTGGCGCTGACCTTTGCCAGTCGCTTGCTTTTCTACGCGGCCAGCGCCTGGTGCGTGCATGTGCTGTTCCCGGCACGATGGCGCTGGCCCGCCCTGCTGGCGTTGATCATTGTGCCTACCGGCTATGGCGCATTCAGTATGTTTTCGTATGCGGAGCCTTTCCTGACGGCGCGACCTGTTGCCGAGGCTCTATCCCTGCTGGCCATTGCGGCGTTGGCGCGTGATCGGATGGCCTGGGCAGTAGTCTTGTTCGCTGCTGCGGGGCTGCTACATCCGTTGCAGGCCATCGTCGCTGTGCTGCTGGCTTGGTGTTGGCTCGTTTTGGGTGACCGCCGTTGGCTATGGTCATTGCTGCTGGTGGCGCCTATCTTCGTCCTTGCAGCATTGAAGGTGGGTCCCCTGGCGGGCCTGTTGCTGGTGATGGACACGCAATGGCGCCGCATGATTGATGGAGTGGGCGACCAGGTGTTTCTGGGCGCCTGGACGCCGCGTGACTGGTGCATCGTACTGGCAGATGTCTATCTTCTAAGCCTGCTGGCCCAGCGGGGTGGTCCCAGCGCGGTGTTGGGTCGGTTGGCCAAGGCAGCCCTGCTCGCCACCGTGCTCGGCCTTAGCCTGAGTTTCCTGCTGGCTGATGTCTTGAGGCTGGTCTTGCCCATCGGTCTGCAGTTGTGGCGCGTGCTGTGGATAGTGCACTGGTTGGCTGCGGCGTCGATTCCGTTCGTGATCTGGGATCAGTGGGAGCGTGGGGAGCGCTACTGGATTGCTCCCTTGCTGGTGGTCTCTATTGCGGTAATCGGCGCCAGCGTGCCGCGTAGCACTTTGCCGTGGGCGGTGCTGGGGCTGATCCCGCTGCACATGGTTTGGCCGTATGTGGCTGATCGGGTGAGTCCCCCCATTCACCGCCTGCTGCTGGCAGGATTGAGCATCGCGATGGTTATAGCCGCCGCGCGCTACCAGTTGCAGATATGGGCCGTGTACGAAATGGCCGGGCGCAATCCGGAAGTGGTTCGCCAGGACGTGATGATCTTCGCTTACCCGCTGATCAGCGGCGGGCTGGTCGCGTTGGCCGTCTGGGGTTACCGCAGCAGTAGGCCGAAGGGGCAAGCTCTGATGGGTGTGCTGTCCTTAGTTGCCTTGGCGGGCGCGCTGAGCGTCTGGGACTCACGTAGTCCGTGGACCCGCGTCCAAGAGTCAGCCGATGGCACGGCGGTGTTCAGCGAAGATATTCCGCGTGACGCCAGCGTTTTCTGGTTTGCCAGCGAAGCCTCTCCGCGTGCGGCATGGCTGGTACTCCGACGTGCCAATTACTACAGCCCGCAGCAGTTGTCCGGGCAGATGTTCAACCGGCAGACGGCACTACTGGGCAGACAGTTGAGCGCCCAAGTGGAACCAGTGACGCTGCAGTCCGAGATCTGCGAGGTGATGGCGAACGTGCAGGTGGGCGCCGAACCTTGCAGGATCAGCGAGTCGGGTCTGGAACATATGTGTACGCGCCACGGTGATCTGGTGCCGCCAAATTACTTCGTGTTGCCGTTCGACCAGGAAAAGCACGTGCGGAGCAAATGGCAGGTGCGTCATCCGCGAACAGGCGAAGTGATTACTACCGAGTATCTTTACAAGTGCTCAGACTGGGTGCGGCCGCTTACGGGGGGCGCATAGGAATGAACGAACCATCTGCAGTGGACGTCGCTGCACTCTCCACGGCCCGGCGCCGCTCGGCCCTGGAAGGTTGGGGCTATCTGCTGGCGTCGTTCGTGGCGTTGCTGCTTGATCTGGGTACTTTTAGCTTGCTCACCCGATGGGGTTGGGGCTGGTACGGTGCTGCCACCGCTGGCTTCTTGGTAGGCAGCGTCGTGGCCTACTTCATCAGCGTGCGCTGGGTGTTCGCCGCGCGCAGCCTTCATTCGCGCCCGGCAGAATTGGTAACCTTCGTGTTGATCGGTTGCGTCGGCTTGCTGGTGGTTCAGGGGATAATGTGGCTGGGCATCGAATGGCTTGGTATGCCGGGGAGCATTGCCAGGCTGATTGCGGTGGGTTTTTCATTCACCTCCAACTTTGTACTGCGGAAATTGATTCTGTTCCGGCCGCGCGCGCGTGGCTGGTCCATTGGGGAAGGGAAGCAACATGAGTAAGCATGTAGTGATCATTGGTGCCGGGCCCGCAGGGCTCACGGCAGCGCTAGAGCTGGTGGGACAGCCGGGCGTGCAGGTAACGGTGCTGGAGGCCGATGACTGTGTCGGCGGAATTTCGCGCACGGTCAACCACAACGGCAACCGCATCGACATCGGCGGACATCGTTTCTTCTCTAAATCAGACTGGGTGATGCAGTGGTGGACCAATCTGATGCCCATTGAACATTCTGGTGATGTTCCTTTGAATCTGCGTTACCAGGGGCAGGCGCGCGATGGCCTGCCGGCCGGTGCCGCCGTGACCGATGGAGCCCAGCCAGCTGCCATGCTGGTACGCAACCGCCTGTCACGGATCTACTTCAACCGAAGACTCTTCTCGTATCCGTTGAAGTTGGACGTGGACAGCTTTCGCAAGCTGGGCGTGGCCAAGTCCTTGCTGTTTGGTTTCAGCTATCTGCGTGCGCAGGTCAGCAAGATCGAGCCGGAGGTGAGCCTTGAGGATTTCCTGATCAACCGCTTTGGCCAGCGCCTGTACGGGCAGTTCTTCAAGGAGTACACCGAGAAAGTATGGGGTGTGCCTTGCAATCAGATAAGTGCCGAATGGGGCGCGCAGCGCATCAAGAGCTTGTCGGTCACCAAGGCGGTAGTGCATGCACTAAGGGGCATGCTGGGCCTGAATGAAAAGGTGGCGCAAACTTCGCTCATTGAGAATTTCCTGTACCCCAAGCATGGACCTGGTGAGATGTGGGAGACTGCGGCGCAGCTCTTCCAAGCGCGTGGTGGCACCCTGCTGATGAAGCACAAGGCTGTAGGCCTTGCTGTGGATGCAGGGCAAGTACATAACGTGACCGTACAGAACGAGGCGGGCGAGGTCTTCAAATTGGACTGCAGCCACGTGGTGTCGACGATGCCGATGCGTGACTTGGTGGCCGCCTCGCGGCAGAGCTGGGGCGAGGACATTGTGGCCATTGCCGACAACTTGCAGTACCGCGACTTCATCACCGTTGGCCTGCTTTATCGGGCCAGCGAGTTGCCACGTACGTTGGGTGATAACTGGATATATATCCAGGAGCCGGGCGTGAACGTGGGACGTGTCCAGATTTTCAACAACTGGAGCCCGCACATGGTCAAGGACGCGTCCATGGTGTGGATGGGGCTAGAATTCTTCTGTCGCGAAACCGACGAGCTCTGGACGATGTCCGATGTCGATCTGCAGGAGTTGGCGCAGCGCGAGATGCTGCAGATCGGGCTGGTTTCTGCGGCAGCTGCGCAGGACGCGGTGGTGATTCGTGTGCCTAAGGCCTACCCAGGCTATTTCGGCGAATCATATGCGCGCTTCGAGCAGTTGCGTACGGCGTTGGACGCGGTGCCCAACCTATTCCTTGTGGGACGCAATGGCATGCACCGCTATAACAATCAGGACCATTCGATGCTGACGGCCAAGGAAGCTGCCGAGCAAATTCTGACCGGTAATGTGGATAAGAACCGCCTGTGGTCAATCAATGTGGACGATGAGTACCACGAAGAAGCCAAAGCTTGAGCACAGGTCAGTTCTGGGGCGTTCCGTTTCGAGTGCTTGGTAAATAGGGGCGGTCTTTGTGATGATCATTGGGCGTGGGGTGGAATAAATGTGGAACATCCTTGTCTGTGGGGGGGCGGGATATATCGGCAGCCATATGTCGCAGTGGCTGGCGGAGCAAGGGCACGCGGTCACTGTGTTGGACAATTTGTCTACCGGCCACCGCCAAGCAGTCAAATGGGGCGAGTTCATCCAAGCCGACCTGTTGGATGAAGCGGCGCTAACGCGTGCGTTTAATATGCGTCGTTACGACGTGGTAATGCATTTTGCTGCGACCTCGCTGGTAGCCGAATCTGTGGGTAACCCGTTTCCCACTTATCAGAACAACGTCGTCGGCGCGCTGAATCTTCTGACGCAGATGCGTCGGCGCGGAGTAGAAAAAATGGTGTTTTCTTCGACTGCGGCAGTGTTCGGACAATCTCAAGTTGCGCTGATCGATGAGTACCAGCCGATGCAGCCGATCACACCCTATGGCGCTAGCAAGTTGATGGTCGAGCGTATTCTCGCTGACGCGTGGGCTGCCTATGGTCTATCTTCAGTAGTTCTTCGTTACTTTAATGCTGCAGGAGCTCTTGCTGAGCATGGCATTGGTGAGGCGCACGCAAGAGAAACCCACCTTATTCCAAATGCCCTAAGGGCTGCGTTTGGACAGGCGCCACCACTGAAGGTATTCGGGGCGGACTATCCTACTTCCGACGGAACCTGCATTCGCGATTATGTACATGTTCAGGATCTTGCTAAAGCACACGCGCTTGCGGTTTCTCTTCTTGAACGTAGTCCCGGAGCGCATGATTTCAATCTCGGGGGCGAACAGGGGTATTCGGTCATGGATATCGTGGCTTCGGCTGAACAGGTGGTAGGGCGACCCGTTCCGTTTGAATTGGTTGGGAGGCGACCCGGTGACCCGGCGCGACTGGTTGCTTCCAGTGCAAAGGCGCGGCAAATTTTGGGCTGGGAAAGAAGCTGGCAAGATATGCTCGAAATCATTGAAAGCGCTTGGCGCTGGCATCGTGCACAGCCATTCTGACAGCGTTAGAGTGTCACCAAAGTGTGGATTTACGTGGGCGGTTTGGCCAAGACTTTGCTTGTAGGCAGAAGCCGGCTGCCGCGTGTGGCGGGATGTCGGATCAACAGAGGACTCGTATGAACGCCGTCAGTACTGCCAACCTTGTCGGAATCACTGGTCTAGCGCGCCGCTTGGTCCAAGATGGAGCGCTGGACGAAGCCGTCGCTCGCGACGCGATGGAGAAAGCGGCTTCAGCCAAGCTGCCGCTCCCCATCTGGCTTGCCCAGAACAAAGTTGTAGGCGCGGCACAGTTAGCCGCAGCCAACGCGGTTGAGTTCGGTATGCCTTTGCTCGACGTATCAGCATTCGACGCCAGCCAGAGTGCCGTCAAGCTGGTCAGCGAGGAGTTGCTCCAGAAGCACCAGGTGTTGCCGCTGTTCAAGCGCGGCAACCGGTTGTTCGTGGGGGTGAGCAACCCGACCCAGACCCGGGCACTGGATGACATCAAGTTCCATACGAACCTGGTGGTCGAGCCTATCCTGGTCGACGAGGACCAGATTCGTCGTACCCTAGAGCAATGGCAGGCCAGTAATGCCTCGCTAGGCGCTTCTCTCGGGGATGATGATGAGGGCATGGGCGACCTGGACGTGTCGGCCGGGGACGAGGACATGGGCGCCGGCGGGGATGCCGGGGTCGATGCCAAGGGCGACGACACGCCTGTGGTGAAGTTCGTCAACAAGGTGCTGGTGGATGCGATCCGGCGGGGAGCCTCGGACATCCATTTCGAGCCCTATGAAGACGATTACCGGGTGCGGTTGCGGATCGATGGGCTGCTCAAGAATGTGGCCAAGGCGCCGGTGAAGCTGAATCAGCGCATCGCGGCTCGCTTGAAGGTGATGTCGCAGCTGGATATCGCGGAGAAGCGGGTGCCGCAGGACGGGCGCATCAAGCTCAACCTGTCCAAGACCAAGCAGATCGACTTCCGCGTCAGCACCTTGCCGACGCTGTTCGGCGAGAAGGTGGTGCTGCGTATCCTGGACGGCAGCGCGGCCAAGCTGGGCATCGACAAGCTGGGCTACGAGCCGGACCAGCAGAAGTTGTTCCTGGAGGCGATCCACAAGCCGTACGGGATGGTGCTGGTGACCGGGCCGACTGGTTCGGGCAAGACGGTGTCGTTGTATACGGCGCTGGGCATCCTCAACGACGAGACGCGCAACATCTCCACCGCCGAGGATCCGGTCGAAATCCGCTTGCCAGGCGTCAACCAGGTGCAGCAGAACAACAAGCGCGGCATGACCTTCGCCGCGGCCTTGCGCTCGTTCCTGCGCCAGGATCCGGACATCATCATGGTCGGCGAAATCCGCGACCTGGAGACGGCCGAGATCGCGATCAAGGCGGCGCAGACCGGCCACATGGTGCTGTCGACGCTGCATACCAACGACGCGCCGCAGACCATCGCGCGTCTGATGAACATGGGCATTGCGCCCTACAACATCACTTCGTCGGTGACGCTGGTGATCGCGCAGCGTCTGGCGCGGCGGTTGTGCAACAACTGCAAGCGCAAGTCGTCGCTGCCGGAGAATGCGTTGCTGGCCGAAGGATTTACGCCGGCGCAGATCGCCGCCGGGATCGAGCTGTACGAGGCGGTGGGCTGCGACGAGTGCACCGAGGGCTACAAGGGCCGTACCGGTATCTATCAGGTGATGCCGATGACCGACGAGATCGGTGCGATCGTGCTGGAAGGCGGCAATGCGATGCAGATCGCCGAAGCGGCGCAGAAGATCGGTATTCGCGATTTGCGCCAGTCGGCGTTGATGAAGGCTGCGCATGGGGTGACCAGCCTGGCGGAAATCAATCGGGTGACGAAGGACTAAGCGCCCTCATCCGCCCTTCGGGCACCTTCTCCCGCAGGCGGGAGAAGAAGGCGATACGCGATCTCCTGCAAGCGGGGAAAGAAAGTGGTAACGCGATCTTCTGCGGGCGGGAGAAGGTGCGGTGATGCGATGCAGATCGCCGAAGCGGCGCAGAAGATCGGTATTCGCGATTTGCGCCAGTCGGCGTTGATGAAGGCTGCGCATGGGGTGACCAGCCTGGCGGAAATCAATCGTGTGACGAAGGACTGAGCGCCCTCATCCGCCCTTCGGGCACCTTCTCCCGCAAGCGGGAGAAGAAGGCGATACGCGATCTCCCGCAAGCGGGAGAAGAAGGCGATACGCGATCTCCCGCAAGCGGGAGAGGGGAGTTCTGGCTACCTTCCAGCAGGGTCTGTGCAGCAGTGCGGTCACCCATCCCCAATGCCAAATCCCCAATCCCCAATGACGAATCCCCAATCCCGGCCTTCCAGCTACTCCATCCCCAGCTTCTTGAGCTTGTAACGCAAAGCCCGAAAGGTGATGCCGAGCTGCGCGGCGGTCTTGGTCTTGTTCCAGCGGTTTTCTTCCAGCGCCTTCTGGATCGCGGCGCGCTCCAGTTGCTCGATGTAAGAGGGCAGGGCGGCCGAGGCGGGGTCGATGTCGACCACCGCTTCGCGCGGTTCGGCCGCGGTGGCGCCGGTGGGGGCGGCCAGGCGGTGGCCGCCATGGGCGGGCAGGCGCAGGTCGCTGGCGCTGATCTGGTCGTCTTCGGCCAGGGCCAGGGCGCGTTCGAGGATGTTTTCCAGCTCGCGCACGTTGCCGGGAAAGCCGTATTGATCCAGCGCGTCCAGGGCCGAGGGGGTCAGCAGCGGAATCGGCCGGCCGTGGCTGTGGGCCAGCCGCGCGATGATCGCGGCGGCCAGTTGCGGCAGGTCGCCGCTGCGCTCGCGTAGCGGCGGTACGCGCAGTTCGATCACATTGATGCGGTAGTACAGGTCGTGGCGAAAGCGGCCATCGGAGACCAGGTCGCCCAGGTCCTTGTGGGTGGCCGAAAGAATGCGCACATCCACCAGGGTCTCGCCGGACGCGCCGACCGGGCGCACCGATTTTTCCTGGATCGCCCGCAACAGCTTGACCTGCATCTGCAGCGGGAGTTCGGCCACTTCGTCCAGGAACAGGGTGCCGCCATGGGCGGCCTGGAACAGGCCGGGCTTGTCGGCGTGCGCGCCGGTGAAGCTGCCCTTCTTGTGGCCGAAGAATTCGCTTTCCATCAGTTCGGCGGGGATGGCGCCGCAGTTGACCGGGATGAACGGCCCGGCCGTACGCGCGCCCTGTTCGTGGATGGTACGCGCGACCAGTTCCTTGCCCACGCCCGATTCGCCGACGATATAGACCGGCGCCTGGCTGCGCGCGACCTTGGCGATGGTGGCGCGCAGGCTCTCCATCGCGCTGGAATCGCCGAGCAACCGGCTGGCCTGCTCGGGCGGCGGGGCAGGCGCCGCTGCCCGGTCGCGGTTGTTCAATTCCAGGGCGTGCTTGACCAGGCCACGCAGCACACTGATGTCCACCGGCTTGCTGACGAAGTCGAACGCGCCGGCCTTGAGCGCTTCCACCGCCAGGTCCATGCTGCCGAAGGCGGTGATCATCGCCACCGGGGTCTGCGGGTAATGCTTGGCGATTTCGGTGACCAGCTCGATGCCGTTGCCGTCGGGCAGGCGCATGTCGGTCAGGCATAGGTCGTAGGGGTTGCTGGCCAACAGCTCGCGCGCTTCGGCCAGGTTGGCCGCCGTGCTGATGCGCAGGCCCATCCGCCCCAGGGTGAGAACAAGCAGTTCACGGATATCGCGCTCGTCGTCGACGACCAGGGCACTTTTCGGTTCGTTCATGTTGCCCACGATAGCCCAGCGTGATGACAGTCCACAATTGTCGGCGCTATTCGACCCGGAGCGTCATCCCCCTTGCGCGAACGGTTTACGCAGCGGGGTTGGAAGGGGTTGTCGGCCACCTGCCGCAGGGTGGAACCGCAACGGGGCGTCGGGCGCGCCGATCTGCCCGAGCGGCGACGCATCGGCTCACTTGCCCAGCAGCCCGTTGGGTCCTTGCAACAGGATCCGGAAGCAGGCACCGCCGCCGGGCACCGGTACGTAGTCCAGTTGCGCCTGATTGGCGCGGCACAGCTCCTGGGCGATGTACAGACCGAGCCCGGTGCCGTGTTCGGAGGTGGTGTAGAAGGGGCGGAACAGCTGGGCGGCCACCGTTTCCGGAATGCCCGGGCCCCGATCGACCACATCGATGATGGCCATGCGCTCCTGGTGTTCGACGCGCAGCTTCACCCGCGCCGGTTCGTCCATGATCCGGCCGTACTTGAGTGCGTTGTGTACCAGCGCGGTCAGGATCTGGTGCAGGTGCTTGGGATCGACCAGCGCATGCACCGAGCTGCCCTGGATGCTGGCCTCGAGGATGTCGGTTTCCATCGACAGCGTCTGCCGGTACTCGACCACGAAGCGGCGGACGAAGGCGGCCAGATCCAGGTTTTCGGGATTGGCGCGCTCGCGGCGGGCCAGCCCCAGGACGCTTTCGACGATGCCGTTGGTGCGCTGGCACTGCTGGTGGATGATCTGCAGCAGGCGGCGGTCGGCATCGCCGATATCCGGCGACTCTTCCAGCAGCTGCGAGGCGTAGTTGATCGCCGCCAGCGGGTTGCGGATCTCGTGCGCCAGGCTCGCCGAGAACCGGCCCATCGCCGAGAGCGTGAGCGACTCGGCGCGCCGCGACACTACGCTGGAATCGTCCAGGAACACCAGCACCAGGTCGCTGTCGGCCAGCAGGCGGACGAAGCGCGGCTGCACCTCGGGGCGGTCGGCGCCCAACTGCAGGGGCGATTCTTCCTGGCGCCAGCCGCTGCGCCAGCGTTGCAGGCGGCGCGCCAGTTCCGGGGTGAGCGTGGCCAGCGACAGCTCGGTGGTGGCCACGCGCCGATCGGCGTCGCCCAGCAGTGCCAGCGCGGCCTCGTTGGCCAGGCTGATGCGGTTGTGCGCATCGATCACCAGCACGCCGGTGCGCAGACGGCGAATGATCAGTTCGTTGATCTCGTACAGATTGGCGACCTGCGCGCCGCGTTGTTCGGCCAAGACCTGATTGCGGCGCGCGCGCGAGGCGATCTGTTCGCAGATGAAGGCCACCGCGACGTAGCTGGTGACGAACATCGCAAGTTCGGCCACCGGGCGCGCGGCGGCCCCGCCTTCGAGCAGGGTCCACAGGTATTCGAGCACGATGGCGGCGCTGGCGAGTACCGCCACGCTCATGCCGTAGCGCAGCCGCAGCAGGGTCGCGGCGGCGGCGACATTGAACAGCAGCATCATCGCGATGCCGGCGCTGGCGCCGGGCAAGGCGTGCGTGGCCAGGGCGGCGGCCAGGATGTCGGCCACCACCGCGCACAGGACGGTGGCGGTCAGGCGGCGCTCGTTGCGGCCCCAGAACAGCAGCGGGATGGCCATCGACAGGTAGCCGATGGCCACTGCCGCGGCCAGGCGCGGATAGCGCGGCCCGGGGATGGCATCGGACAGCGGGCTGAAGACCAGTGCGGCGATCAGCCCGGCCACCAGGACCCGGTACAGCGAGAAAAAGTACAGCTCGCGCTGTGGCGCCGACCGGATCCGGTCGATGAGCGATGCGCTGAATGCCACGCCGGGCCCCTTTGCTGAAACGTGACGCGAGTATAGGCAGCTGCGCGGTCGCCCATGGCCACAGGGGCTCGGGATGCCGTGCAACCGCGCAGATCCGGCCGGCAATATCGCCGAATTTTGCGCCGCACGGCGCGGTCGGCCACAATAGGCGGCCCGTTCGCGTCCCATGACGTGCCGCCCCGGCGGTCTGCGTCGCACGCAGCGGTCGTTTCCTTTTCCCACGGTGACGCATGAATTTCCACGAATACCAGTCAAAACAGCTGCTTGCCGAGTACGGCATCCCCGTTCCGGCCGGCAAGGTCGCGGCGACCCCGGACGAAGCGGTTGAAGTCGCCAATTCCCTGGGCAAGGGCCCCTGGATGGTGAAAGCGCAGATCCACGCGGGCGGCCGCGGCAAGGCTGGCGGCGTCAAGTTCTGCAAGACCACCGACGACGTGAAGGCCGCAGCGGCCAAGATGCTCGGCACCAAGATGTCCACCTACCAGACCGCCGGCGTCGAGCTGCCGGTCAACCTGGTGCTGGTGACCACCGCCGGCGAGATCGTCAAGGAGCTGTACCTGTCGATCCTGGTCGACCGCGGCACCAAGACCATCACCTACATCGCCTCCTCCGAAGGCGGCGTGGAGATCGAGCAGGTCGCTGCCGAAACGCCGGAGCTGATCCACTCGCTCAACGTCGATTTCGTCGAGGGCGTGCAGGGCTACCACGGCCGCGATTTCGGCTTCAAGCTGGGCCTGACCGCCAAGCAGGCCGGCCAGTTCGCCAGCATCATGGTGAACCTGTACCGCCTGTTCAACGAAAAGGACCTGGCGCTGGTCGAGATCAACCCGCTGGCGATCCTGGACGACGGCAACCTGTACGCGCTGGACGGCAAGTTCGACAGCGACGACAACGCCGCATTCCGTCAGAAGGCACTGGTCGCCATGCGCGACAAGACGCAGGAAGACGAGACCGAAGTGACCGCGTCGGAGTTGGACATCAACTACGTCACCATGGACGGCAACATCGGTTGCATGGTCAACGGCGCCGGCCTGGCCATGGCCACCATGGACGTCATCAAGCTCAATGGCGGCGAGCCGGCGAACTTCCTGGACGTGGGCGGCGGCGCGAACAAGCAGCGCGTCATCGAAGCGTTCAAGCTGATCCTGTCTTCGGACAAGGTCGAAGGCATCTTCGTCAACATCTTCGGCGGCATCGTCCGCTGCGACATGATCGCCGAAGGCATCATTGCCGCGGTCAAGGAAGTGGGCGTCAAGGTGCCGGTCGTGGTGCGCCTGGAAGGCACCAACGTGGAAGAAGGCAAGCAGCTGCTGCGTGACAGCGGCATGGCCATCATCCCGGCCGACAACATCAACGACGGCGCCAAGAAGGTCGTTGAAGCTGTCAAGAACGCTGCCTGATCCACGACACCGAAGGAACTATCCATGTCCGTTTTGATTAACAAGAACACCAAGGTGATCGTGCAGGGCTTCACCGGCCAGCAGGGCACCTTCCACGCCACTCAGATGATCGAGTACGGCACCCAGGTCGTCGGCGGCGTCACGCCGGGCAAGGGCGGCACCACCCATATCGATCTGCCGGTGTTCAACACCGTGGCCGACGCCGTGCAGAGCACCGGCGCCGATGCATCGGTGATCTACGTGCCGCCGCCGTTCGCGGCCGATGCGATCCTGGAAGCGGCTGCGGCCGGCATCAAGGTCATCGTGTGCATCACCGAAGGCATCCCGGTGCTGGACATGCTGCGCGTCAAGAACGTGCTGACCCGTTCGCATCCGGACACCGTGCTGATCGGGCCGAACTGCCCCGGCGTGATCACCCCGGGCGAGTGCAAGATCGGCATCATGCCGGGCCACATCCACAAGCCGGGCAAGATCGGCATCGTGTCGCGTTCGGGCACCCTGACCTATGAAGCGGTCAAGCAGACCACCGAAGTGGGCCTGGGCCAGAGCACCTGCATCGGCATCGGCGGCGATCCGATCAACGGCCTGAACTTCGTCGACTGCCTCAAGCTGTTCAACGAAGACCCGCAGACCGAAGGCATCATCATGGTTGGCGAAATCGGTGGCGACGCCGAGGAAGCCGGTGCCGAGTACATCAAGAACCACGTCAAGAAGCCGGTCGTGGGCTTCATCGCCGGTGCTTCGGCGCCAGCCGGCAAGCGCATGGGCCACGCCGGTGCGATCGCCTCGGGCGGCAAGGGCACGGCCGAAGGCAAGTTCGCGGCGATGGAAGCCGCTGGCGTCAAGACCGTCCGCTCGCCGGGCGATCTGGGTGCAGCGATCGCCGCGCTGGTGAAGTAAGCGCTCTTCACGCGTGAGCGTGAGCAGTGGAGGCCGCCTTCGGGCGGCCTTTTTTTGGCCCTCATCCGCCCTTCGGGCACCTTCTCCCGCAGGCGGGAGAAGGGAGCAACAGCAACGGCAACGGCAACGGCAACGGCAACAGCAACGGCAACGGCAACGGCAACGGCAACAGCAACGGCAACGGCAACGGCAACAGCAACAGCAACAGCGACAGCAACAGCAACAGCGACAGCAACAGCAATCGCGACATCAGGAGATGCTGCTGACTGAGATCATGTTCCAGGGAATGCTCGGCCGATCGTTACCGGCCTGATCGACGGAGCACGCCACGGTCATGCAACTTCCGCTGCCCAAGCTCCCGCCGGCTGCGACATCCCCTCTCCCGCTTGCGGGAGAGGGGTAGGGGTGAGGGCGCCTTCCCCGCGGCGATCCCCGACGCCAAAGCGCCATCAGCACCGATAGCGCCACCCGCGCGGTACAAGCCACCATGGCCCCCTCCTGCCGGGAATGCCCATGCGCCACGCCGCCAAGACCGGATTCGCCAAGCACCTGCGTCGTGAGATGACCGCAGCCGAGCGCGTACTTTGGTATCGGTTGCGCGATCGACGCCTGCTCGGCTTCAAATTCCGGCGTCAGTGTCCCATCGGGCTCTACATCGTCGATTTCGTCTGCCTCGCCCAGGCGTTGATCGTCGAAATCGACGGTAGCCAGCACCTGCTGCCCGACGCGGACGCCACGCGCGATGCCTTCCTGCGCCGCGAGGGCTTCCAGGTGCTGCGCATCTGGAATAATGCAGTTCTGGCAAGCTGCGACGACGTCTGCGAGGTGATCGCACGAGGTCTGCTTGCGGCGCATTCCTCCCTTCCCGCTTCCGTGCTTCGGAAAACTCACGCACAAGGCCGTTGACATGTCCCAGACGCTCCGCATCGCCATGGCCCAGTTCGACTTCCCGGTCGGTGCGGTGGCCCAGAACACCGACCGCATCATCGCCTTCATCGAGGAGGCGCGCGACGAATTCGGGGCCGACATCGTGCTGTTTCCCGAGTTGGCGATCAGCGGCTATCCGCCGGAAGATCTGCTGTTGCGGCCGGGTTTCCTGGCCCATTGCGAGCAGGCGTTGATGCGGATCGCCGCGGCCACGCGCGGCATCGTGGCGGTGGTGGGCTGGCCGCAGAGTGCCGGTAGCGTGGTGTACAACGCCGCCAGCGTGCTGCGCGACGGGCGCATCGAAGCCACCTACCGCAAGCGCGAGCTGCCCAATTACGCGGTGTTCGACGAGCGGCGCTACTTCGACGTGGACCCGGATGGCGAGGACTGCGTGGTCACGGTCAAGGGCGTGCCGGTGGGTGTGGTGATCTGCGAGGACCTGTGGTTCGCCGAGCCGCTGGCGCGGACGGTGCAGGCCGGTGCCGAACTGGTGCTGGTGCCCAATGCCTCGCCTTACGAGCGCGGCAAGCATGCGCAGCGCGATGCGCTGCTGGCCGAGCGCACGCGCGAAAGCGGCGCAGCGATCGCCTATCTCAATGTGGTCGGTGGTCAGGACGCGCTGGTGTTCGACGGTGCCTCGGTGGTGGCCGACGGCAACGGTACCGTGCACCCGGCGGCGGCGGCCTTCGTGGATCAATGGCTGGTGGTGGACTACGCCGCCGGTGCGCGTAGCTTCACGCCGGTGGTCTGGGTGGATGACGGCGACGAAAGCATGGACGCACTGGCCTGGCGTGCGGTGGTGCGGGGCCTGCAGGACTATTGCCGCAAGAACGGCTTCGGCAAGGTCTGGCTGGGCCTGTCCGGTGGCATCGACTCGGCGCTGGTGCTGGCGATGGCGGTGGATGCACTGGGCGCCGACAACGTCACTGCCGTGCGGCTGCCCTCGCGCTATACCGCCGGTCTGTCCAACGATCTGGCCGCCGAGCAGTGCCGCGCGCTGGGGGTGAAGATGGAAACCATCGCGATCGCGCCGGCCTTCGAGGGGCTGCTCGCCGCACTGGGGCCGCTGTTCGAAGGCACCCAGCCGGACATCACCGAGGAAAACCTGCAGTCGCGCAGCCGTGGCGTGATCCTGATGGCGTTGTCCAACAAGTTCGGCGGGCTGCTGCTGACCACCGGCAACAAGAGCGAGTACGCAGTGGGCTACGCCACCATCTATGGCGATATGTGTGGCGGTTACGCGCCGCTCAAGGATCTGTACAAGACCGAGGTGTTCGGGTTGGCCAAGTGGCGCAACACGGTGGGCGGCGCACCGGTGATTCCGCCGGCAGTGATCTCGCGCCCGCCGTCGGCCGAGCTGCGCGACAACCAGACCGATCAGGATTCGCTGCCGCCCTACGATGTGCTCGACGGCATCCTGTACCGCTATGTCGATCAGGAGCAGTCGCGCGACGACATCGTCGCGGCCGGGTACGCGGCCGACACGGTGGAGCATGTGCTGCGGCTGGTGCGGCTCAACGAATGGAAGCGCCACCAGGCCGCGCCCGGGCCGAAGGTGTCGCGCCGTGCATTCGGTCGCGAGCGGCGCTATCCGATTACCAATGGGTATCGCGGCCAGTAAGGGCGCGCTGCAGCGCATGCCGTCTGCGGGTGCGCGGTGCTGCGGGAGAGAGGGCCAGAGCGCGCAAGCCTTGCGGCAGTGTTCCGCGAGGGTACTTGCCGCATGGCCTGGGCGCTGAAGCTGGAACGATTCGCCGGAACGGGGGGTGCTGGCCTGGCGGACCTTGGCGGTTGGGCCTGCGGGGGCGCCTGCGATTTCGTCGCCGACCGCAGCCGCCCGCAATGCCTGGTCATGGGGCAGTGCACAGACGGGCGGCCGCATGCCCGTCTGCGCTCCCGAACGTCGGCGCAGGCAGAACGGCTGTCGCCATCGCGTCGGCAGGACCAGCAAAAAGCAAAGGGGCCTTCCGGCCCCTTGCTGCGTTCGTGCGACGATCGAAGATCTCAGTCGCGGTTCATTTGCGCATTGCGCTGACCGCTTGCAGCGGACTTCTCGCCGGCGAACGGATTGAGCTTGCGGATCGCCCAGGGGTACTTCGGCCACTCACCGACCAGCCATGGATGTTGCGGGCTGTTGAGTTCGAGCACGCGGCGGGCGTCGGCGGCCAGGGTCTTGTTGCCCAGATGCGTGTAGGCCTCGGCCAGCACGGCAATGGCGTCGTACTGGTAGGCACTCTGCGGATAGGTTTCCAGCAGGTAGTTGGCGCGGCCGGCCGCCGACACCCAGGCATTGCGGCGCAGGTAGTACAGCGCGTTGTCCAGCTCGTGCTGGGCGAAGATATCGCGCAGTTCGATCATCCGCAGACGCGCATCGGCGGCGTAGCGGCTGTTCGGGTAGCGATCGGTGACGGTGTTGAAGTCGTTGTAGGCCTGCTGCGGCGAGGACAAGTCGCGGCGGCTGGGGTCCAGCGACCAGACCCGGCGCAGGAACACGGTATCGCGATTGCTGTTGGCCAGCCCGCGCAGGTAGTACAGGTAGGCGATGTTGCGGTGGGTCGGATAGGTGCGGATGAAGCGGTCGACGCTGGAGACGGTGTCTTCATGCTTGCCGGCCTTGTACTGCGCATAGGCGGTTTCGATCATCGCCTGCTCGGTGTACGGGCCGTAGGGATATTGGGCGATCAGGCGCTTGTAGCTGGCTTCGGCGCCGGCCCAGTTGCCCTTCTCCATCAACTCGTGACCCTTGCCGTACAGTTGCTCGACCGGCATGCCCTCGTCGGGATTCTTGTCCTTGGCGCCGCGGTGACAGCCGGTGACGACGAACGCCATGACCAGCATGAGGGCAATCAGGCGCGCAGGCGCGGAAAACGTGGACCGTCGGATCATGGGTCTGGGCAGGACGCATCAGGAAAACGAAAGGGCGATGATAGCCTAGTGGCCTGTCCGGCGACTGACTCCTGCCGTCCGGACCCCCAAATTCCCGTTTTTGCCCGAGTATCCGTGTCCATGTCCGACCCATCTGCCGACCCCGCCGACTCCTCCATCCGTCAGGCGATCGTGCCCGACAGCGCCGCAGGGCGGCGTTTCGACGCGGTGCTGGCCGAGCTGTTCCCCGAATTCTCGCGTTCGCGCCTGTCGGAGTGGATCAAGTCCGGCGATGCGCTGCTGGACGGCGAAATGGCGCGGCCGCGCGATACCTTGCGCGGCGGCGAGAGCGTGCAGCTGCAGGTGGTGCTGGAGACCCAGACCCATGCCGCGCCGCAGGATATCCCGCTGAACGTGTTGTACGAGGACGAGCAGGTGCTGGTGATCGACAAGCCAGCTGGCCTGGTGGTCCACCCGGGCGCCGGCAACCCGGACGGCACCCTGGTCAATGCGCTGCTGTTCCGCGACCCCGCGCTGTCGGCGGTGCCGCGCGCCGGTGTGGTGCACCGCCTGGACAAGGACACCAGCGGCGTAATGGTGGTGGCGCGTACCGTGCAGGCGCAGACCGCGCTGGTGGAACAGCTGTCCGCGCGCGACGTGCACCGCCAGTACCTGGCGGTGGTGGTGGGCGCACTGGTTTCAGGCGGCACCGCCAATGCGCCGATCGACCGCCATCCGCGCGATCGCCTGAAGATGGCGGTGCGCGACGACGGCCGCGATGCGGTCACCCATTACCGTCTGCGGGAGCGCTACCGTGCACACACCGCACTGGAATGCCGGCTTGAAACCGGCCGTACCCATCAGATCCGCGTACACATGGCGCATCTGAAATCGCCGATCGTCGGCGACCCGCTGTATGGCGGCGCGCTCAAGCTGCCCAAGGGCGCCACCGACGCGTTGGTGCACGAGCTGCGCAGCTTCAAGCGTCAGGCGCTGCATGCCGAAACCCTGGAGTTCCTGCACCCGGTCAGCGGCGAGCCGGTACGCGCCACTGCGCCGGTGCCGGCCGACCTGCAGCGGCTGATGGCCGCGCTGCGCGAAGACAGCGCACGCGCCGCCGAGCTGGCGCGCCGCTGAGATGAGCATGGTTGCGCCCTTCATCCTGCCAGCCGACTGGCCGGCGCCGCCCCGTCTGCGGGCGCTGACCACGCTGCGGTATGGCCTGGGCGTGTCGCCGGCGCCGTTCGATACGCTCAACCTGGGCAACCGCAGCAGCCCCGAAGGCGATACGCCTGAACGGGTCGAGCGCAATCGGTCCCTGCTGGTGCAGGCGTTGGCGCTGCCGGGCACGCCGCACTGGTTGCGTCAAGTGCACGGGGTGGGGGTGGTGCGGGTGGGTGCAGCGCCGGTTGCATCCGTTGCCCGTTCCGAAGAGGGCGGCGCCGATGCGCCGGAGCCGGTGGCCGATGCGGCCGTGACCGAGGTGCCGGGCGTGGTGCTGGCGATCCTGACCGCCGATTGCCTGCCGGTGGTGTTCGCTGCCGTCGATGGCAGCGAGGTGGCGGCCGCGCATGCCGGGTGGCGCGGTCTGGCCGATGGCGTGCTGGAGCGCAGCGTGGCGGCGATGCGTACGCCGGCCTCGCAACTGATGGCCTGGCTGGGGCCGGCGGCCGGGCCGCAGGCCTACGAAATCGGCCAGGAGGTGTTCGATGCCTTCACCCACGCTGATCCGCAGGCACTGGCGGCCTTCGTCGTGACGCGGCCGGGTCATTGGCGGGTGGATCTGTATGCGCTCGCCCGCCAGCGCCTGCAGCGCGCCGGCGTCCGCGCCGATGCGATCCATGGCGGCGGCCTTTGCACGATTTCCGATCCGCAGCGTTTCTATTCGCATCGCCGCGACCGTCGCAGCGGACGCATGGCCACCTTGGCCTGGATCGCCCCCTGAACACGCCGCTGTTCGCGCAGGTACTGGGCCATGCGGCATTCGCGCAGTTGCCGGAGCCGGTGCGCGCGCTGCATTCGGTGCGGCAGCGGCAGACCTTTGCCGGACAGGCCCAGATCCGGCGTGGCCGGCACGTGCTGGTTCCTTTGCTGGCATTGCTGAGCCGTCTGCCGCGCAGCGGTGCGGTGGCGGTGGAGGTGGACTTCCTGGTCGATGCGCGGGGCGAGCGCTGGCACCGTCGGTTCGCCGGTCTGCCGATGTACTCGCGGTTATGGCGCGATGGAGAGCGCCTGCGCGAGCACCTGGGCGCAGTGCGCTTCGAGTTCGCATTGCGCGCCGATACGCAGGCGGTGTACTGGCAGGCCACACGCGTGTGGGCGTTCGGGTGGGTTCCGCTGCCTGCGCGTTGGTTCGAACAGGTGCGGTGCCGCGAGCATGCCGATACCGGCCGTTATGGATTCCTGGTCGACGTGCACCTGCCGCTGGTGGGGCCCTTCATTCGCTACGAGGGTTGGCTTGAACCGCGTTGATAACTCACGGACCGATCCGCGCACCGCGCCGGCCACCATCGTGTTCGACGGGGTCTGCCTGTTGTGCAACGGGTGGGTCAAATTCTTGCTGCGTCACGATCGACGCGGGCGTTATCGCTACGCCGCGATGCAGGGCCAGTCCGGGCGCGCGCTGCTGCAACGGCATGGGCTGGACCCGGACGATCCGTTGTCGTTCCTGCTCGTGGAGGGCTGCGGCGCCTGGACCGATAGCGATGCCATCGTGCGCGTGCTGGCGGGCCTGGGCGGCCCGTGGCGGCTGGCTGCGGTGTTGCGCATGATTCCGCGAGGGTTGCGCGATAGCGGCTATCGGCTGATCGCGCGCAATCGTTATCGCTGGTTCGGCCGCAGCGAGCACTGCATGCTGCCCACGCCCGAACAACGCGCACGGTTCCTGGACTGACGTACTGCGGCGTGGATGGGGGAGTTTCTATCCTGACATCGCGATCGGGCACACCGATGCGCTGTTCGTGGGAGCGCGCTAAGCGCGACCGGCATGCCGGGAAAGCGCTGTCGCGCCCGGGTGCGCTGCTACAAATCGCGCGATTTCCCGGGCCTACGCTGCGTTATGGAAGCTGGCGCGCACGACAGTGGAGGGGCGGGTGTCGGGCTGCAGACGGAAGATCGCCACCGCATCGGCCAGTTCTACCGCCTGTTCCTCCAGGCTGCGCGCGGCGGCGGTGGCTTCTTCCACCAGCGCGGCATTGCGTTGGGTGACCTCGTCCAGCTGCGCCACGGTGCGGTTGACCTGTTCGATACCGCTGGATTGTTCGGCGCTGGCCGCGGTGATCTCGCCCATGATGTCGGTGACATGCTTCACCGAGCCGACGATCTCGCGCATGGTCGCGCCGGCGCGATGCACCAGGCCCGAGCCCAGTTCCACCTTGTCGGTGGAGTCGGCGATCAGCGTCTTGATCTCCTTGGCGGCATCGGCCGAGCGCCGCGCCAGGGCGCGCACTTCCGAGGCCACCACCGCAAAGCCACGGCCCTGCTCGCCGGCGCGCGCCGCTTCCACGGCGGCATTGAGCGCCAGGATGTTGGTCTGGAATGCGATGCCGTCGATGACGCCGATGATCTCGCCGATCTTGCGCGAGGCCGTGCTGATCTGGCTCATGGTGGCGACCACGTCGTCCATCACCTGGCCGCCACTCTGCGCGACTTCGCCGGTGCCCACCACCAGGCGGTTGGCCTGCAATGCGCTGTCGGCGTTCTGCTTCACGGTGGAGGTCAATTCCTCCATCGAACTGGCGGTTTCTTCCAGGTTGGCGGCCTGTTGTTCGGTGCGCTCGGACAGGTCGGTGTTGCCGGCGGCGATTTCCACCGCGGCCTGGCGAATGGTGTCGGAGGCGGTCTGGATGCCGCCGATGATCTCGGTCAGACGCGCGACGGTCTGGTTGGTGTCGTCGCGCAGACGCGCAAAGATGCCGTGCGCATCGCCGTCCACGCGCTGGGTGAGGTCGCCCTCGGCCAGCGCGCCGATCACGCGTGCCAACGCCGCAAGGTGGGTCTCCACCGAGTCGTAGATGCGGTTGATGCCTTGCGCCAACGACAGCAGCACGCCGTCCATGCCGTCGACCTGCATGCGGCGGCTGAAGTCGCCGGCCGATGCCGCGTCGATGATCTGGATCAGCGCCTGCTCGGCGTTGACCTGCGCGGTGACATCCATCCACTGCGCGATGGTGCCCAGCTTGGTGCCGTCGGCAGCGATGATCGGGCTGTACACGAAGTCGATCTGGCGGCCGAAGAACGGGGCGCGCACGGCCTTGGATGCATTCAACGCGCGCATGCGGTCGATGGCCGCCTGGCTGTCCGGATAGATGTCGCCGATGCTGCCGCCGACGAACCCTTCGGCATTGAAGGTGGGGCGGAAGCTCTGCACATCCGGCTCGATCAGCTTGAGCATCGCCAGCAGCTTGCGGTTGGCGAACAGCACCTGGCCATCGTCGTCGGCGATGCGGATCATGGTGTCCAGGTCGTCCAGCGCCTTGATCACGAATTCGCCATGCCGCAAGCCTTGTTCCATGACGTCGATGCGGATGGCCAGCTTGTCCTGGGTCACCTGCAAGGCATGCAACAGCGGGGCGAGTTCGCCCGACGCAGTGCGCAGGTCCAGGCGCTGGAACCGCTCTTCGCCGATCGCCGTGACCACCGCGAGCGCCTGCTGCAGTTGCGCTCGCTTGGCGCGACGTGCCCACCAGGCGATGCCCGCGCTGGCAGCCACCGCGGCCAGTAGCGCCGGCAGTAGGCGGCTCAGGCCGTGCCAGACGCCACCCGGCATCAGCGCGGCGGCGTAGAGCGCCAGCAAGACCAGCAACCCTGCCGGCGCGGCGGTCGCCAGCCAGGCAGCCCAACCGGCGCGCGCACCGGTCAGGCCGGCCGACGGTCGCGAAAGGGGGGCAGTGTGTTTGGGCAACATGGGCTGAGCTCGACTGGCGTGGTCTGGGATGGGGGATGGGTATCCGGCAGTCCGTGGTCTGCAAGGGAGATATCGGCAGCCGAGCCTGAATCATGATGGGGTGAAGGCTGCCGTTGGTCGGAATGCGCTTGCCGATCAGTCGAGTGAGCGGATGTCATTGATTCCAGAGCGAATTCTGCTGCACCCAAGCGGCGTGCAGGGAAACTTCCCGGGCAAACAGGTGTCCGGAAAATGTAAATTCGATGTGAATTCGGTCCACTGGGAGCAGGCAGACCGGCACGCGAACACGGCGGCTACGCGACCTCACGTGCCGCAGGAAGCTGGCGCGTGGCACATCCGCATGCGCAGGCTGCTCCATGACCGCAGCGCAAGCTGGCGCCAACTGCGGCATCGGCGCATCGGCCAGATCGGCTTCCCCCTTGCACCGAGATGCGAACGCACGCCGTCGTTGGGCTGCGTCGGTCGTCCGGCAGCCCAACGCGCGCTGCCAGGCGCCACTGGCCCATAAAAAACCGGCCGTCTTGCGACGACCGGTCGAGTGGTGACGCCCGAAGCAGGGGTTACCTGGCCGGGGCGGGCTGTGCGTCGTCCGGCAACGTCCAGGCGATCACACTGTCGCCGGACTTGGTTTCCATACGGTCGTGTCCACCCACCGCGGCCACGATGTACTGCTTGCCATCGATGGTGTAGCTCATCGGCGCACCCTGCGGGCCGGCCGGCACGCGGGTCTCCCACACCTGCCTGCCGGTGCGGGTGTCGAAGCCGCGTATGAAATCGTCCAGGGTCGCGCCGATGAAGGTCACGCCGCCGGCGGTGGTGAGCGAGCCGCTGTTGTTGGGGGTGCCGATCTCGAACTTGGTCCTGGACGGCACGCCCATCGGGCCCTGGTCATAGCCGGTGCCCAGCGGGCGCCGCCACAGCACCTGCTGGGTGCGCAGATCGACGCCGGCGATATAGCCCCACGGCGGCGCCACGCATGGGGTGTTGAGCGGCGACATCCACGGCTCCTTGCGGGCACCGTAGGCCAGGCCCTTCTGCGCCATGTAGCCGGGCGTCCTGCTCTTGCCGTCGAACACCGACACCACGCCCAGTTCGTCCATTTTTTCGCGGGTATAGACCTGCAGGGTGTAGGGCAGGCGATTGCTGTTCATCACCATGATGCCGCGCTGCAGGTCCACCGAGACGCCGCCCCAGTTGATGCCGCCATGGTTGCCGGTGAAGGCCAGCGAGCCCTGCAGGGTCGGCGGGGTGAACATGCCTTCGTAACGCAGCTTCTTGAACTGGATGCGGCAAGCCAGCTGGTCGAACGGGGTCATGCCCCAGGCATCGGATTCGATGATGGTCTCCACCTCGCGGCTGGGCGCGCCCACGGTGTTGGGCATGCCGGGCGAGATCGGCTGGGTGGCCGCGGTCCAGTCGCCGTGATCAGTGCCCTGCGGTACCGGGATCTGCTTGACCGGCATCAACGGTTCGCCGGTGGCGCGGTCCAGCACGAACACCTGCCCGGACTTGGTGGCCTGGATCACCGCCGCACGGGTGCCGCCGCCGGCCACCGGCCAGTCGACCAGGTTCGGCTGCGGGCCGATGTCGTAGTCCCACAGGTCGTGGTTGACGGTACGGAAGTGCCAGCGCTCCTTGCCGGTGGCCGCATCCACGGCCACCAGCGCGGCAGTGTATTCCTCGTCCTGCGGAGTGCGGCCCTTGCCGAAGAAGTCGCCGGAGGCATTGCCGGTGGGCAGATAGACCAGGCCCAGCTCGTCGTCGGCGGCCATCAGCGACCACACGTTCGGCGTCGAACGGGTATAGGTCTGTCCGGCCGGCGGCTCGGCGGTGATCGCCGGATTACCCAGGTCCCAGGCCCAGCGCAGCTGGCCGGTCAGCGCATCGAAGCCGCGCACCACGCCGGACGGCGCGTCGCCCTCCTGGCCATCGCGTACCTGGCCAGTCGGCTGGATCACCACCCCGCGCATCACCACCGGCGGCGAGGTCGGGCCCACGAAGCCCGGCTTGGTGTTGCCGGTGCCGGCATTCAGATCGACATACCCGTTATTGCCGAAGCTGGTGCACAGCTTGCCGGTTTGCGCATCCAGTGCGCCCAGGCGGCCATCGACCATTGGCCAGAAGATCCGCGTCGGGCACTCGGCGGTGCCTTGCGGCGCCTGGTAGTAGGACACGCCACGGCAGGTGGTGGCAGCCACGCCGGCCATCGCCTTCGGATCGGTCTGCGGATCGAAGCGCCAGCGCTCCTTGCCGTTGGCCGCCTCCACCGCGATCACCTTCTGGGTGGGGGTGCAGATGTACAGCAGGTCGCCGACCTTGAGCGGGGTGTTCTGGAAGGCATAGCCCAGCTTGGAACCGGCCGGCTTCAGATCGCCGGTATGGAATTCCCAGGCGACCTTGAGATCTTTCACGTTGTCTGGCGTGATCTGCGCACCGGGCGTGTAGTGATTGGACAGATTGGAACCGGCATATGCGGTCCAGTTGCTGGCGTCGTGATTGGCGGCGACGTTGCCATCGGGGCTGGGTACGGTGCCGCGGCTGAAGGCCGCCGCATCGTTCGGCGGTTGCTGGGACGCATCGGCCAGCTCGACGTTGCGGGGCACGAACAACGGCCACAGGATCAGCGCTGCTCCCAGCACCGGCAGCACTCCGGCGACCACCGCGTAACCCAGGGCCGACACCGGCTGCATGCGCCGACGCGCCACGCCCCAGAACGGCAGCAGCACCAGGCCCAGTACCGAAATCCAGGCCAGCCGCGGGACCAGGCCCCAGCCGTCCAGGCCCACTTCCCACAACGCCCAGGCGATGGTGGCAGCCAGCGTGGCGCCAAACAGCCATAGGCCGGCGCGTTTGCCCAGCGCGAGCAGTGCACCGGCCGCGAACAGGGCAATACCGGCCAACAGGTAGTACCAGGAACCGCCGACGGCCACCAGGCGGCCGCCTTCGTAGGCGAGGACCGCGCCGAGCACGGCGATCACGAGCGCATAGGCCACCAGCAACCAGGTGCCTGCCCCACGTTTTGAGGATTGATCAGTCATTTTGAGATGTCAGGAAGGACCTGGGGCCGCAGCGGGCGACAGGTCGTGGAGGGAGACAGGTCGCTCGGTGGCAAGGATTGCCGGCGGCCTGGATATGAACGCGCAGCCCCTCCCAGGGTCCTCTGCGCCAATCATGCGAATATTTTAGCCCCCAAGGCGCTGCGTGTCCGTGATGGAATGGGAACCAGCGTTCCGGACTGCACGCCAGGCGTACCGGACCATGTGTTTGCGTCGGAACGCGCGTTGCGGTGGAAGGCGCGGAGAACTGCAGGTCGCCTGCGGTTTTGCCCTCATCCGCCCTTCGGGCACCTTCTCCCGCAGGGAGAAGGGATCAGATGTCGGGCTCCCGCAGGGAGACGGGATCAGATGCCGGACTTTCGCAGGGAGAAGGGATCAGATATCGGCGAGCGCCTGCAGATAGCGCTGGCGCCAGTGACCGATATTGTTCTTGCGCAGGTGGTCCATCATGGCGTGCCAGCGTTCGATGCGTGTGGCCAGCGGCATGCCGGCGGCAGTGGCGATCGCATCGGCCACGCCGTCCAGGTCGTGCGGGTTGACCAGCAGGGCTTCCTTCATCTCGTCCGCTGCGCCAGCCAGCAGGGACAGCACCAGAACGCCCGGATCCTTCGGGTCCTGTGCGGCGACGAATTCCTTGGCCACCAGATTCATGCCATCGCGCAGCGGCGTGACCAGGCCCACCGACGCGGCCCGATAGAAGCCGGTCAGCGTGGCGTGGCTGAAGTTCTGGTTGACGTAACGTAGCGGGGTCCAGTCGGGTTCGGCGTGCCCGCCATTGATATGGCCGGCGATCTGCTCCAGCTGCCCGCGCAACTGCCGGTATTCGGTGACGTCGCCACGCGAGACCGGCGCGATCTGCAGATAGGTCAGGCTGCCGGATTGATCGGGATAACGTTCCAGATAGCGCTCGAAGCCCTGGAACCGCTCTGGCAGGCCCTTGGAGTAATCCAGGCGATCCACGCCGATGGCCAACTGACGGCCGCGCAGACTTTCGCGCAGATCGCGCACCGATTGCTTGCCGACTGCCGCCTTGGCCTGGTTGGCGATCAGATCGGTATCGATGCCGATCGGAAACGACGCCGCACTGAACCGGCGTCCGCCCGGGCCTTCCACCTGGTCGCCCTCCAGCACCCGGCCGCCCCCGAACAATCGCACATAGGCCTTGAAGCGCTCGGCATCGCGCTGGGTCTGGAAGCCGACCAGATCGTACGCATAGAACGTACTGAACAAACGCGCGTGATCGGGCATGGCCTGCACCAGATCGGCCGAGGGCATCGGCACATGCAGGAAGAACCCCATCTTGCAGCCCACGCCCAGCTCGCGCAGCATCGCGCCGAGGGGAATCATGTGGTAGTCGTGGATCCACAAGGTGTCGCTGTCTTTCAGCAGCGGCGCGAGTTTTTCCGCGAACAGCCGATTGACGCGCATATAGCCTTCGCGGGTGGCGCGATCGTAGTCGACCAGATCCAGGCGGAAGTGCAGCAGCGGCCACAGCGTGCGGTTGGCGAAGCCGTTGTAGTACGAGTCGATGTCGCGCTTGTTGAGGTCCATGGTGACGAAGGTGATGTCGCCTTCGGTCTGCTCGTGCAGGCCGCCGCTATCGCCGCGCACGGTCTTGCCGCTCCACCCGAACCACATGCCGCCACGTTCCTTGAGCGCGGCCAGCAACCCCACCGCCAGACCGCCGGCCCGGTTTTCACCGGGAACCGCGACGCGATTGGACACCACCACCAAACGACTCATGACGCCTCCTGCCAGCTCCGCGACAAGCGCATCGCTGCGATGATCAAACCGACGTGCGAATAGGTCTGCGGGAAATTGCCCCAGGCTTCGCCGTCCTCGAACGATAGGTCTTCCGACAGCAAGCCGAGGTGATTGCGGCGCGAAAGAATTCGTTCGAACAATTCACGTGCTTCGTCCTTGCGGCCGATGGCAGCGAGCGCATCGATGTACCAGAAGGTGCAGATGGTGAAGCTGGTTTCCGGCTCACCGAAGTCATCCGGCGCGATGTAGCGATACAGCGCATCGCCATGCTTGAGCACGCGGCCGACCGCTTCGACCGTGCGCACGAAGCGGACGTCGTCGTTGGCGACGATGCCGATATCGGCCAGCAACAGCAGCGATGCATCCAGGCGGTGGCCGCCGAGCGTGTCGGTGAAGTGGCCGCGCTCCTCGCTCCAGGCCTCATTCAATACGCGTTCGCGGATGCTGTCGGCGCGCTCGCGCCAGTACGCCACGCGCTCGGGCAGCACCAGTCGATCGGCGATCTTGGACAGCCGGTCGCAAGCCGCCCAGCACATTGCCGCGGTGTAGGTGTGGACCTCGGCGCGGCCGCGGAATTCCCACAGGCCGGCATCGGGCACGTTGTGCAATGCGTAGGCACGCTCGCCCAATGGCTCCAGCCGGCGGAAGGTGTCGGCATCGCCCTGATCCTTCAGGCGCAGGTCGAAGAACAGCTGCGTGGAGGCCAGCACCACGCTGCCATAGACGTCGTGCTGCTGCTGGATCCAGGCCAGGTTGCCGCGGCGTACCGGGCCCATGCCGCGGTAGCCGGCCATCGTCTCGACTTCGTGCTCTTCCAGCTGCGATTCGAAGCCGATGCCATAGAGCGGCTGCATGGTGCCGTCGCTGGTGGCGATATTGAAGATGTAGCCGATGAACTGCTCCATCGTGCGGGTGGCGCCGAGCCGATTGAGCGCGCGCACCACGAACGCCGCATCGCGCAGCCAGCAGTAGCGGTAATCCCAGTTGCGCGGCGTGTTCGGCGCCTCCGGGATCGAGGTGGTCATCGCGGCAATAATCGCGCCGCTGTCCTCGTACTGGCACAGTTTGAGCGTGATCGCGCTGCGGATCACCGCTTCCTGCCAATCCAGCGGAATGGAGAGGTAGCGCACCCATTCGCGCCAGTATTCCTCGGTGCGCTCCTGCGCTTCCTGCACATAGCCGGTCAGCGAGCGGGTCAGCGATTCGTCCACGCCCAGCACCAGACTGACCGGGTGGCTGAGCACGAACGGCAGCCCATCGCGCACGAAGCGCACCGGCACGTCGGTGGTCAGGCGCAGGGTGAATTCCGGCAACACCCAACGGATGTGATTGCTGCCCCAGGTGGTCTCAGGCATGCGGCCGCCCCAGTCGGCCAGCGGGCGCGCACGCACGATGATGCGCGGGTTGCCGGCCAGCGGGCGGATCTGCCGGATGATGCTCACCGGCCGGTAGAAACGGCCGTTGTTGCGCCAGCGCGGCGCGAAGTCGATCACTTCGACTTCGCCACCCTTGCTGTCGCGCAGCACCGTGCGCAATACGGCGGTATTGGGAAGATAGTGCTGCTCGCTGCTGGCGAAATCTTCCAGCTCCACGGCGAAGTCGCCGCCCTCGGTCTTGGGCGACAGCAACGCACAGAACGCGGGGTCGCCGTCGAAGGCGGGCAGGCAACTCCAGACCACGCGTGCCTGCCGATCCACCAACGCGCCGAAGCTGCAGTTGCCGATGACGCCCAGATCCAGGTTTGGCTCGGTCATGAAGTACGAACAATCCTATGCAATGACGAAAGGGAAAGCGGGCGCTCAGGCGCCGCGTGCATTTTGTTGCAGCCACGCATGCACGGCGGCGGTGCCTGGCACGCGATAGCGCGCGCTAGTCTGGACACGGTCGCCCACCAATACGCTCCAGCCGCCCAGCCGGTTGGCGGCGTCGAAACCGAATTCGTCGGTGAGATCGTCGCCCACGAACACCGGCGTACGGCCGGCGAAGGCGCCTTGCTGCATCAGCTGTTCGACCGCCAGGCCCTTGTTGCTGCCTTCGGGTACGAACTCCACGACATGATCGCCAGGCTGCAGGCGATAACCGGTGAGCTGGGCGATTTCGTCCTGCGCGAAGGCGAGCACGTCGGGTCCCGCCAGCGGCTGCGCGCGCCAATGCAGGGCGACGCTGACGCCTTTGTCTTCGACCAGCACGCCGGGGTGACGATGCGTGAGCGCGGCAGCGCGTTGGTGCAGGCCATGCAGCCATTCGGGCGTGTCCTGCGGCATCGCTGCGCGCGCCGCAGTGTCGCTGCGCAGCTCGTGGCCGTGCAGGCCGGCGGCCGGGAGGATCAGCGGAGCGAACAGGGCGTCCAGCTGTGCCAGCGGCCGCCCGCTGACCAGGGCGATGGCGCCATTCAGACGCACGCTGAGGCGGCCGATGGCCGCACGCACCTCAGGCAATAGCCGCACCGCCTCGGGGCTGTCGGCAAAGTCGATCAGGGTGCCGTCCACATCCAGGAACAATGCGCAGGCATCGTCCAGCAATGGCGGCGACGGAAGGGGGGAATACACGTCTGCCATCCGCGCAGTGTGCGCAAGACGGTGTGAGATTCAGGTTATGGAACGGCTGGGATGTCCCTTCTCCCGCCGGGAGAAGGTGCCCCGCAGGGGCGGATGAGGGTACGGGCGAAGCCTGTCGGAGTTTGGCTGCACGAGGGCTTCGCCCCGTACCCTCACCCCAACCCCTCTCCCTGAGGGAGAGGGGCTTTAAAACATTTCGCTCTAGCTCAGAACGAGTACCGCACCCGCCCATACCAATACGCGCCATTGCTGCCGATCGGCGAGAGCACGTCGTAAGGCAGGTTGCCGAAGTAGGCGATGTCGTCGATGGAACGGTCCGAGTAGTTGTCCAGGATGTTCTGCCCACCGATGGCCAGCGTCCATTGCGTGCCCAGGCGGTATTCGGCTTCCAGGTCCAGCTGCCATTCGGCACCATAGGTCTGGCGCGGAACGAAGCCGCCGCCGAAATCGAACACCCGCGTGGCGCTGCCGTAGCGGTTGACGCGCGTCTGCAGGTTCCAGCGTTCGTTGCTCCAGTTGGCGGCAAGCGCGGCGCGGGTACGCGGTGCGGCGTCGGTGAGCGTATTGCTTTCCTCCACACCGAACAGCACGTATTCCGGGTTCAATGCGAGCAGTTGGGCCGGGGTGGCGATGATGTTTTCCAGCTCGGTCTTGGCGTAGCTGTAGGTGCCGGTCAGCAGCAGGTCGCCGCCGAAGGCGTACTGGCGCCAGTTGGCGACCAGCTCGGCACCGCGGGTGCGGGTGTCGGCGGCATTGAGGAAGTAGCTGGCGCTCTGCACACCGGTAACGCCAAAGTTCTGCTGCACGAAGTCGGTCAGCGCAGCGCCGGTGATGTCTTCGGACAGTGCGATGCGATCGTTGATGTCGATCTGGAAAAAGTCCAGCGACACATCGAAGTGATCGCCCAGCTTGCTGGTGAAACCCAGACTGTAGTTGACCGACTTCTCCGGCTTCAGATCGGTGGCGCCGAGCGCGCGCGCGATGGGGTTGTTGACCGACAGCAGACGGCCCTGGGTCAGGCGGCCAGCGGCGTCGTAGCCGGTGGAGGTTGCCTCGTAGCCGATCTGGCTGAGCGAGGGCGCACGCACGTTGTTGGAGATGGCGCCACGCAGCGCGAAGGCCGGCGCGAACGCGTAGCGCGCGGCCAGCTTGCCGGTCCACTGGCTGCCGAAATCCTGGTAATGCTCGTAGCGGCCGGCCAGGTCGGTGGAGAGCTTGTCGCCGAACTGGCTGGACACGTTGGCGTAGGCGCTGGCCACGTTGCGCGACAGGTCGGCTTCGTCCTGCGGGGTGAGCCCGCCGCCGGCCTGCGAGCCGGTGGGGCGATCGGTGAACGGGCCGGCCGCGTAGCTGGCCGGGTCGCCGGCATGGGTACGGTACTGCTCGCGGCGGAATTCGGCCCCGGTGCCGAAGGTGTGGGTGGCGCCGGCGGCGTCGAATACGCGAGTCAGATCGACGTTGCCCACGGTCTGCGCGAAGGCGAAATCGCCGGTCTTGAAGCGCGTGGTGCTGGTCGGCCCCAGCGAGGCATTGAGCGAATTGCGCAGCCGGTAGGTGAAGTCGTTGCGGCCGTGGTTGACGCTGGCGTCGTAATCCCAGTCGCCCCATTGCCCACGCGCGCCGGCGACGAGTTGCAGGTCGCGATTCTCGCCTTCGGAAATCGGCCGATAACCGTTGGGATAGAGTTCGCGCCAGTTGGCGCTGCTGTCCGGGTAACGGAAGTAGTTGGCGCCCTCGGTATCGCGCTGGTTGTAGGTACCGAAGGCGTAGAACTCGCCGGTGGCGCTGAACGGAATCTTGGTATTGAGCCAGGCGTTCAGGCCCTTGGTGGCGCCATCGCCGAGCACGTAGTTGCGCCGGCCGGCCAGTGCCAGATTGGCCGGTGTCTGTTCTTCGAACGAGGGAATCCGGTCGAAGCCGGCGCGGTTGGTGGCCTCGCGGTTCTTCAGTTCCAGGCCGACCTTGAAGAAGCCGCCGTCCTCGCCCAGCAGCGTGCCGACCTTGGCGCTGGCATAGCTGGTCTGGCCATCGGTGACGCGGCGATTAATCGGCTCAACGTCGGTGTTGTAGGCGCCGAAGCTGGCTTCCAGTTCGCCGCGCTCGGGGTTGTCGTCCAGGATCACGTTGATGACGCCGGCGATGGCATCGGAGCCGTATTGCGCGCCGGCACCGTCGCGCAGCACTTCGATGCGCTTGATCGCGTTGATCGGGATGGAATTGAAATCCACCGGCGTGGTGCCTTTGCCGATCTTGCTGTCGGTGTTGACCAGCGCCGAAGTGTGGCGGCGCTTGCCGTTGACCAGCACCAGCACCTGGTCGGGCGAGAGCCCACGCAGCTGCGCGGCGCGGATATGGTCGGCGCCTCCGGAGTTGGACTGGCGCGGGAAGTTGAACGAGGGCAGCAGCGCCTGCAGCGCGCTGCCGAGTTCACCATTGACCACGCCGGCCTTGCGGATGTCCTCGGCGGTGAGCACGTCCACCGGCACGGTCGATTCCAGCACGGTGCGATCGCTGGCGCGGGTGCCGGTCACGATCACCGTGTCCAGGGTGGTGGCGCCGGCCTCGGTCTGCTGGGCCTGCGCATTGGCGCTCAGCGCCGCGGCCACGGCCAGGCCGATCACCGAAAGGGTGGGGCGGGTCATGCTCTCTCTCCTGCAACTGCAACGCGCCGCGTGATGGCATCCGGCCGGGTGGCGCGCAAAGGGATGGAATTGTCCACATTCATCCGGATGGAGAGATATTATCGCGTTGTTCAGGCCCGTGCGAGATGTCACAGTGCGCACGCCGGCATCAGCTGATGCCGGGCGCGCATGAGCCCGCCCCCGAACCTGTTGTGGAGAAGTCGATGAAATTGCTGCCGTCCTGCCTGCTTGCTGCCATGCTGGCGCTGAGTGCCTGCGCCACCACGCCCGCCAGTGCACCGGCCTCGACCACCGCCAGCCTGCAGGGCGATGCGGCGCGGCCGGCTGCGGCGCACGGTTGGGTGCGCAGCGAGCTGTACTTCGGGGTAGGCGAGGAAACCGGCCCGGCCGACCGCCCGCAGACCCGCACCATCGGCGAGGCGCAGTGGCGCGCCTTCCTGGACAAGGAAGTGACGCCGCGCTTTCCGGACGGGCTGACCGTGTTCGACGCCTACGGCCAGTGGCTGTTCCGCGGTGCCAAACAGCCGAACCGGCTCGGCACCAAGGTGCTGGTGATCCTGCACGAAGACACCCCGCAGCGGCGCAACGACATCGAGGCGATCCGGCTGGCGTGGAAGCAGGCCACCGGGCACCAGTCGGTGCTGTGGTCGCGGCAGGCGGTAGAGGTGTCGTTCTGAGCGGCAGTGTCGGCGTGAAGACCGGCAGGCCAGCGGCGCTGCCTGAGCATGGGATGTCGTCGGCTGCGATCGGCGGATGTCGCCTGGGCCGCTTTCTGCGGGCGTTCCGCATGGGCGACCACGCGGCGCTATCTGATCAAGGGCGATCGCCTGCAGGCGCTGGACGTGAACCTGGACCAGTCGCGGGTGCAAGTGCGTTATCGCAGCGCCCGCCATGCCGTGATCGACGACCGGATAGGCGCCGATGAGGCGATACCGTGATGCCGTGCTGGCCGGTCGCCACGGCAGGCGGCCGGTGTCAGCGTGGCGGTGGCGGCATGCTCTGATCCACCGCAGCGCTGTCGCGCCTGGGAGGCAGCGGCTACCATCGCCCGACCCCCATGCCTCCCGGTTCTCATGTCGGCTCCTTCTTCGCGTCCTGCGGCTGCGCCGCGCTGGTTTGTCGCTGGCGATCTCAATGGCTTCTTCGGCCTGGTGGTCGACAATCTTTCCATCCTCGGCTTCATTGCGATGGCGCTGGTGGGAATCTATGGATTTCCCGCCGAGGTAGTGTTCGGACGGATGTTTCCCGGCACCGCGTTCGGCGTGCTGGTGGGCAACCTGCTTTACACCTTGATGGCGCGGCGGCTGGCCGCGCGCACCGGGCGCGATGACGTCACTGCGATGCCGTTGGGCCTGGACGCGCCCACCAGCATCGGCATGGCGCTGTTGGTGTTGGGGCCGGCCTTTGCCGGCTTCAAGGCGCAGGGGCTGGACGTGCAGGCGGCAGCGATCGCCACCTGGAAGCTCGGCATGGCCGCGCTGGTGGTGATGGGCCTGCTCAAGCTGGTGCTGTCATTCGTGGGCGAGGCGGTGACGCGCGCGCTGCCGCGTGCGGCCTTGCTCGGCTCGATCGCCGGCATCGCGCTGGTGCTGATGGGGCTGCTGCCGTTGCTGGAGACCCTGCGCTCGCCGGTGGCCGGTTTCGTCACCCTCGGCCTGCTGCTGTACGTGCTGTTGGCCAAGGGGCGCTTGCCGACCAAACTGCCGGGCGTGCTGGTGGCCTTTCTGATCGGAACCGCCCTCTACTACGGACTCGGACTGGCCGGGCTGGGCGCACCGGGCTTCGCGGTGCCGGCCTGGACCGCGCCGCAGATCGTGCTGCCGCTGCCGAACCTGGGCTTCATCGACGGGCTGCCGTCGACGGTGGCCTACCTGCCATTGCTGTTGCCCTTCGGGCTGCTGATGGTGGTGGGCGGCATCAATGTCAGCGAGAGCGCACGCGCGGCCGGCGACGATTACCGCACCCGCGACATCCTGCTGGTGGAGGCCCTCGCCACGCTGGTGGCCGGCGTCTGCGGCGGCGTGGCGCAGACCACGCCCTACATCGGCCAGCCTGCGTACAAGCACATGGGCGCGCGCTCGGGCTACACCCTGTTGACCGGGCTGTTCGTCGGCATCGGCGGCATGCTCGGCATCATCAGCGGTCTGGTGCAATGGCTGCCGCTGGCGGTGCTGGCGCCGATCATCGTCTACGTGTCGATCGACATCACCACCCAGGCGTTCCAGGCCACCCCCAGGCAGCATGCCGGCGCCATGGTGTTGGGTTTTCTGCCATCGGTGGCGTATCTGCTGACCATCAAGGCGCCGGGCTGGATGGCGCAGGAGCAATTGGTGGCCCTGACCACGCAGGTGGACGGCCACGGTCTGCCCGAGCTGGCAGTGATCTTCGCGCTGGGCAACGGCTTCATCATCACCGCGATGCTGTGGATCGCCACGGTGGCGGCGATGATCGATGGCCGCCTGCGGCGCGGCGCAGTGTTCCTGCTGGTGGCGGCCGGGTTGACCCTGTTCGGCCTGATCCACTCGGTGGATCCGCGTGGCGGCATCTATCTGCCATGGTCGCTGCAGGGGCTGGCGCGGGTGATCAGCTGGCAGTTCGTCGGCGCCTATGTCGCGCTGGCGGCGACCTTGCTGCTGTTGTCGCTGTTGCCGGCGCGCAAGGACGCCGTGCAGTGAGTTCCGCATCGCGCGTGGTTCGCTGGTTGGTGGGCGGTGCGGTGGGACTTGCGGCCAGCGGCGCCTGGGCGGCCTCGTTCGACTGCAAGCAGGCAGGCACGCCGGTGGAAAAGCGCCTGTGCGCGGTGAAAGCGCTCGGACTGCTGGACGAGCAACTGCATGAGACCTATCAGGCGTTGCTGCAGACCGTGCCGCGTCACGCGGTGGCCGGCGTGCGCGAGCAGCAGCGCGCCTGGCTGCAGCAGCGCAACACCTGCACGCAGCAGGCCAGGCCAGACGACTGCCTGACGCGCAGCCTCACCGCCCGTCGCGATGCACTGGACAAGGTGCTCATTGCCCAGCAACAGGCACTGGACCGCATCATCGCGCGGATTCCCGTCGCTGCTGCCGAAGCTGCGCGTCAATTGCAGGCTTACGACGCACCGCTGGCCTCGGCGTGGCTGGCATACCTGCATCGGTTCGTCCCGGCCGCCGGCGTGGAGGCGGCGCAGGCGACTGCGCGCTTCGAACGTGCGCACACGGCCTTGCGCCGTGTCGACGCGTTCGCGGCATCGCTGCTCGACGATGCCGCTGCCGGTGCCAATGCCCAGGATCCGAAAAAAGTGCTCATGCTGCTGCGCATGTGGATCGAGCAGGATCGCAGCGGAACGCGCGGCTATGTGCACTGCTTCGTCTTCGCGGCGGTGGGCGAGCCGGCGTATGAGGCATTCGGGCCGCTGTACGGCTCCACCCGGGACGCGTTCGCACCGGTGTGCGAGCCGCCGGGAGTGCTGTTCGCGCTGGCCAGCTGGGCGCAGCTGGACAAGGAATTCGAACCGCTGATCGAGGCGCTGGGCAAGCAGGCCGGGACCATTCGCTATTTCAGCTACGCCGAGTGGAGCGTCATCGCACTGCGCGCTGCGGTATCGCCGCTGCTGTATCTGCAGCCAGCCTTGCGTGAACGGTATGGGGATGATCCGGACCAGGCGATTGCAGCCTGGCACGGCGAAGAGAGCGACTGGCCTGCCGCAGATCGCAAGGCAGCGCGCGCGCTGCTGCCGCAAGTGCGTCGCGACACCGCCGCATGGCTGGTGCGCGAAAAGCGGCTGCCTGCGCGCCAGGCCGAACAGGTGGCGGCCGTCATCGTGGCGGCATGGGTGAATGCGCGGCTGAATTTCGCCAATTGAGCGTGGAGCGCAGCGCCTGTGTCTGGTTGACGGCGCTGGCGCTGCGTGGTGGCGTGAACGGCGCATTCGCGCGAGCGTCTGGCCGATGGCATGTTCGGTGGAGTGATGCTTCCGCGAGGCATGCTCCGGTGAAATGAGTTGCGCGCGATACGCGCGCTTTGACTCGGCAAAGCGACGTGTAGGGTCGCACCCTGCAAGCGACGAGTGCGCGATGGCGCCACATCGATGGAACCACCACGATCTCCCGTGGTCACACCCTGATGTTGTCGATGTCAGGAGTTCCATGATGCAAACCAAGCCTTCACGCTGGCCGTGGCTGTTGGCGGTGCCATTGATCGCCGGGGCTGCCTGGTGGCTGTTCAGCGGGCCGCGCGCGCCATCGGGCGCATCGCCTGCGCCCCTCAACCGAACCGCCGACGCGGTGGCGACTGCGGCCGCACCGCCGTCGCCAGCGCCTGCCGGGCCGCGGCATCCGGTCCAGATGCCGTCTCCCGATGCGGCCGATGCGGCGATTCCCGGCTTGGCCCAGAGCGATGACGCGGCCTGGCAGGCGCTGCTGGATCTGCTGCAGGACGATACCGCGCTGTCCCTCGTGTTGCGGCCGCATCTGATCGAACGTGTGGTCGTGATGATCGACAACCTCACCCAGCCCAGCATCAGCCGCCGTGCATCGGTACTGCAACCGGTGCCGGGTGAGCTACAGGTCGTGGCTGCTGCCGACCGTACTACCATCGACGATGCCAACGCACGTCGCTACGCACCTTATGTGGCTGCGTTCACCCGCGTGGATGCGCAGGCGTTGGTGCGCAGCTATGTGCGTTTCTATCCCCTGTTCCAGCAGGCGTACGCGAACCTGGGCGCGCCGGATCGTTACTTCAACGACCGCGTGGTGGATGTGATCGATCATCTGTTGCGGACACCCGGCCCGCAACACCCCATCGCCGTGGTACGCGACGCGCGTGGCCGCTATCGCTTCGTGGACCCGGCGCTGGAAGGATTGTCGGTGGGGCAGAAAGCCATCGTGCGGCTGGGGCCGGAGCAGGCGTCGCGCGTGAAGACGCAGCTGCGACACATCCGCAAGGCCTTGTTGCAGACGCGCTGAAGCGGCGCGCGGAGCCCGGCGCCGCGTGCCGGTGTGCGATGGGCGGCGTGCTTGCGCCGCCGTCCTCGCATGTGCCGCTGCGCGGGTCACCGTGTCGCGTGCGTTGCGCAGACCAGAGCTGTGACTTCGCATGAGCGCAGGTGCGCGAATCCGGCGCGCTGGCAGCCGCTACGGCCGGCCCGGCTCGGCCGTAGCGGCTGGCTGCATTGATGCCGTAGCCTAGGCGGCATCCAGCTCCGGGTAATGCCGGAAGATGCCATTGGTGTTGAATGCCACACGCCGTTCGGAGGCGAGGTAGGCGGCAATGCGCGGGCGCGCTGCCACACGCTGCTGCACGCCACGCAGGCCCGGCAGGTCTTTCGACAGCGTCGCCATCCTCTGCGGAAACATGTAATCCAGTCCGCTGAGCAGCTGGAACAGCGACAGATCGACATAGGAGTGCTCACCCAGCGCGGTCTGCCCGCCGGCCTGTTGCACCACCTGCTCGAAATAGCCGAGGAATTTGGGCAGCCGGTTGTCGCGCAGATCCTCGGCGCGCCTGGCCGCTTCGGCTTTCTGGTCTTCGTAGTACAGCCCCGACGCGATCGGATGGTGGGTGTCGTGCACTTCGGCCACCAGATCGGCAATGGTCATTTGCAACTGCAGCGCCTGCAGGCGCCGCGCGTCGTCGTCGGGGACCAGCTGCAGCCGGGGCCCAAGAAAATGCAGGATGGCGGCGACCTGTGCCACGACTATGTCGCCTGCGCGCAGGAAGGGTGGGGCGAACGGCTGTGCGCCGGCTTGCCGGCCTTCGAGGAAACCGCTCATGACATCGTCGCCCTCGACGCGCGCGACATCGGTGTAAACGGCACCCGCGTCTTCCAGGGCCAGGCGGACGAATTCGCCACGCCCTTGCAGACCGGTCCAGTAATAGAGCTGATAGTGCATGCGCTGCTCCGGGTTCAGTGGGGCTGCAGCGTAGGAAACGCAGGGCTAGATGGACGTGATCGAAGCGTCAGCGGGCCGTGACCCGGCAACGCCGTGCGTTTGCGACAGCAGCCAGTCCAGCTTGCGCGCACGCGGCTGCCGCTTGAGTGCGTATTCGGCACGAGAGGCACTGGCCCGATCCGGATAGGGATGGCTGGCTAGAACTTGCAGCGGCGGGTTGCAGCGCGTGTAGCGCGCACCGCTACCGTTTACGTGCGCCTGGAAGCGCCGCTCCAGGTCGTTGGTGATCCCGGCGTAATAGCTACCGTTGCGGCACAGCAGCAGATAGAGATACCAGGGTTTGGGCGAATCCATCCGGGCATTATCGCCGTTCGTTGCGGCCTGCGCAGCCCGGGCGAGGCAGCGCTCGAGGCGAGACGCATGCCGGGCGCACCGCGTCCGAGTGAATAAGCATCCAAACATTGGTTATTTGACGCTCGCGACGCCGACAAACAGCATGCCTGGGCGCCATTGCGGTCGAGATGGCTTGCTGGCCGCATGCCGCACGCTGGCCACGCACCGCCGTTGCGAGAGCGACATTGCGCATCGAACATCCATGACAGCCGGACGAAGGAACTACATGCCCGTGCGACACCGGCTCCCCGCGAGGAGCGCTTCTGCATCGAGGTTGCCAGGAAGACCACAGTTGCTGGCGTGGAGCCTTGCGCTGGCATGCGCACCGGCCCTCGCCGACGAGGTGGGCGAGGCCGCTGCCGCACCCGAGGGCGCGGCGCAGACGCTGGGCGCGGTGAAGGTGACCGCCACCCGCCGCGAAACCACCTTGCAGCAGGTGCCGGTCGCGGTATCGGTGGTCCAGGGGCAGACCCTGGAGCAAGAGAACCGCAACAGTGTGGCAGACCTGCCGGCGCTGGTGCCCAGCCTGACCTTCCGCACCGGCGCCTCCAACAAGGACACCTCGCTGTTCCTGCGTGGCGTGGGCACCATCTCCACCTCGCCAGGTGTGGAGCCCAGTGTGGCGACCGTGATCGATGGCGTGGTGCTGGGCCGTCCGGGCCAGGCCACCCTGGATCTGCTCGATGTGGAGCGCATCGAAGTCCTGCGCGGACCCCAAGGGACCTTGTTCGGCAAGAACGCGTCGGCGGGCGTGCTCAACATCGTCAGCAAACCCGCGCCCGAGGTCTTTGGCGGCAACGTCGATTACGCGCACTTCGGCGGTGGCGACGAGGACCGCGTGCGTGCCAGCGTCGGCGGCGCCCTGGTGCCGGAGGTTCTGAAAGCCAGTGTCTCGGCATTGTGGGGCGAGTACGGCGGCAACGTGCGCAACCTGGCAGACGGGCAGACCGTCAACGGCTACCGGCGCGCCGGTGCGCGGCTGCGGCTGGAGCTGACGCCGACGCCGGACTTCAGTGCCACCTTGCTCGCCGACCATCTGCGCTCGCACAGCGATGCGCCCAGCGGCGTCGTGGTGGCCGCGACACGCGCCGACTTCGCGACGGCACTTGCGCCGGTGCGTGCCAGTGCCGACAACCGACAGATCAATAGCGATTACCGCACCTGGCTGCAAGACACCAACCAGGGCGTCTCGCTGCAGCTGGATCAGCATCTCGGCGAGGCGTTGCTGACCTCGATCAGCGCGTGGCGGCAATGGGACAACACCCAGTTGCAGGACGGCGATCGCACCGCGCAACGCAGTGCGGCCTTCCCGGCCTCGCATGATCGCGGCGAGCTGGGTTACACGCAGTATTCGCAGGAACTGCGGATCGAGACACCGCGCGACCGTGCGGTCGAAGCGGTGGCCGGGCTGTACTACCTGCACGCGCGCAATGAAGAAACCTACCAGCGCACGGTGACGTCGCCGACCGCCAGCAACAGGGGCGTGGCCGATTACGACACTCGTGCCCAGACCTATGCGGTGTTCGGCGAGGCCACCTGGCATTGGCGTCCGGATCTGCGCGCCTTGCTGGGTGCGCGCGTTACCCGCGATACGCTGGATTATCGACATCAGCGGGTGTCCACCTCTGCAACCGCCGTCACCGGCATCCAGCCGGCCACCGCCAGCAGCGGCAGCACCGCGGAAAACGGCGTTTCCGGCCGTACCGGCCTGCAGTACGACATCGATGCGCGCACCACCGGCTACCTCACTTACTCGCGCGGCTACAAGGGCCCGGCCTACAACGTGTTCTTCAACATGCAGCCGCGCGATACGCCGGCATTGAAGCCGGAAACCTCCAATGCCTGGGAGCTCGGCCTGAAGGCGCGTGCGCTGGACGACCGGCTCAGCGCCAACCTGGCGCTGTTCCACACCGACTACGCCAACTATCAGGCCAATTTCTTCGACACGGTGGCCGGGCAGGTGGTGACGCGGCTGATCAATGCAGGGCAGGTGCGCACCCGGGGCATTGAGCTGGATCTGGACTATCGGGCCACCGAACGCCTGAATCTGGCGGCATCGCTGGCCTACACGCAGGCCCGCATCCAGCGCTTCGCATGCCCGGCAGCGGCAGCGGCCAACTGCAGTGTCGATGGCCGGCCGCTGCCGTTTTCGCCGGACTGGAAGGGCAATCTACGTGCCGGTTACCGGGTGCCGCTGCGCGGCAGTCTGGCGCTGGAATTGAATGGCGATGTGAGCTGGCAGGACAGCGTGCAGTACGACCTCAGCCAGACCCCGCAGACCATCCAGGGCCCGTATGCGATCTGGAATGCCAGCGTCGCGCTGGCCGACGATGCGCATGGCTGGCGGGTGGCGGTGCTCGGCCGCAATCTCGGCGACCGCTCCTACGCGCCGCTGCTGGCCAATGCCGCCGGCAATGTCTATCGCCTGGTGCCGCGCGACGACCGGCGCTATGTGGGCCTGCAGTTGCACAAGGACTTCTGACGATGCGTTCGACCCAGTTGCGATCGATGTTCGAGAACGGCCTGCCCGCGGCCTGCGGTGAGCGGCGATGAGCGCGCCGAGGCAGCTTTCGCTGGGCGCCTTCCTGATGGCCACCGGCCACCATGTGGCGGCATGGCGGCACCCGCAGGCGAGCGCGCAGACGCTGGAATTTGCGCAGTACCGCGAGATGGTGCGCATTGCCGAAGCCGCCAGGTTCGATGCGGTGTTCGTGGCCGACAGTCTGGCTGCGGCAAGCGGGCCGATCGCGCCGCGGATGGCGCGTTCCAGCCTGTTCGAGCCGCTGACCCTGCTCAGCGCGCTGTCTGCGGTGAGCGAGCGTATCGGGCTGATCGCCACCATGACCACCAGCTACAACGAGCCGTATCACGTGGCGCGCAAGTTCGCCTCGCTGGATCATCTGTCCGGCGGTCGCGCCGGCTGGAATCTGGTCACCTCCGATGCTGCCGACGAGGCGCTGAACTTCAACCGTGACGCGCATTACGTGCACGCCGAGCGCTACGCGCGGGCGCGCGAGTTCCAGCAGGTGGTGGCCGGGCTGTGGGATAGCTGGGACGATGATGCCTTCATCGCCGACACGGCCACCGGCCTGCATCACGACCCGGCGCGTGCGCATGTGCTCGACCACCGCGGCGCGCATTTCCAGGTGCGTGGCCCGCTCAACATTGCGCGTGCCCCGCAAGGGCATCCGGTGCTGGTGCAGGCCGGCTCGTCCGAGCCAGGGCGCGCGCTGGCGGCCGAGACCGCAGAGGTGGTATTCACCGCGCAATCATCCCTGGCCAAGGCGCAGGCATTCTATGCCGACATCAAGGGGCGGCTGGAACAGTTCGGGCGGCCACGCGATGCCCTGAAGGTATTGCCCGGCGTGTTCATCGTGGTGGGGCAGAGCCAGGCCGAAGCGCAGGAAAAATTCGAACAGTTCCAGGAGTTGGTGGAACCGGAGGTCGGCATCGCGCTGCTGTCGCGCATGCTGGGCAACTTCGACCTGTCTGGCTACCCGCCGGACGGCCCGCTGCCGGAGTTGCCGTTGACCGAAACCGGACAGCGCAGCCGCCAGCAGTTGTTCACCGAGCTGGCGGGACAGGAGCAGTTGAGCATCGCCCAGCTCGGCCGGCGCATTGCCGGTGGGCGCGGGCATTACAGCCTGATCGGCACGCCCACCCAGATTGCCGATGAGCTGCAAGCCTGGTTCGAGCAGGGGGCTGCCGATGGCTTCAACGTGCTGGTGCCGCACCTGCCCGCAGGCCTGGCCGATGTGGCTACGCAGGTGGTGCCGGAGCTGCAGCGGCGCGGGCTGTTCCGCCGTGAATATGCCGGGCGCACACTGCGCGATCATCTGGGGCTGCAACGCCCCGTCAATCGCTTCAGCGCACGCTGATCTACCGGATTCCATTGTCATGAGTCATCTCGCACATCCCGATCGTTACGACCGCATTGCCTATCGCCGCGTCGGCCGCAGTGGCTTGGTGCTGCCTGCCCTGTCGCTGGGCTTGTGGCATAACTTCGGCGACAGCACGCCGATCGATACCCAGCGCGCGCTGCTGCGCACGGCATTCGACCTGGGCATCACCCACTTCGATCTGGCCAATAACTATGGCCCGCCGTATGGCAGTGCGGAGATCAACTTCGGCCGCCTGCTGCGCGAGGATTTCAAGCCGTATCGCGACGAGTTGATCATCTCCACCAAAGCCGGCTGGGATATGTGGCCGGGCCCGTACGGGCAGGGCGGCAGCTCGCGCAAATACCTGTTGTCCAGCCTGGACCAGAGCCTGCAGCGCTTGGGGGTGGACTACGTGGACATCTTCTACTCGCACCGCTTCGATGCGGACACGCCGCTGGAAGAAACCGCAGGCGCCCTGGCCAGTGCGGTGCAGCAGGGCAAGGCGCTGTATGTGGGTGTGTCGTCGTATTCGTCCGCGCGCACGCGCGACATCGCCGGCCTGCTGCGCGAATGGAAGGTGCCGCTGCTGATCCACCAGCCGGCCTACAACCTGTTCAACCGCTGGCCGGAGCAGGATCTGCTGGACACCACTGCCGCGCTGGGCGCCGGCGTGATCGCCTTTACGCCGCTGGCGCAGGGCTTGCTGACCGGGAAATATCTGCAGGGCGTCCCTGCCGATGCGCGGGTCAATCGCCCCGGCGGGCAATCGCTGCGGCCGGAGCATCTATCCGACGACAACCTTGCGCGCGCGCGCGGCCTGGACGGCATTGCGCGCCAACGCGGCCAGAGCCTGGCGCAGCTTGCGCTGGCCTGGGTGTTGCGCGATGCGCGGGTGAGCTCGGCGCTGCTGGGAGCCAGCCGCCCAGAGCAGTTGGTCGAAAACGTGGCGGCATTGCAGAACCTGCAGTTCAGCCCGGAAGAGCTGGTCGAGATCGATCGTTACGCGGTCGAGGGCGGCATCAATCTCTGGGAAAAACCGTCCACCGATTGGCAATGAGGAGGCTGTCGATGCGCTATCGGGTTCCAGCGGCGAGCGAACACGGCGGTGCCTGGCCTGCACGGCATCCGGGATCGCTCCGAAACGTCGCACTGTGGCGGCTGTGCGCCGTTCGCATCCGGCGGCCCACCGCTGGCGTGATCGCCTTTGCCAGACGCCTCGCATCGGTCTTGGTGCTGAGCCTGGTCTGGATGCACGTGGCCACTGCCGCCGACCCGGCGCAGCTGCGCATCGGCTACCAGAAGGCGGTGTCCAGCCTGGTGCTGGCCAAGCAGCATCGCCTGCTGGAACAGCGCTTTCCGCGCACCAGAATCAGCTGGGTGGAGTTTCCTGCGGGTCCACAGCTGCTGGAGGCCTTGAACGTCGGCAGCATCGACATCGGAGGTGCGGGCGATATTCCGCCGTTGTTCGCACAGGTGGCCGGTGCGGATCTGCTGTATGTGGGCTGGGTGCCGCCCACGCCGAAAGCGGAAACCGTGCTGGTACCGGCAAGGAGCACCTTGCATCGCGTGGCCGACTTGAATGGTAAGCGTGTGGCCTTCCAGAAGGGCTCCAGCGCGCACAACCTGCTGCTGCGTTTGTTGGCCAAAGCCGGCCTGAGCATCCGCGACATCACGCCGCTGTATCTGTCGCCAGCCAATGCGCGCGCCGCATTCGCGGCCGGGCAGGTGGATGCATGGGCGATCTGGGACCCGTGGTATTCGGCCCTGACGCTGGATGGCAGTGCGCGTCTGCTCGCCAATGGCGAGGGGCTGGGGCTGACCGGCGGTTTCTTCCTGTCCTCGCGCCGCTATGCAACGGCTTGGGGGCCGTTCGTGCAGCAGGTGATGGGCACGCTCAACCAGGCTGATGGCCTGCTCGAGCGCGACCGCGCCGGCAGCATCAAGCTGTTGGCGCAGGTCAGCGGGCTGTCGCCTGCGGTGGTGGAACGCACCCTGGCGCACCGCCCGCCGGCCAGCGTGCAGCCGCTGAGTGCGCAGGTGATCAAGGCGCAGCAGGCCACTGCCGATCTGTTCTATGCACAGCGCCTGTTGCCCAAGCGCGTGTTGGTGGCACCGGCGGTGTGGCGTGCGCCGGCCAGCGTTGCCGCACCGGCGGGCGGGAAGTGATGCACGCGACGACATCGCCGCAGCGCTGCAACACGCCGGTGTGCGCATGAGCATCAAGGTGCGGCAGTGGAGCGGCCGGCTGGTGCCGTGGGTGCTGCCGTTGGCGGTTGTCACCGCCTGGCAGGTTGCTGCGGCTACCGGGTGGCTGCCCGAGCGCATCCTGCCCGCGCCAGACGCGGTGCTGCGCGCGGCCGCCACGCTGGTGCGCAGTGGCGAGCTCTGGCAGCACCTGGCAATCAGCAGCTGGCGTGCGGTGCTGGGCCTGGCCATCGGTGGCGGCATCGGCCTGGCGCTCGGCCTGTTGACCGGCGTGTCGCGCGTGGCCGAGCGCCTGTTCGACAGCAGCCTGCAGATGTTGCGCAACGTGCCGCATCTGGCGCTGATTCCGCTGGTGATCCTGTGGTTCGGCATCGACGAGGGTGCCAAGCTGTTCCTGGTGGCGCTGGGCACGTTCTTCCCGATCTATCTCAATACCTATCACGGCATCCGTAGCGTGGATCCGGCGCTGATCGAGATGGCACGCAACTACGGTCTGCGTGGACCGCAGCTGTTCGTAGACGTGCTGCTGCCCGGCGCGCTGCCGTCGATCCTGGTCGGGCTGCGCTTCGCGCTGGGGCTGATGTGGCTGACCTTGATCGTGGCCGAGACCATTTCGGCCAGCTCCGGCATCGGCTATCTGGCGATGAATGCGCGCGAGTTTCTGCAGACCGATGTCGTGGTGGTGGCGATCGTGTTGTATGCGCTGCTCGGCAAGTTGGCCGACCTGGCCGCGCGCGGGCTGGAAGCCTGGTGGCTGGGCTGGCACCCGGCGCAGCAACGGCGCACGCAGGTGCTGCGATGACGACCACCGAGAACGGTCTGCCGCTGCGCCTGCGCGGTATCGGCAAGCGCTATGGTCAGGCCAAGGTGTTGCGTGGGATCGATCTGGAGATCGCGCCCGGTGCCTGCGTGGCGGTGGTCGGCCGCAGTGGCTGCGGCAAGAGCACCCTGCTGCGCGTGGTTGCCGGGCTGGAGGCGCCCGATGGCGGTCGCGTGGAGATCGATGGGTCGCCGCTTGCCGCGCAGCGCGATGCGGTACGGCTGATGTTCCAGGATGCGCGGCTGCTGCCGTGGAAGCGCGTGATCGACAACGTGGCGCTCGGGCTGGGGCGTGCCGGTCGCCTGCAGGCGCAGGGTGCATTGGAGGCGGTCGGGCTGGGGGAGCGCGCAGGCGACTGGCCGGCAGCGCTGTCGGGTGGGCAGCGGCAACGCGTGGCGCTGGCGCGCGCGTTGGTGCATCGGCCGCGGCTATTGTTGCTGGACGAACCGCTGGGGGCGCTGGACGCGCTCACCCGTATCGAGATGCAACAACTGATCGTGCAGCTGTGGCGGCAGTACGGTTTCACCCTGGTGCTGGTCACCCATGACGTGGCCGAAGCCTGCGCACTGGCCGATCGCATCGTGGTGATCGAACACGGCCAGGTCGGTCTGGATGTGGCCGTGCCGGTCGCCCATCCGCGCACGTCCGGCATGCCGGCGCTGGCCGCGACCCACGCGCAGGTGCTGTCGCGCTTGCTGGGGAGCGATTCGGCGGAGGCATCGCGGGGTGCCGAAGCGTTCGACACCGGCCGCGGCGGCGTCGCGCATCCCGCCCCGGCACGGCCAGGGGGGCCGCTGCGGCGGATCGTCTAGGGCGCCTCAAGCACCCAGTTGCCGCCTGCGCGGACATCGGGCGCCGCATGCCTGGCGTCGCTGGGGGCGCGCAGGCAGGTCCGGTCGCCGTCTGCCAGCGCCTTCGTGTCGCAGCGCACCTTGAAACGCCGCGTGGCAACCGCATCTGCTCGGTATCGCCGGACTGGCCGGCCACCCGTTCAGAGGACTCCCCATGCGGATGGACAAACTCACCTCGCGGTTCCAGCAGGCACTGGCCGACGCGCAGTCGCTGGCCGTGGGCCGCGATCACAACATCATCGAACCGGTGCACGTGCTGGCCGCGTTGCTCGACCAGAGTGGCGGCAGTACGCGTCCGTTGCTGTCGCAGGCCGGCGTCAACGTGCCGCTGCTGCGCGAGCGGCTCGGCGAGGCGCTGGACACCTTGCCCAAGGTCTCGGGACAGGAAGGCAACCTGTCGATCGGCAACGATCTCAATCGCCTGCTCAACCAGACCGACAAACTGGCCCAGCAGCACGGCGATGCCTTCATCGCCAGCGAGTGGTTCGTGCTGGCCGCGGCCGACGATGCCAGCCCGCTGGGCGTGGCCCTGCGTGCGGCCGGCGGCGACAAGAAGAAGATCGAAGCGGCCATCGACAAGCTGCGCGGCGGCGAGACGGTGCAATCGGAAAACGCCGAAGAACAGCGCCAGGCGCTGGAGAAATACACCATCGACCTGACTGCGCGCGCCGAGAACGGCAAGCTCGATCCGGTAATCGGCCGCGACGAGGAGATCCGTCGCACCATCCAGGTCCTGCAGCGGCGTACCAAGAACAACCCGGTGTTGATCGGCGAGCCCGGCGTGGGCAAGACCGCCATTGTCGAGGGTCTGGCCCAGCGCATCATCAACGGCGAAGTGCCCGAGGGCCTGCGCGGCAAGCGCGTGCTGTCGCTGGACATGGGCGCGCTGATTGCCGGCGCCAAGTTCCGCGGCGAATTCGAAGAGCGCCTGAAAGCGGTGCTGAGCGACCTATCGAAGAACGAAGGCCAGATCATCCTGTTCATCGATGAGCTGCACACCATGGTCGGCGCTGGCAAGGCAGACGGTGCAATGGATGCCGGCAACATGCTCAAGCCGGCGCTGGCGCGTGGCGAGCTGCATTGCATCGGCGCCACCACGCTGGACGAGTATCGCAAGTACATCGAAAAAGACGCCGCACTGGAGCGCCGTTTCCAGAAAGTGTTCGTGGGCGAGCCGACGGTGGAGGACACCATTGCCATCCTGCGCGGCCTGAAGGAACGCTATGCGGTGCATCACGGCGTGGAGATCACCGACCCGGCGATCGTTGCCGCGGCCACGCTGTCGAACCGCTACATCACCGACCGCCAGTTGCCGGACAAGGCCATCGACCTGATGGACGAGGCCGCCTCGCGCATCCGCATGGAGATCGACTCCAAGCCGGAAGAACTCGATCGCCTGGAGCGCCGCCTGATCCAGCTCAAGATCCAGCGCGAGATGCTCAAGAAGGAAAAGGACGAAGCCTCGCGGCAGCGCTTGGCCGACCTGGACAGCGACATCGACAAGCTGGAGCGCGAATTCTCCGACCTCAACGAAGTGTGGAAGTCGGAAAAGGCCGCGCTGCAGGGCACCACCAAGATCAAGGAGCAGATCGAACACGCCAAGCTGGAGCTGGAAGCGGCGCAGCGGCGCCAGGACTACGCCAAGATGAGCGAGATCCAGTATGGCGTGCTGCCCCAGCTGGAAAAGCAGATGCTGCTGGCCAACGAAGTGGAACATCACGACTTCAAGCTGGTGCAGGACCGCGTGACCGCCGAGGAAATCGCCGAGGTGGTGTCGCGCTGGACCGGTATTCCGGTCAACAAGATGCTGGAGGGCGAGCGCGACAAACTGCTGCGGATGGAAGACGAACTGCATGATCGCGTGGTTGGGCAGAACGAAGCGATCAAGGTGGTGTCCGACGCGGTGCGCCGCTCGCGCGCCGGTCTGTCCGATCCCAATCGTCCCAGCGGTTCGTTTCTGTTCCTGGGTCCCACCGGCGTGGGCAAGACCGAGCTGTGCAAGGCCCTGGCGGATTTCCTGTTCGACAGCACCGAAGCGATGATCCGCATCGACATGAGCGAGTTCATGGAGAAGCACTCGGTGGCGCGGCTGATCGGTGCGCCTCCGGGCTATGTGGGCTATGAAGAGGGCGGTTATCTCACCGAGGCCGTGCGTCGTCGTCCGTATTCGCTGATCCTGCTGGACGAAGTGGAAAAGGCGCACGCAGATGTGTTCAACATCCTGCTGCAGGTGCTCGACGATGGCCGTCTCACCGATGGCCAGGGCCGCACCGTGGACTTCCGCAACACCGTCATCGTGATGACCTCCAACCTGGGTTCGCACCAGATCCAGGAGCTGTCCGGCGACGGCAGCGCCGAGGCCTATACGCAGATGAAGGCGGCGGTGATGGGCGTGGTGCAGGCGCACTTTCGTCCGGAGTTCATCAACCGGCTGGACGACATCGTGGTGTTCCACCCGCTGGACAAGGCGCAGATCAAGTCGATTGCGCGCATCCAGCTGCAGGGCCTGGAAAAGCGCCTGGCCGAGCGTGGCCTGAAGCTGGACCTGGACGATGCGGCGCTGGAGCTGCTGGGCAATGTCGGCTTCGACCCGGTCTACGGTGCGCGCCCGCTGAAGCGCGCAATCCAGTCGCAGGTGGAAAACCCGCTGGCGCAGCAGATTCTCTCGGGCCAGTACACCAGCGGCGAGACCGTGCGCGTGCGTGCGCAGGGTGGGCATTTGGAGTTTGGCAAGGGGTGATCGTAGGATGGGTCGTCCCGCAGAATGCGGGGTGACCCATCCTTGTCATGCCGTGGGTCTGTAGTGCGTCCACGCTGCCGCGTTTCGCCCCCCAACGCGTGATTCATCTGGCAAGGAATTTCAGATGCGCCTTGTGTATGTTCCGATCTACATCGGTGTTGCCATGGGAATGGCCGGTAGCCTCTACGCAGGCGACGCGCCGGATATCTTTGCCGCGCTCAAGGCCTATGAAGCCAAGGACTATGCGCGTTGTGCCGAGGTGATGGACGCACTGCAGCGCGCGTCCAGCGAACTTCCAGAAAACGGTGAACTTCTGCGTGCAGAATGCCTGGCCGCGGCGGGAAAGACAGACCAGGCCCTGCGGTATCTCGATGTCCAGATTCCGCGCGGGCGGATCTCCATCGATGATCTGCGCAGCAAGGACCTGCCGGGCCTGAATCGGCTGCGAAAGATGGATGGGTGGCCTGCGCTGCTGGCGAAAGCCGAGCGCGTCAATGCGCAGCAGCAGGCAACACTGAATCCACAATTGCGCCAGGAGCTGATCGCGCGCGTAGAGAAGGATCAGCATGTGCGCAATGCGGCGATCGCCGCTGGGGGCAAGCCCGCCGACTGGGCATCCATTGCGCCGGTGGATGCCGACAACACCGCATGGCTCAAGCAAGTCGTCGCGACCCAGGGTTGGCCGGGCCGGCGCCTGGTGGGGGAAGATGGCGCCAAGGCGGCATGGATCCTGGTACAGCATGCCGACGCCGATCCAGCGTTTCAGGCGCAGGTTCTGGCGTTGATGGAAGCGGCGCTGGCCACGCAGGAGGTGGCGCCTGACGATGTTGCGTTGCTCACCGATCGCGTCTTGCTTGCGCAAGGCAAGCCGCAGCGCTACGGCACCCAATTCAAGAACGATGCGGATGGCGGCATGTCATTGCAGCCTACCGAAGACAAAGCGGGGCTGGACGAACGCCGCCGTCGTATGGGGTTACCGCCCATGGATCAGTACAAAAAGATGTTGCAGGACGCTTACCGACAGCCTGCGCGCTGATCGGCGCATTGGTTGGGGGGCAGTATCGCCAGCGGCCACTGCATGCGAGTGGGCCGCCATGAAGGACGTGATCGTTGGCGATGTCGTCATGGCGCGCCGTCATAAGAGGCGATGCGGCAGCCGCGTATCGTCGGGCCCTCCATCCAGAGCGAGCCGTGCCATGACCGATCCGCAGTGGAAACCCGAAACCGTCGCCGTGCATGGTGGCTATCGTCCCGATCCCACCACCCGCGCGGTGGCGGTGCCCATTTACCAGACCGTGGCCTATGCCTTCGACGATACCCAGCATGGTGCGGATCTGTTCGATCTGAAGGTGCAGGGCAACATCTACAGCCGCATCATGAACCCCACCAACGACGTGCTGGAGCAGCGCGTGGCGGCGCTGGAAGGCGGCATCGGGGCGCTAGCGCTGGCATCCGGGCAGGCGGCGGTGACCTATGCGATCCAGACCATCGCCGAGGCCGGCGACAACATCGTGTCGTCCAGCGCGCTGTACGGCGGCACCTACAATCTGTTCGCGCATACGCTACCGCAGTTCGGCATCAGCACGCGCTTTGCCGACTATCGCGATCCGCAGGCCTTTGCCGGGCTGATCGACGAACGCACCAAGGCCGTGTTCGTCGAATCGATCGGCAACCCGCGCGGCAACATCACCGACATCGAAGCGGTGGCCGCCGTGGCGCATGCGCACGGCGTGCCGCTGATCGTGGACAACACCGTGGCCACGCCGTCGCTGCTGCGGCCGATCGACTTCGGTGCCGACATCGTGGTGCATTCGCTGACCAAGTATTTGGGCGGGCATGGCAACAGCATCGGCGGCGCGATCGTGGATAGCGGGCGCTTTCCGTGGGCCGCGCACAAGGCGCGCTTCCCGCGCCTCAACGAGCCGGATGTGAGCTACCACGGGGTGGTGTATACCGACGCGCTGGGCGAGGCTGCCTACATCGGCCGTGCGCGGGTGGTTCCGCTGCGCAATACCGGTGCGTCGTTGTCGCCGTTCAATGCGTTCCTGATCCTGCAAGGCATCGAAACGCTGGCGCTGCGCATGGAACGCATCAATGCCAACGCGCTGGCGGTCGCCCGTTATCTGCAGCAGCATGCGCGCGTTGCCTGGGTCAATTACGCCGCGTTGCCGGATCATCCCGAGCATGCATTGGCGCAGAAGTATCTGGGCGGCCATGGCTCGGGCGTGCTGACCTTCGGCTTGCCCGGCGGGCGCGCGGCCGGTGCCCGCTTCCTGGATGCGCTGCAGCTGTTCACACGGCTGGTGAATATCGGCGATGCCAAGTCGCTGGCGACGCATCCGGCCTCCACCACGCACCGCCAGCTCGGCCCGGCCGAACTGGAACATGCCGGTGTGAGCGAGGACACCGTGCGCTTGTCGATCGGCATCGAGCATATCGATGATCTGTTGGCGGATCTGGAGCAGGCGCTGCAGGGGGCGTGAGATGCACACAAGGCTGCGCTCGCACCCTCATCCGGCGCTGCGCGCCACCTTCTCCCGAAGGGAGAAGGGAACAAGCCCCTCTCCGGATGGGAGAAAGGAACAGGCCCCTCTCCCTTTGGGAGAGGGGTTGGGGTGAGGGTACGTAGGCGAAGCCCACTCGTATGTGAGAGATGAAGCTCGGTGGCGGACATGCGTGCAACCCAGCATGCTGCTTCCATGCATCGCATGAGGCTTTGCTCCATAGCCTCATCCGGCGCCGCGCGCCACCTTCTCCCGGCGGGAGAAGGAATTGGCAATTCCCTCGTTAGGCGCTTGGCGACGCGCTGCGCCTGGTCGGCCGCCACCCCCGGAGCGGCCCCGCCAATCCTGTTACCATGCGCGCCCCTGAGGTGACTGCCGGCTGGCCGGTGGTTTAAACGGGAATCCGGTGCGCGCATCGCCTTGGCGGGACGCAATTCCGGAGCTGCCCCCGCAACGGTGGGCGAGACAAGGGTCTGCACGACACGCCACTGTGCATCGCATGGGAAGGCGCAGATCCGGGAAGCGACCGCTTCCGCTCGCAAGCCCGGAGACCGGCCTGAAGGGATTGACCCGGCACGCGGTGGGCGTGGCCCTGTGCATCCGGTGCTCGCGCGCCGGACGCCTGGCCCGTTGCTGCCTGTCGACCCCATTGCCTCCGCGCGGGTAGGCGCGGTTCCAGGAGCAGCAGTCGATGTCCGTTTCTTCCGTTTTGCCGCGTCGCACCGTGCTGGCCGCGGCGCTGTCGCTATGCGCGACCAACCTGGCGCAGGCCGAGGCTGCCATCGATCTCGACGAGGTGGTGGTGACCGCCTCGCGTACCGCACAGACCCAGGACCAGACGCTGGCGCCGGTCACCGTGATCGACCGCGCGCAGATCGAGCGCCGCCAGGTCAACTCGCTGCAGGATCTGCTGCGCGGCGAAGCGGGCGTATCGCTGGCCAACAACGGTGGTCCCGGCAAGGCGACCTCGCTGTTCCTGCGCGGCACGGAGTCGGACCATCTGGTGGTATTGATCGACGGGGTACGCATCGGTTCGGCCACCGCCGGCGGTGCGGCGTTGCAGGATCTGCCGATCGAGCAGATCGAACGCGTCGAGATCGTGCGCGGGCCGTTTTCCAGCCTGTACGGCTCCGAAGCGCTGGGCGGGGTGATCCAGATCTTCACCCGTCGTCCGCAAGGCCGTTTCGTGCCCACACTCAGCGTGGCGACCGGCAGCGACAACGCGCGCCGCTACGGCGCGGGCATTGCGGGGCGCAGCCCCGGCGATCCGAGCGAAGCCGGTGGTTGGTATGCGGTGAACGCGGTGCACGACGAAACCGACGGCATCAACGCCTATCTGGACACCGGCTCCAGTGCCTACGATCCCGATCGCGACGGCTATCGCAACGATTCGTTGAGCGCGCAGGGCGGCTGGCGCTTCAACCGTCAGTGGGATGTCGATGCGCATGCCCTGCGCACGCAGAGTCGCAACGAATACGACGGCTCGGCCTTCGGCGGTAATCTCGGCAAGGGCGTGCAGCAGGCCATCGGCGGGCGCGTGCGTTATGCGCCGTCGGATGCGCTCACGGTCACTGCCAGCCTCGGTAGCAGCGCCGATCTGAGCGATGCGTATTACGATGGCGCCTATCTGTCCACGTACGACACGCGCCGCAAGCTGGGCGCCTTGCAGGCCGACATCGCCACCGCGCCGGGTCTGCTCACGGTCGGCTTCGATTGGCAGCGCGATGCCATCGCCAGCAGCGACAGCTACGATGCCGACAGCCGGATCGACCGCGCCGCGTTCGCGCAGTGGCAGCAGAGGTTCGGCAGCCAGTCGTTGCAGGCCAGCCTGCGGCGCAACGACAACAGCCAGTTCGGCGGCAAGACCACCGGCAGCCTGCTGTGGGGCTGGGATGTCGCCGAGCACCTGCGCCTGACCGCCAGCTACGGCACCGCGTTCAAGGCGCCCACCTTCAACGAGCTGTACTACCCGGGTTATGGCAACCCGCTGCTGGGGCCGGAGACTTCCAGAAGTGCGGAGGTGGGCCTGCGCGGCAGCTACGACTGGGGCGTGTGGACGCTTCGCGCTTTCCAGACCCGCATCGACGATCTCATCGCCTACGACGCGTCGCTGGTGGATGCGGCGCATCCGTTCGGGCAGCCGAACAACATCGACAAGGCGCGCATCCGCGGCGTGGAAGCGGGCTACGACACCGAACTGGCCGGCTGGATCCTGCGCAGCGCGCTCACCTGGCTGCAGCCGCAGGCCGACGGCGAGGTCGATCATGGCAACTGGTTGCCGCGTCGCGCACGGCAGAGCGGGCGCATCGATGCCGATCGCAGCGTCGGCGCGTTCGGCGTGGGTGCCAGCCTGTTCGGTTCGGGGCGGCGCTACGACGACCTGGCCAACACCGAGCAGCTGGCCGGCTACGGCTTGCTGGATCTGCGCGTGAGCTATGCAGTGAACGCGGACTGGAAGGTGCAGTTCACCGCCAACAACGTGTTCGACCGCCGATACGAGACTGCGCGCTGGTACGCGCAGCCGGGGCGCAACTACCTGCTGACCTTCCGCTATCAGCCGACCCGGTGAAACGCGCTTGGCACTGCGCGGAGCGCCGGTGCAGACAGGCGGCCGGTGTCGACCGGCCGCAGCGAGGAGCCCGCTCCGTCGTTCTTTAGGACTACCGATGACACCACTGTCCCGCACTGCCGAACGCAACCTGTTCATCGCCCTGATGCTGGCGATGACGGCCACCCGCTTTCATCACGTCGGCGATTGGCTGCACCTGCCGGATGCCTCGATGGCGGTGTTCTTCCTCGGTGGCCTGGCGCTGCGTCGTCATGCCTGTTTTGCGCTGTTGCTCGGGCTATCGGTGTTGATCGATTGGGCGGCGGTGTCCCTGGCTGGCGTCAGCGATTTCTGCATCACGGCCGCCTATGCTGCGCTACCGCTGGCCTATGGCGTGCTGTGGTACGCAGGCCGCGGCTATCAGGCGCATCTTCGCCCACGCGCAATGTCGCTGTGTGCAGCCTGGGTGCTCGGGGTGGCGGCTGCGGCGGTGTCGTTCCTGATCTCCAATGGCGCGTTCTACTGGTTGGGTGGGCGCTATGCCGACCCGCACTGGGTGCAGTACCTGCAGCGCGCATGGCAGTGGGGCCCGCTGTTCGTGCGTACCACCGCGCTGTATCTGGCGGTGGCGCTGGTCGGTGCATGGTGCCTGCTGCGTTGGCATGCGCGGCGCAGTGCCGCCGAACCGGCCACACCGCTGGAACTGTCATGACGGCGACCACCCAGGCCATCGCACTGGCAGCTGCGATCTTGCACGGCGGTGCGGCATGGGCCTGCGGCATCGCCCTGGCGTTGCCGATGGTCGGTAACCCGCGGCAAGCTGACGCAGGCGCTGACATCCTGCCCAGCGCATCGTGGGCGGTGTTCTTTCCGGGCATCGCCTTCGCAGTGATCGCAACATGGTGCAGCCTCGCTGCGCCTCCAATGATGGGAGAACACGCATGAGTTCCCGCGAACACGACGATGCGCATTACCGCGAACGTGCGCAACGCAAGAAGGAGCTGGTGGACCGGCGCATTGCGCGGGCGGTGATCGATCGCGGTGTGCTGCTGGTCAATACCGGCAACGGCAAGGGCAAGAGCTCGTCCGGATTCGGCATGCTGGCGCGCTCGCTCGGGCATGGTCTGCACTGCGGCGTGGTGCAGTTCATCAAGGGCACCTTCTCCACCGGGGAAGAGGCGTTCTTCCGGCGCTTTCCGGATCTGCTCGACTACCACGTGATGGGCGAGGGGTTCACCTGGGAAACCCAGGATCGCAGCGTGGACATCGCCGCTGCGCAGGCGGCCTGGCAGTTGGCCCGCAGCATGCTGGCCGACGCGCGCTACGACTTCGTGCTGCTGGACGAGCTCAACATCGCCCTGGTGAAGGAGTATGTGGCGCTGGACGAGGTGCTGGCCGCAGTGGCCGCACGTCCGCCTGGCCAGCATGTGGTGATCACCGGGCGTGGCGCGCCGGATCGGTTGATCGAAGCGGCAGATACCGTCACCGAGATGCGGCTGGTCAAACATGCCTTCAACGCCGGCATCAAGGCGCAGCTCGGGATCGAGCTGTAGGCATGGGCGCACGCGCGATGCTCGCCGGCGGCCCGGTGCCCTGCGTGGCGACGGATTGCGCCTGATGCTGTTGGCGATCGCCGCTGCGGCCGTATTGCTGGATCTGCTGCTGGGCGAGCCGCGGCGTGCGCACCCGCTGCTGGTGTTCGGCAGGTGGGCGCAGCGCATCGAAGCGCGCCTGCATCGGAATCGCCGCAGCGCGGGCGTGCTGGCATGGTGCGTGGCGGTGCTGCCGTGGACCGGAGCGGCGGCTGCGCTGCAGGCGCTGCTGTGGTGGTGGTCGGCCTGGGCAGCGGCGGGGTTTGCCGCGGTGATGCTGTATCTGGCACTGGGATTGCGCAGCCTGGGCGAACACGCGCAACCGGTGATCGCTGCATTGCAGGCCGACGACCTGCCTTCAGCCCGCGCAGCGGTGGGCCGCATCGTCAGCCGCGATACTGCGGCGCTGGATGCCACCCAGGTGGCCGCCGCGGCCACCGAGTCGGTGCTGGAAAACGGCAGCGATGCCGTGTTCGCCGCGCTGTTCTGGGGGGTGTTGCTGGGCGCGCCGGGTGCGGTGCTGTACCGGCTCTCCAATACGCTGGACGCGATGTGGGGCTATCGCACCTCGCGCTATGCCAACTTCGGGTGGGCGGCGGCACGCAGCGACGATGCGCTCAACTGGCTGCCGGCACGCCTGACCGCGGCGACCTACGCCGCGCTCGGTGCCACCCGCAGCGGCCTGCGCTGCGCCTGGCGTCAGGGACGTGGCTGGAAAAGCCCGAACGCGGGGCCGGTGATGGCCGCCGGTGCCGGCGCGCTGCGTGTGCAACTGGGGGGCGCTGCGCCGTATCACGGCCAGTGGCAGCCACGTCCCTGCCTGGGCGAGGGCGCTCGGGCCAGCGCCGACAGCGTGCGTCGGGCCTTGCTGCTGGTGCGCGCCGGCGTGTTGCTCTGGCTGCTGCTCGGTGCCCTGCTGGCGGCCATGGTGATGCAATGATCGCGTGGCATGCCCACCGTTGCGCCGCGTGCGCAATGCGCAGCGATGGTCGAACCCGGCGCCATGTCGCCCATTCCGGAGCAGCGCATGCTTGAACATGGGGGGCGGTTGCGCCGCGCCGCGCAGACCTACGCCATTCCACTGGCGCACTGGCTGGATCTGTCCACCGGCGTGAGCCCGTTCGCCTGGCCGGTGCCTGCGATTCCAGAGCAGGCGTGGCAGCGCCTGCCCGAAGACGACGATGGCCTGGCCGCCACCGCGGCGGCGTATTACGGCGCGCCGCAGGTGCTGCCGGTGGCCGGCTCGCAGGTGGCGATCCAGGCACTGCCGCTGTTGCGTCCCCGCGGCCGTGTCGGCGTTCTCGCGCCCGGCTACGCCGAGCATGCGCATGCCTGGCGGCGCGCCGGGCACACCGTGGTCCCGCTGCCGGCGGCGCCCTTGCTGCAGGCGGCGGAGGCCTTCGATGTGGTGGTGTTGATCCATCCCAATAATCCCTGTGCGGACAGCTTCGATCGCGATGTGCTGCTGCAGCTGCACGCGCGGCTGGCCGCGCGCGGCGGCTGGCTGGTGATCGACGAGGCCTTCATGGACGCGACTCCGCACCAGAGCGTGTGCGCGCAGACGCAGCAGCCGGGTCTGGTGGTGCTGCGCTCGGTCGGCAAGTTCTTCGGCATGGCCGGCGCGCGGGCCGGCTTCGTGTGCGCGCATCCGTCGCTGCTGGACGCCTTGCGCGAACAGCTGGGGCCATGGACCGTGAGCGGGCCCACCCGCTGGGCCGTGCAGCAGGCCCTGGCCGATACCGGCTGGCAGGTGCAGGCACGCGCGCAACTGCACGCCGCATCGCGGCGGCTGGCGCAGGGATTGCGTCGCCACGGCCTCGTGCCGACGGCCGGCACCGCGTTCTTCCAATGGTGCCAGCGCGCCGATGCGGCTGAACTGCACGTGGCATTGGCACGGCGCGGCATCCTTACCCGCCTGTTCGAGGCACCGGCCAGCCTGCGCTTCGGCCTGCCGCCCGATGCGGCCGGGCAAGCGCGCCTGGATGCGGCGCTAGGCGAGCTGCTGGCATGAGCGCGCGCGTGCTGATGGTGCAGGGCTGCACCTCCGATGCCGGCAAGAGCACGCTGGTGGCTGCGCTGTGCCGCTGGCTGCACCGCCAGGGCGTTGCGGTGGCGCCATTCAAGCCGCAGAACATGGCGCTCAATTCGGCAGTCACCATCGATGGCGGCGAGATCGGGCGTGCGCAGGCGGTGCAGGCGCAGGCCTGCGGGCTCGCTCCGCACACCGACTTCAACCCGGTGCTGCTCAAGCCCAACAGCGACACCGGTGCGCAGGTGATCGTGCACGGGCATCCGGTCGCCACGCTGGATGCGGTGGACTATCACGCCTACAAGTCCACCGCGCTGAGCGCCGTGCTGGCCTCGCATGCACGGCTGGTCGAGCGTTTCGAGGTCGTGCTGGTGGAAGGTGCCGGCAGCCCGGCCGAGATCAATCTACGCGCCAACGACATTGCCAACATGGGCTACGCCGAGGCGGTGGATTGCCCGGTACTGCTGATCGCCGACATCGACCGCGGCGGCGTGTTCGCGCACCTGGTCGGCACCCTGGCATTGCTGTCGGACAGCGAGCGCGCACGCGTGGCGGGATTTGTCATCAATCGTTTTCGTGGCGATCTGGCGCTGTTGCAGCCTGGCCTGGACTGGCTGGAGCGCGAAACCGGCAAGCCGGTGCTGGGCGTGTTGCCGTATCTGCACGGCCTGCAACTGGACGCCGAGGACGCACTGCCGCGGCATGCCGTGCGCAAGCCGCAGGCGCAGTTGCGCGTGGTGGTGCCGGTGTTGCCGCGGATCAGCAATCACACCGATGTCGATGCCTTGCTGGCGCATCCGCAGGTCGAGGTGCAGCTGATCGGCCCGGGTCAGCTGCCGCCGCCCTGCGATCTGATCGTGCTGCCGGGCAGCAAGTCCACGCGCCAGGACCTGCAGTGGCTGCGCGCGCAGGGCTGGGAGGGTGCCATCGCGCGGCACCTGCGTTACGGCGGCAAGGTGCTCGGCATCTGTGGCGGGTTGCAGATGCTGGGTGAACGGATCCACGACCCCGACGGCATCGAAGGTGTGCCCGGCAGCAGCGCGGGGCTGGGCTGGCTGGCGCTGGAAACATGCCTGCATGCGCACAAGCAACTGCATCGCGTGCAGGGGCGTCTGATGCTGGGCGATGCGCCCGTTCATGGCTACGAGATCCACTGCGGCATCAGCACCGGCGCAGCGCTGGCGCGCCCGCTGCTGCGGCTGGACGATGGCCGCAGCGACGGCGCGATCTCCGACGACGGCCAGGTGCTGGGCACGTATCTGCACGGATTCTTCGACCACCCGCAGGCGTTGCATGCCTTGCTGGCCTGGGCCGGGCTGCAACAGGCGGCGCCGCTGGATCTTGCCGCGCTGCGCGAAGCCACGCTCGAGCGTCTGGCAGATGCGGTGCACACCCACCTGGATACTGCCGCCCTGACGCGGCTCACCTGCAAGGAACCGCCATGCGGCAGTTGATCCTGGGGGGCGCCCGCTCCGGCAAGAGCGCCTTCGCCGAACGCCTCGCCGTCGACGCTGCGGCCGAGGTGGCCTATGTCGCCACCGCACAGGCCCTGGATGCGGAAATGCAGCAGCGCATCGCGCATCACCGCCGCCAGCGCCCGCCGCAGTGGCAGTGCGTGGAAGAGCCCATCCACCTGGCAGCCACCCTGCAGGCAGTGGCGGCGCCGCAGTGTTGCGTGCTGGTGGATTGCCTGACCCTGTGGTTGAGCAACCTGCTGGGCCACCCGGATGCGGATGCCTTCGGGCGCGAACGCGCGGCGCTGCTGGACGTGCTGCCGCGGTTGCCGGGGCAGATCGTGCTGGTCAGCAACGAGGTGGGGCAGGGCATCGTGCCGCTGGGCGAACTGACGCGGCGTTTCGTCGACGAGGCGGGCAGGCTGCACCAGGCATTGGCGCTACAGTGCGAGCGTGTGGTGTTCGTTGTGGCGGGCTTGCCGATGGTGCTGAAGGGAGATGCGCAATGAGCAGCGACTGGATCTTTGCCGCCTGCGCGGTGCCGGATGCGCGGGTGCGCGCAGCCGCGCTGGCGCGGCAGGAACAGCTGACCAAACCGCATGGCGCGCTGGGCCGGCTCGAGCGGCTCGCGGTGCAGCTGGCGGCCTGGCAGCGCAACGAACGGCCGACGGTGCAACGGATCTGGATCGCGGTGTATGCCGCCGACCATGGCGTTGCCGCCGAGGGTGTGTCGGCATTTCCGCAGGCGGTCACCGGCGAGATGGTGCGCAACTTCGCCCGTGGCGGCGCGGCCATTTCGGTGCTGGCGCGCGAGCTGGGTGCGCGGCTGGAGGTGGTGAACCTGGGCGTGGTCAACGATCCGGGCGAACTGCCGCGCGTGCGCCGTGCCTGGCTCGCGCCCTGCAGCGCCAATATCTGCGAACAACCGGCGATGACGCCCGGCCAGCTGCGCGACGCGCTCGCCGCAGGCGCAGACAGCATCGCGCAGGCGAGGAGTTGCCAGACGCAGCTGTTCGTCGGCGGTGAGATGGGCATCGGCAACACCACCGCGGCCGCCGCGCTGGGGTGCGCGCTGTTGTCGCAGTTTCCGCAGGCCATGGCCGGCGCCGGTACCGGCCTGGATGCCGAAGGCATCGCGCACAAGGCGGTGGTGATCACCCGCGCGCTGGCACTGCATGCCGATGCCACCACGCCGCTGGAGCGTCTGCGCCGGCTCGGCGGTTTCGAGATCGCCGCCCTGGTCGGCGCCTACATCGCCGCGGCGCAGGCGGGCATTCCGGTGCTGGTGGACGGGTTCATCACCACTGCCGCGGCGCTGGTGGCCACGCATCTCAATCCCGGCGTCCGCGACTGGCTGCTGTTCGGGCACCGCTCGCAGGAGCGTGGCCATGCGGCCCTGCTGCGTGCGCTGGATGCCGAGCCGCTGCTGCAACTGGACCTGCGCCTGGGCGAAGCCAGCGGAGCGGCAGTGGCGATCCCGTTGCTGCGCAGCGCCTGCGCCCTCCACAACGGCATGGCGACCTTCTCCGAAGCGGGAGTCTCCGACGCATGAGCGCGCAGATCACCCTGCTGCGCCACGGTGATACCGGCCAGCGCAGCTATCGCGGCCAGCTCGACGACCCGCTCACCGAGCTGGGCTGGCAGCAGTTGCGTGCAGCCACCGCCGATGGGGTGTGGGATGTGGTGGTGGCTTCCACGTTGCAGCGCTGCGCCTTGTTCGCCAGCGAACTCGCCGCCGCGCGCGGCGTGCCGCTGCAGCTGGACCCGCGGCTGCGCGAGTATCACTTCGGTTGCTGGCAGGGCGTGCCGGTGGCCGACATCGATCGCGACGAAGGCGCGGCGCTGGGCCGGTTCTGGGCCGACCCGCTGCAGCACCCACCGCCGCAGGCCGAGCCGTTCGGCGAATTTTGCGCGCGGCTGTCGGCCGCGCTCGATGCCGTCGTCGCCCGTTACCCGGCGCAGCGCGTGCTGGTGATCACCCATGGCGGTGCCATCCGCGCGCTGCGTTGCCTGGTCGCCGGAGGCGGCTTCGGCGCGATGACCGAACTGGCGGTGCCGCACGCCTCCCTGCATCCGCTGGCCTGGCCACCGGCCGACGTCGCTGCCAGCGCGATCCCGGCGTTTCCGCCTGCCGCCTCGCCGTCGACGCCCGACGCAGCATGATCGACGAGCTGCTGGCGGCGATCGGGTTTCTGACCCGCATTCCGGTGCCCGCCAGGGTGTTCCTGCGCCCCGGCGCGCAGGCGTATTCGCTGCGCTGGTACCCGGTGGTCGGGCTGTTGCTCGGTGCGTTGCTGTGCGCGCTGGCCTGGTGCCTGCGCGATGTCGCGCCGCTGCTGGGCGCCGCGCTGGTGTTGAGCCTCTGGGTGTGGCTGACCGGCGCGCTGCATCTGGACGGGTTGGCCGACATGACCGACGCCTGGGTCGGTGGCATGGGCGAGCGGGCACGCACGCTGGCGATCATGAAGGACCCCACCAGCGGCCCCATGGCGGTCACCGCGGTGGTTCTGGTACTCCTGCTCAAATGCACCGCGCTGGCCAGCCTGCTGATGCAGGCGCCGACCGCGCTGTGGCTGGCGCCGCTACTGGCGCGCACGGCCCTGGTGGCTGCCTTTCTGAGTACGCCGTATGTCCGCGCCAATGGTCTGGGCAGCGCGCTGTCACAGGCGCCACGCGCAGGCCTGTGGCTGGCGTTGCTGGCGGGTGTGGCGGCGTGCACCGCTGCCGGGTTGTCGCGTGCAGCGGTGTGCATCGGGATCGCCACGTTGGTGTTCGCGCTCTGGCGCCGGGCCTGCATGCGGCGCCTGGGCGGCATGACCGGCGATACCTGCGGTGCCCTGGTGGAACTGACCGAAACTGCTGTGCTGGTGGTGTTGGCGGTGTGGCTGGGCTGAACCGCCTGCGCCGGCCGGCGTCAGCCATCGGCCGGCAGGAACACCATCTGCGGCGGCGGATGCATCAGGAACCGCTGATGCGAGATGTTCCATGCATACGCGCCCGCCAGGGCGAAGGCCAGGCAATCGCCGGGGGCCAGCGCGGCCACCGATTGCTGGCGCGCCAGTACGTCCTTGGGTGTGCATAGCTGGCCGACCAGCGTGACCGGCGTATCGGCAATCACCGGTGCGCGGGTACCGCGCAAGACGCGGAACGGATGGTCGTGCGCCTGCGCCGCCGGGGTGCGGAAGTGGTGGGTGCCCCCGCGCGCGATCGCGAACCATTCGCCGTGGCTGCGCTTGAGATCCAGTACTTCCATCAGGTACCAGCCGCAGCTGGCGCTGACATAGCGGCCCGGTTCCAGCCGCAGGCGCAGGTCGGCACCATCGGCGCGCAGCAATGCCGGCAGCCCGGCGCAGAAGCCGGCCCAGTCGAACGAGGCTTCCGGCGTCAGATAGTCCACGCCGAAGCCACCGCCGGCGTTCACCCGCAACGGCCCCAGCGCATAACTCTGCCGCCACTGCTGCACGATGCGCAGATAGGCAGCGATCAGATGCAGCTGGGCGCGGGCATCGCGCTGGTGCGACATCAGGTGGAAGTGGAAGCCCACCAGCCGCAGCGACGGGCTGACCCGCAGCAGGTGCATGGCTGCATCCAGATCCTGCGGATCCAGGCCGAACGGCGAGGGCTGCCCACCCATCATCAAGCGGGTGCTCTGCGCACCGGGCACGGCGATGTTCATCCGCAGGAACACCGGCACGCAGCGGCCGGCCTGCGCGGCGATGGCGGCCAGACGCTGCAGCTCGCCCAGGCTTTCCACGTGCACGCTGCAGTCGGGCAGGGCGGCGGCCTGCGCCAGTTCGCTGTCCAGTTTGCCCGGCCCGCCGAACAGCAGGGCCGCGTGCGGCTGTTGCGCATGCAGCCAGGCCAGTTCGCCGCCGGAGGCGGCTTCGAAACCGTCCACATGCGGCGCCAGCGTGCGCAGAATCGGGGCCTCGGCATTGGCCTTGGCGGCGTAGAACAGCTCGCACTGCGCCGGCAGCTGGGCGCGCATCCAGGCCGCGTGCGCATCCAGTGCCGCCAGTTCATAGACATATGCGCACAGTGGGCCATCGCTGGCGGCGCGCAGCTGCGGCAATGCCCGGGCGAGGGCGGCCGTATCGATCCGCAGGCTCACGCCGCCACCTGGCGTGCCGCGGCGATCGGCGCGATCGGATTGGCCAACGCGGTGTAGTCGGATTGCCGATCGGCGCGCTGGTACAGGCGCGTGCCCAGATTGTTCTTGCCCGGCAACGGCGCGCCTTCGACCAGGCCCTGCAGCGCGGGCTGCGCGCCATGACGTTGCTGCCAGCGCACGGCGAGCTCGCCCACGCAGCGCCATAGCCGCGCCTCCAGCACGTCATCGCCTTCGCTCAGGTGGAAGATGGCCTCGGCCAGGTTGTTGACCAGCGCGCAGTACGCCACCCGGTTCCAGCCCTGTTCGGGCGTGTAGTACAGCGATTGCCGCGCGCGCTCGCCCACACCATGCAAGCGTGCTTCCGGCCAATGGTGGGCGAGCAGCTTGGTGCCTTCCAGATCGCGGACCCACACGCGTGTGGGCCAGCCGTCGGCGAAACCGATCACGGTGTTCTGCAGGTGCGGCTCCAGCGCAATGCCGTGCTGAAACAGCGCGCTCCATACGCCGTCCAGCAACAGACCGGCGTAGGCGCGGAACCACAGCAGCGTGCAGCTGGGCCGATCCAGCTGTGCGCCGGCCAGCGTCTGCAGGCGAGCCGCGCACACGCTGCTGCCTCGTGCATCGCAGGTGAACAGGGCGGCGGCCACCTGTGGCTGCCAGCGGGCGCGCTGCGCGGCGGGGATGGTCTTGCGGTACAGGATGCCGAAACTCTCGGTCAGCGCGCGTGCCGCCAGCGGATCGGCGTCGTGCAGGGCGCGATCGACCTGCGCCACATCCAGCGAGGTGGCGGCCGGCTCCAGCATCACGTCGAAGCCCGGCACCTGCGCCGCCAGTGCGCACCAGCTCGGCGCCAGCAGTTCGGTGAGCGCCACGGCGCTTTCCAGCTCGTACCAGGCGTTCTTGCGAACGCAGTTGGTCAGCCGCACATGCACCGAGCATTTGAGGAAGTAGTCCAGCTGCGGGTGGTACAGCGTGCGCACCGACGACGTCGGCCGCAGCGTCTGGCCGCATGCGCCCACCGGCTCGATCAAGCCGCGCGTTTGCAGGGTGCGCAGCAACGGATCGTCGAGCAGGCGTTGCGCCTCCCACGGGTGGCAGGGGTAGAGCGTGTCGCTGCCGCTGAGCTGGCGCAGGCTGGCGCGCACGTCGATGCCCTGGGTCCGCACCAGGCGCGGGTCGATGCGGAACCAGAACAGCTGGAAGGCCGTGCGCGCTTCCGGCGCGCATGCCAGCACCTGATCGAGCGCGACGCCCTCGCGGCTTTTCGGGGTGGGGTGCAGGGCATGCCCCCATAGCAGCGACTGTTCGGCATCGATCATCGCCTCGCCGGTCGGTACGCTGGCATGCGCCTGCCGCAATGCTGCGGCGGTGACCGCCACGCTGTTGGCGCTTTGCGCGAGCAGCTCTGGATTGACCGCCTGCGTGCTGCCCAGCGATTGCAGCAGCGTGCGCGCAAGCGCATGCGCATCCAGGCCATGCCAGGGCTGGCCGCCACCCTTGAGAAATGGGGTGGAGACGAAACGGCAGCGGCCCAGCCGGTCGGCGTGGGCGATGCGGACGCACAGCGTGCCGGTTTCGCCCAGGTCGATGCGCAGCCAGCGCTGCTCGGCCATGCGCGGGCCAGGACGATCCAGCCCGCGATAGTCGAAGTCGGCCGCCCGCCGCGGAATGGCGAACTCGCGCAGGTAGCAATTCAGCCAGCAGGCGCAGGCCTGCGCATCGGCCATGCTGGCGTACCAGGGGTCATGCATCGTGTGCGGGGACATCGGCAGGTCTCCTCGAGGGAAAGCGCACCAGAACGGTGAGCGCAGCGATGGCCGCCGCCACTGCGGCGGCCAGGAAGGGGGCAGCAGGGCCGGTGGCTTGCGTCAGCGCACCGGCAGCGGCACCGGCAAGCACGCCGGCCCACTTGCCGCAGGCGTCGAAGCGGCCGAACAGGTGCCCGGCGCCATGGCCGTTGGCCACCAGCGCCAGGCTGCGATTGAGTCCACGCAGTCCAGCCAGCATGCCGAGGCCGAACAGCAGGCGTGCGCCGGCCAGCGCCACCGGATCGCGCAACATCGCCTGCCAGACGCAGGCCAGTGCGAACATCGCCAGGCCGGGCACCAGCCACGCGTCGCCATCGCCGCGCCGCCACCAAGGCAGCACCACCAGGTAGACCAGGTGCGGCAGGCTGTAGAGCAGCCCGGCCCAGGCGTCGTGCCCGGCGCCGCGTGCCAGCGCGTACGGGATGAAGTACGGGAAGGTCACCACCATCGCGAAGCAGAACAGGAACTGCGCCAGCAGCAGGGCCGGCCAGAGCGACGCGGCTGCCGCCGACGCGGGTGCCGGCGGTTTGCCGTTGCCCGGGCTCGGTGCCGCGACAGCCGGGCGTGCGGCCGGCCGGTCTGCCGGCAGCCGCCAGGTCAGTGCGAAGGCGATCAGCGGCAACAGCGCCAGCGCGCGGTACAGCGACTGCGCCGGCCCCAATGCCAGTGCGAGCCCGAGCAACGCGGGTGCGCTGACCATCGCCAGCCGCGCCGAGTACTGCGTCCAGTCCAGTGCACGCGCCAGCGGCCCGGCCTGCGGCTGGCTGGCCAGGTAGGCGTTGGCGGCCGCCAGCGAGCCGCCACAGGCGCCTTGCACGATCAGGCCGATCACCAGCCAGGTCAGGGTGGGCGCGAAGCCGGCGATCGCAAAGCCCAGCGCCAGCCCCAGTTGTGCGCGCAGCAACGAGCGCTTGCGGCCATAGCGATCGGCCAGTCGCCCCCAACTGCTGGCGGTCAGCGCCGTACACAGCGTCGGCAGCACATACAGCACGCCGCTCCAGCCCACCGCGGCGCCCGGCGCCAGTTCGGCCAGTACCTGCGGCAGGAACAGCGGCATGCCCAGGGCGGTGAAGGCCGCCAGGTAGTGCGCCGCCAGCACCGGGCCCAGGATGCGCTTCATCGCTGGGCTCCGGCCTGCCGCGGCGGTGCCGGCTGCGCCTCGGCGAACGCGCTGCCGAACGGATTGGGTGCGCTGTCGCCGTAGAACTTGTTGATGTCGGCCGCGCCGGTGAGCTGCTTGCTGAGCAGGCTGCCTGCGCTGAGCAGGTACTTCACCGGCAGGCGTGGTGCGGCCAGCAGGCGGTACGCCGGTGCAGTGTCGATGCCTTCGGCGTGCAGCTGCTCCAGTGTCTGCAGCAGTTGCCGTTGCAGCTGCGCCTGCAGGGCTGCGCGCAGGGATGGCTGCCATTCGGCCAGGCCGTCCAGTACCGCCTGCAGATCCAGCTGCAGCACGATGGTGCAGAACATCCGCGCCAATGCCTGCGTATCGTCCACCGCGATGCGTGCATCGTGCAGCGGCCCCAGCGCGGCGAGGTCGTGCAACTGCGCGCGCAGCCACGGCATGGCGATACGCGCGGCGTCGTTGTCCTTCATCAGCAGACGTACCGGCTGTCCTGCGGCATAGACCAGCACGCTGTTCTGCTGGTTGGCTTCCAGCGCAATGCCGTAACGCAGCCACAACCGCAGATGCACCGCGAGCAGCAGTTCGGTGTAGTCGCGCCACCAGGCGTGCAGGTCGCCTTGCGCGAACCGTTCGGCCAGATGGAGCGCCATCGGCCGGCCATCGGGCAGCAGCGCACACAATGTGGCCACCGGTACCAGCGTGGTGTCCTGCAGGGGTGGATAGCGCCGCAGCAGATAGGCCAGATGCCGGGCCTGGCCGACGTGTCCGCCATGCGATTCGTCCACGAATACGCAGCGTCCGCGCAGCGCCGGATCCAGCGCATCGATACGCCGCAGCGCGCGTTCCAGCCAGTGCCCGTCGTACAGGGTCGAGGGCTTGATCAGGCGCAGGTTCAACGCGCCGAGCGTGCGCATCGGGATCGGCAGTTTGAGATGCAGATGCGGGTGCTGCAGCGGCACCAGCGTGCGCACCGACAAGGTGGGGCGCACCTCCAGCCAGGGCTGCGCTGCGCGCAGGGTGCCGGAAGGCAGTTCGAAGTCCGGCTGGTCCAGCCGTTCCCACACCAGCGGATGCACCGGCCACAGCGCATGCGAGTCCGCAAGCGCTGGCGACAGTCCCACGTCGGCGAAGTCCGGCCACAGCTCGGCCGGCGCTGGGCTGGTGCAGCTGAGCAGCGCCTGCGGCACCGCCAGCCAGCGCAGCTTGAAGCTGGGCGCGAACTCCGGCGCGTAATCGCGCAGCTCGCCGGGGTCCAGCCCGGCCTTGGCGCGTGCGGTCGGGTAGAACGGGTGGTCGCGGTAGCTGGCCAGCTGATCGCAGCGATACGCGCGCTCGGCCGCATCGGCGTGCTGCAATGCATTGGCCAGCGCCGGCGCCTGCGCGGCATAGGCCTGCCGCGCCAGACCGCGGTGGGTCGCCGCGCAGTCGGCTTCGTCGGCGTAGGCGCGGTGCAGGCGCCGGGTTTCCGGATCGAGCCCGTTGCCCATGCGCTGCAGCCATGCCTGCGCGCCCTGTTCCAGCCGGGCACCGGCGGCGTCCTGCACGATCCAGCGGTCGTCGCAGGCGCTGATCGCCTGCAACAGACCCTGACGACGCACCGGCAGCCACAGTGTGCCGTCGGGCAGGTGCGCGATCTTCCACCAGCCATCACCGGGCACGGCGCCAGGCCACTGCGCAAGCAGTTGCGCATCCGGGCTCGCCATGCCACCACGGCTGACGATCGCGCGCACATCCTCGCGGAGACAGGCATCGATGATGCGAATGGCGATATAGCGTTGGTCATCGGCATGGTTCATGCGCGCAGCTCCGCCTGGTCGATCCGCCACTGCAGGCCCGCTTCGGCCTGCACCACCGCCTGTTGCAGCGCCTGTGCATCGCTGGCCAGCGCGCTCAGGACGCCCAGGTAGTCCTTGTTGGAGTGGCTCAGCCGGATCTGCTCGCCGGGGGCGCGCATGCGCCGGTATTGCACGTCGCTGTGCGCGTCGTGAAGCCGACGGTCTTCGCTGGCAACCACCAGCTCGCCATCGTGCTCAGCCACGTAATAGCGCAGCAAGGCGTGCGCATGCGCGCTGCGCAGCTGCGGCAAGGGCTGGCCCAGGTGCGGCGCCAGCGCGGCGGCGAACCATTGCTGGCCGAACATCGCATCGAGCAGGAATTCGCGTCGGTCGCCGATGCTGCGGTAGTTGATCTCCACCAACACCGGGCCGTCGGCGGTGAGGATGAATTCGCTGTGGCACAGGCCGAAGTTGACCCCGAACACGCGCAGTTGCCGCAATGCCTGTGCGATCACCGGCGTGTCTACCTGGCCATCCCAGTGCGCTTCGCATTCGACGAAATGCGGCGGCGGCGACAAGCGCACCTTGAATCCGCCGATGGCCTGCAGCGTGTGTCCGTCGCCCAGCGTTTCCAGCGTGAACAGTGGCCCTTCCAACATGCCTTCCAGCAGCACCGTGCGCTGCGGGTGACGTTGCCAGAGATCGTCCAGGTAGGCCTGCAACTGTCCGATGTCGGCGCAGTGGCGAACGTCCAGGCTGGCCACGCCTTCGCGCGGCTTGGCCACCACCGGCCACGGAATCTGCGCCGGCAGTGCGGCGCCGGGCGCCAGCGTGCAGAACCACGGCGACGGCAATCCGTGCGTGCGCAGGCGCTGCCGCATGGCGGCCTTGTTCTTGGCTGCATAACACACCTGCCAGTCCTTGCCAGGCAGGCCCAGCCCGGCCGCCACCAACGCAGCGCTGGTCTGCAGATGGTCGCTATTGCTGAAGACTGCGCGCGGTGTCACACCGGCGTCGTGCAGCAGATCCAGCACGCCCAGCGGATTGAACACGTCGCACTCGATCACCCGTTGTGGTGCGAGCGAGGCGTGGTCGCGGAAATAGGCGAGGTGATCGAGCAGGTGATCGGTCAGCAGCCAGACCGGGATGCCTTGCGCGTGCGCGGCAGGCACAAAGCCATCGGTGATGGCCGGGTGGCAGACATGGCTCAGGATCACCAATGGTGCGTGGGGAACAGCGTTCATGGCAGTTCTCGTTCGACAGGGACGGTGGAGTGACCGGTATTCAAACGGGCTGCCTGGCGCCGCAAGCGGCGTTGGGTGGCCTGCGATCCAACGATCGCAATGCCGCGTGCTGCGGCGCTGATGCGTGCCTCGTGCACGCCGTGTGTTCTGCGGCAATCGCGGGCGACCGCCATTGCCGTCAGGCGCGACCGAAGCCCCTGATCATCGGTCGCGTGTTGCTGTTGCTCTGCTGGTGCAGCGCCGGCCTTACCTCACGTGCAGTCGTGCTTCCAGTAGACATCACGCGTGTCGATCGGACCGGTGCGCAGCCGGAAGCGATCGCAGCGTCCGCGAAGCGGGCCGTGGCGCGGCGCATTCCCTCGCATCGCCCTGCTGCTAGCTGTGCAGCTGCTAGAACGTGTACTCCAGGCCGGCGGTCACGGTGCGTCCGGGTGCGGCCTGGCGGCCCCATGGGCTGGTGTCCACGCCACGGAACCAGTACTGCCGGTCGAACAGGTTGTTGATCGCCAGCGATGCGCTGAATCGCTGTCCATCGCGTTCGAACAGGGTATGGCTGACCTGCGTGTTCCAGACCATGTACGCGGGCAACCGGCCGACCGACGCGATGGCGTTCTCCTGCACGGTATTGGCCGCATCGCTGAAGGCCTTGCTGAAGTAATAGCCCGACAGCGCGACAGTGGTATGACCGAGCGCGTAGTTGCCGCCCAGGGTGATCTGGTTGCGCGAGGTGAAGGGCACGCGGAAGCCGCGGAACGCGCCCGATTCCTGGCTGGCATCCAGATACGCGTAGCCGGCGTTGAGGGTGAGCGCGCGCAGCTGTTCCGGGCTCCATTGCAGCTCCACCTCGCCACCCTGGTGGCGGGTCTTGCCCAGGTTGCGGAACACGCGGGTGGTGTTGTCCAGCTGGATCTGCTGATCGAAATCGATCAGGTAGGCACCGACCTGGATGCGGGTGCGGTCGTTGGGTTGGTAGCGCGTGCCGGCTTCGTAGTTCCACGCCAGCTCGGCGTCCAGATTGTTGCCGAAGATGATCTGGGTGACCTGCGGCGCACGCAGCGAGCGTTGTCCGTCGGCGTAGAAGAACCACTGCGCGTTGGCCTGGAAGCCGACGGTCAGGCCGGGCAGCACGTCGCGGGTCTGGTTGAGCGTGCGCAGGCCGTTGGCACGGTTGAAGTAGCGCGAGTCCAGGCGCTCGTAACGCAGGCCGGGGGTGATGGTCAGGCGCTCATCCGGCAGGGTGATGGCGTTGCTGACGTAGGCAGCCAGCGCGCGGTCCTCGAACTGCCAGTCGCGTACCGTGGTGAACAGCCCGTCGCGCAGCCGCAGGTTGCCCACCAGGAAATCGATGTCCTCGCGCACCGCACGCACGCCGGCGGTCCATTGCTGGCGCACGCCACCGGCCTCTCCCATGGTCCAGGTCAGGCGCGGTTCGCTGCCGACCACCCGGAAATCGCGCGGCGCGGTCTGGCGCAACTGCGGCGGCAGATCCGAACGCCAGGTCTCGGTTGCTGCCTGCCGCATGCCGACGATGAAGTTGCGGCTGCTGCGCGCGCTGAAGTTGGTCCAGGACAACCGGACATCCGTCAGCGGCCCCCAGTCGCCAAGCAGTTGCTCATAGACCAACGATGCCCTGGTCGTACGGCCATTGAAGCTGTCCAGCGGTCGCGTGGACTGGCGCGGGTCGCGCCGGTAGTCGGCCGGGCTCAGTGCCCCGGCCAGATCCATGTCCGCCAGATAGCGCTGCACGCTGGCCTTGATCAGTTTGGTGTCGTCCAGCCACCACTCCGCGCGCACGCGCAGGTTGCTGATGTCGGTATCGCTGTGCGCCCGCCAATACTCGCCCCAGCTGCGGTTGGCATCGACCTGCATGCCGAAGTTGTCGGTGAGATAGCCGCCACTGCTGAGTGTGCTGTCCTGCAGGAACTGTCCCTGGCCGCCCGCAGTGACCTTGTGTGCCAGCGTGGTGCTCCACTGGCTGGGAATGTCCTTGCTCACCAGATTGATCACCCCGCCCACATTGTTCGGCCCGTATTGCACGGCTGCGCCGCCGCGCACGATGTCGATGCGGTCGATCTGGTGCAGGCCGACCGGGAACAGCGACAGGCTGGTCTGCCCATACGGCGCCAGCGCCAGCGGAATGCCGTCTTCCAGCACCTGCACCCGGCCGCTGCGGCTTTCGTACAGACCACGCAGCATGATCTGCGGCAATGCCCCGGTGCCGGTTTCGTCGAAGATCTTGATGCCCGGCACGCGTTGCAGCGCGTCGTCCAGCGAGCGGTTGCCGCCGTTGCGCAACTGCGTGCGATCGATCACCTGCCTGCTGCCGGCATAGCGTTGCACGTCATCGGGTCTGGAACGCCCGAGCAGACTGCCCTGCACCTGGATCGCATCCAGTGCACGGATGGGCGTCTGGCCCTCGGCGGCATCGGACGCCGGCGTGTCGGCGGCCGCGGCGTGCAGCGGCAGGCTCAGACTGACCACCGCGATGGCAAGGCTGAGGGCGTGGAAACGGAACGTCGACATTGCAGCGTGCTCCTGCGGGCAGTTAGGGGGCTGGCGCGGCGAACGTGGCCAGATGGCCGCGCAGCGCGCGTTGAATCAGGGCGCGATCTTCGCCGGCCAGCAGCCAGCGCAGCTCCGGCTGCTGCAGCCAGTGTTCGCGTTGCGCGTCGGTGCGCGGATTGGGACAGAACGGCACACCGGCGGCGCGGCATTGCGCGTGCAGCTGCAACAGCAGCTCCCACACCTGCGCATGCGTGGGCTGCGGGCCCAGGCCCAGATCCAGCGCGAGATCCAGTGCGCCTTCCATCACCAGCGTCACACCCGGCACGGCCGCGATCTGCGGCAGCGCGGCGATGCCGGCTGCGCTTTCGATCATCGGTACGATGCGGATTTGTGTGTTGGCCTGTGCGATATAGGTAGGAAGATCGATGGTGCCGAAGCCGGTCACGCGGCCACCGGTGATGCCGCGCCGGCCCAGCGGCGGAAAACGCGCCGCGGCCACTGCCTGCGCCACCTGCGCGGCAGATTCGGCGCGCGGTATCACGATGCCGCGCGCGCCGGCATCGAGTACGCGACCGATCAATTTCTCGTCCACCTCCGGCACCCGCACCCAGGCCTCGCAGCCGGACAGCTCGCAGGCACGGATCGCATGTTCCAGTTCGTCGGGCGCGCGCAGCACGTGCTCCAGATCGAGCACCACGAAGCCGTAGCCGATGCGACCCAGCAGCTCGCACAGCTGCACACCAGGCAATGCATTGAGAATGCCAACCGCCAACGCCATGGAAGAGGTCGCCAGTGAAACGGGCGCTCATCCTGCTCCGGATGGGAATGATTATCAAGTGGATTTGTTGGGCAGTTTTCGGTGTCCTGGTCGCAGTTTGATCAATGAATGATGGCGAGCCGTTCCGCACTGAACCACCTGCAGGAACGAAAAACCCGCGGGCGCTGCCGGCGGGTTGCGTTTGGTCCAGCGCTGCGTCATCCCGTCTTGCGGTTACGACGCCGGCACGTTCAACGCACGGTACGGCGGGGTGGACATCACCATTTCGGCCAGCGAATACGCCAGCTCGCGCTCGGCCAGGACGGCACCGTCGGCGCCGTGTTCGAGCAGGTGCTTCACTTCCGCGTCGCTGTGCGCCCGCGCCAGCAGGGTCAGCGACGGATTGATCGCGCGTAGTTTGGCCAGCGCTTCGCCGGCTTCCAATGGTTGCGGGATGGCCAGGATCGCGATCTTGGCGTGCTCGGGGCTGGCCTCGGCCAGCACCCGGTCGGCGGCCGCGCTGCCGCGGATGCCGGGAATGCCGGCGGCGTGCGCCTTGGCGACGTGCTCGCCGTTGTCGTCGATCACCAGTACTGGCACGCCACGGCTGTGCAGCAACTGCGTCAGCGCGCTGCCGACCCGGCCATAGCCGATCACGATGGCGTGGCCGCCCGTGGGCAGCGGCGGACCGGGCGGCAGCTCCGGTTCCACAGCCGCAGGCGCGTCCTGCGCCTGCCTGGCCTGCCAGCGGTCCAGCCACGAGAACAGGAACGGATTGGCCACGATCGACAACAGCGCGCCGGCCAGGATCAGATCGCGCCCGGTCTCGGGCAGGATCGCCAACTGCACGCCCAGGCCCGCCAGGATGAAGGAGAACTCGCCGATCTGCGCCAGACTGGTGGAAATGGTCAATGCAGTGCCGGTCGGGTGCCCGAATGCCCGCACGATCACGAATGCCGCCAGCGATTTGCCGACCGTCACGGTCAGGAATGTGGCCAGGACCTGCCAGGGGTGCTCGACCAGGATCATCGGGTCGAACAACATGCCTACCGAGACGAAAAACAGCACGGCGAACGCGTCGCGCAGCGGCAGGGAATCGTTGGCCGCCTTGTGGCTCAGTTCCGACTCCTTGAGCAGCATGCCGGCGAAGAAGGCGCCGAGCGCGAACGACACGCCGAACAACGTGGCCGACAGGAAGGCCACACCCAGCGCAATGCCGAGCACTGCCAGGGTGAACAGCTCGCGCGATCCGGTGGCGGCGACCTTTTCCAGCGACCACGGAATCACCCGGCGCCCGACCACCAGCATCGCCGCAACGAAGGCCACCAGCTTCAGCACGGTTACACCCAATGCGGCCAGCAGTGAATGGGATTCGCCGGCATGCGCAGCAGCCGGTGCGCCATTCCCCACTACCTCGGCCAGCGCCGGCAGCATCACCAGCGCGATCACCATCACCAGGTCTTCGACGATCAGCCAGCCCACCGCGATGCGGCCGCGCTGGGTGTCCAGCAGCCGGCGCTCTTCCAAGGCGCGCAGCAGGACCACGGTGCTGGCCACCGACAGCGCCAGCCCGAATACCAGGCCGTGCATCAGCGGCCAGCCCATGCTCCAGGCCAACGCCCAGCCGAGCAGGGTGGCCACCACGATCTGCGCCAGCGCACCGGGCACTGCGATCCACTTCACCTCCATCAGATCGTCGAGCGAGAAATGCAGGCCCACGCCGAACATCAGCAGCATCACGCCCAACTCGGACAGCTGGTTGGCGATGTCCTGGTTGGCGACGAAGCCGGGCGTGAACGGTCCGACACAGACGCCGGCCAGCAGATAGCCGACCAGCGGCGAGAGTTTCATCTTCTGCGCGAGCGTGCCCAGCACGAAAGCGACCGCGAGGCCGACGGCGATGATGTCGATGAGGCTGGTGTCGTGATGCATTCCAATCCGTTGTGAAGTATCCGGGACGATGGCGACGTGAGGCCTGGCAGCGACGCTGCGCCTGGCGTCGCCGGCGGGCATGACGTTGCTGATGGCGGGTGTTTCGGCGCGAAGGAGACGGGACCGCAGACGCTGGTCCGGTTGGCCGGCCCTCATAGTACACAGTGCTTGATTAACGCGATGCGACACGCAACCCATGCGCAAACGGGCGCGCGCAAGGGCGCACGCGCCGTGGCTGCGCTGCGGCGACATTCCTCTTCGGCGTTCCTCGTGACGGAGATGCGGCTTGCGGTCGCGCGATCACGGCACGCCTTCGCAACGCTGCCTGGCAGTCATCGAAGCGCGGCCTGCAGGCGATGCGTTACGGCGATCTGCACCTGAGCTCGCGTGCGCGCCCGTGGTCGGCCAGTTGCAGGCGGCTGTTCGAGCCGGCGCGCACCTGCAACGCGGCGGTCGCGGTCGGTTGCGCGCATGCCGCCGATCGCCCCGCATGCGCGTCTAGACGGGCAACCAAAGGTTTGTCGCCATCCGCAACCATAGGTTGAGCCAATTTCCTGCTTCCATTGGCGCAACTATGGTTGCCAAGCACTCATAGTCTCCCCCGCTGACCGGCAGGAACCCAATTCCATCGAGGGAAGCGTATTCAGGTCCGATCCAGCGGAAAACCTATGCTTGCTCCCATTCAGCTTCATCTCCTGCGTTGACGTTGATGCCAGTGCCGCGTTGGGTTGCTGTCCAATACGCCCATTCAGGGGGAACCGCTGCCATGTCCGGCCGTTGGGGCTGCAGCCGTAGCGGTTGCGTCCTTGAAGCCCTTTGCTTGGAGATCGGCACGAAGGCTCTTCAAAGCTGTTGCAGGGACAGCCAACCACAGCAGATCCCTTGCCCGGGTCACAGCCACGTACCCGATTCGCCCGTCCTCGGTGGAACCTCCGCCTAGCAGTGCAGATACATGCGGTTTCGTTGCCATGTAGAGGACGGCATCCAGGCTTTCGCCCTTGACCTGGTGCACGGTACTGATTTTGACCCGCAAGGGCTGATCGGCACCTAGGTCAGGCGGGCTCATTAGCGGTGAGCCGGGCAAACTCCTCTTCGAGAGCCGAGCACCGAGCGTGGACGATGTGTGGTTGAGACCGTGGGCTGTGCTCAGATTGGTCATCATGACCCTTACACGTTGCAACAGTGCCGGCTGCCAATCGCTAACAGCGGGCAGCGCCGCGCTGGGCAAGCCCGAGACCGGATCTCGCGTAAAAGCCCAAATGACACGACGAAGTGCTCGTTCCTCTGGGTACCTAGCAGGCTGAGTCAGGCGAGCAACGATGCCCTTGGGCGCGTTGTCGATCAAACCCATGATGGCAGTTGCCACGAGTCTGAATGCTGTTGAGTAGTCGGAGTGGATATCGCGCACCATCGCTGCCTGGGCAAGGATCTTGGTCGTTCCCACGCCAGGCGCACCCTCATGCCCAGCCAGCTCGTTGGCCCACTTGCGTGCGCGGCAGAGCACGGCGGAGCGTGTTGGGTCCAACCCAGCGGAGACCACTGTTGCCTGGAAGGCCGCCACGACCTTCTTCGTATCGGCAGTCGTGTACGGAACGAAGTAGGCCCCGTGGAGCGTAGGTGGCACGGTCCTATCCGGATCGTCCGTGCGCGCCGAGATTGCGTTGGCGAGATCGAGTACGGCCGGTACGGACCGATAGTTCCGCGTCAGGGCGGCCGCAGAAACACCGGGTTTGCTGTGGTAGCTGGACAGGAACGAGCCGGTCGCACCCATGAACTCGTAGATGCCTTGATTGGGATCCCCAATAAGGGAAATCTGAGAGCCTGCTTGGCTGAGCCTCTCAATGATCACCTGGTGCAGGATGCCGATATCCTGGGCTTCATCAATGAGGATGTGGGGATAGCGACGCGCAAGGACTCGGAGGATCTCGGGTTGTTCGCGGAGGGTAAGGTCGACCCAGTAGCGCGCCAGCTCGTGGGTGTAAGCCCCCAGTTTTCCCAAGGCTGCGGCAACCTTTGGGCCATTGTTGATCCTCGCCAGCATGCCGGAGTTCTGATAGAAGAAGCCCGTTGCAGCCCCAGAAGGGCCTATGACAACGCGATGGATATGCCCTTGGGGCACTGGGTAGCTATCGGTTCTTGGCGATTCCACCCAGAAGCGATAGTCCTTTCCTAAAAGGAATGACTCGCTCCCTGATAGCAAGAACGGGGTCGTGGTACACCCCATCGTCCGATGGGCGTGGGGTCGCAGAATATTTGTCGTAATGAACCCGTCCAATGTGTCGATCTCGACACGCTGGTGGGACGGGATCTTGAGCAATCCCATTGCGAGTGCCTGGTACTCGCGCCTGAAGGTCTCCACGGCGATGTTCGAGAAGGACAGGAGCGCAACCCGGCCCCGGTGATCACCGAGGCATTGACGTATGTGGACCAGCCTGCGTACAGCCGTGAAGGTCTTCCCACTTCCCGCGCAAGCGATGACCGACATCGGATGCAATGGTGCCGTGATGATCTCACCCTGTTCAACTGAAGGAGCAGTATCCGTGCTCATTCGTCTTCAGCCTTCTTCGGGTCAGGCTGACAAGCGTGCTCGACTGCAGACTGGATGTACTCCGGAACAGTGAATTCTTCCTTTTTCGCCTTGGCGATCAGGTACGCCAAAGCTTGTGCAAAGCGCCCCTTCTGGACGTTTCCGTTCTTCCTCTCGAACATTCCGCTGAACAGTACGCGAGCCTTCTCTGCATCTCCCGTAGCGGCGTCTACCTTCTTCTCCAGGTTCGCAGAGATCTTCGGGTGTAGCTCCTTAAGCGCCGCAAGCATGATCTTGCGATTGCCGGCGTACAAGGCCAAGTCATACTCAAGCGTCTTCAGCCCATGGAAGATCTTGAGATATGAATCCTCGAACTTGAGCATACTCAAGGTATTGGCGGACACCTGCACCTTGTCGCCGATCGAAGGGTAGACAGGAGCCGCCTTCTTCTTTCTACTAGAGGTCCCATCTTCCGGCGCATGGTCGTTCGCTTCTGCGCTGCCATCGCCCTTTTCCTCTTCCTCTTCATCCTCTTCACTCGGACCTGTTGGGTCTGCATCAGTAAGCACGGAGACAGGAATCTTCAGCGCCTTCTCGCCGAACAGTGGAATGAATGAGTCGAAGTTGAGGCCTTCAACGCTGATGAGGCTTACCCCATGCTTACGTAGATCGTGACCGCACTTCTCCGCGAGCACACTGACAAGGACCAATTCCGCAGCCCCCTCGACCAGGATTGCGCGGCGTGCAAAGAAAAGCTCAGCCCGAGTGACGTCCAAATAGCGCTCAAGCTTCTCACGCTTTCCGACAGAAAACTTGATGTCTCGGGGAAAGAAAGTCTCCACCTTGATTCCGGTGTCAACAAGACAGGTGAGACTGTCGAGGTTGGCGATGCTGGCAAAGTTGGGTGAGTGGCTGGTAACGAACAGCTGGACAGGCTTCTCTTTGTCCACTGCCTTGATGGTCTCAAAGTATCCTAGGAGCACAGCCTGCAATTGGGGATGCAGATGTGCCTCGGGCTCCTCAATGATCAGGCCTCGATAGCTGGCTTGCGGGTTCTTGGTCAGCTCGCTGAGAACGACCGCCATGAAGATCAGATTGTTGAATCCGAGCCCATTTTGCTCAAGCTCGAACAGATCTACGGTAAGGGAGAGGCGCGAAGCCAGGCGTTGGAAATCGCTGACGCTAACCCCCAGCTCGAGCAGCTGGGACAGCTGTGGCCCCAACATCTCGGAGTGGCGAGTGGTTATCGCCTTATGGGTGCTCACAATCGGCGCTTTCGTCTTGAGCTCATCATCCAGCAGCTTCAGTGCCTTATTGATCTCGATCTTGCCATCGTCATCAACGAGCAGCTGAAACAGTCGGGACAGCTGGCTTGTGCGGCCGGGCCTAAGAGCCTGAGAAGCATCGCGCAGGGGCTGTAGATAGACGCCACGAAGGTTTTCCATCATGTCCGCTGTCAAGCCGACATCATCATGGTCTCCGCACCAGCGCTTCGCTCTAAGTCGCCCCGTCTTATCCGCCTCGGAGAAGCTGATGGTGATATGCGCCTCCATCTGCCCGTCCTTGGCAGGCTTCAGGGCAGTCATGAAGTCAGCTTCATCATCGGGGCTCAACCCTCGGAAGATGTACTTGAACACGATGTTGCCGCTAGGCGATCCTGTCTTCGGCCGATGAATATCGTCCGAGTCCAACCGCGGGTAAGGTTCATCGTGCCCGGCAAGGAGAGACCTCAACGCATCGACAATGGCGGTCTTGCCCGCGTTATTCGCACCAACCAGGACGTTCAGTCCACTTTGGAAGTGCAGTACTGCGTTGTTGATCTTGCGGAAGTTCGAGATAGACAGCTCTGCCAAATACACCCTGATGTCTCCTTGTGCTCATGGCGGCGTAGCCGCCTCCTGTCCCTAGCTGCAGCACGACGATGGCCGGCTGACAGCTCCTATCTACCTGGGCAGATTCTACTCAGTTCAGGGGTGATACGCCCAGTGTTTCCAAGACATCTCACGGTCGTAGAAAATGACTGATTGGGAGGTGTCCATGAGCAGCAAGCGGTATACGGATGAGTTCAAGATCGAAGCGGTCCGGCAAGTGACCGATCGTGGGTTCAAGGTGGCAGAGATCGCACAGCGGCTGGGGATCACCACGCACAGCCTGTACGCGTGGCTGCGCAAGTTCGGCAAGCCCGGCGTGGTGCAGCGTGCCGAGGTGGACCAGAGCGCCGAGGTTCGGCGGCTGAAGACCGAGTTGCGCCGGGTGACGGAGGAGCGCGACATCCTAAAAAAGGCCGCCGCGTACTTTGCCAAGGGGTAAAGGCAAAGTACGTCTTCATGCAAGCCCACCGCGAAGAGTTCAGGGTGTGCGCGATGTGCCGAGTGTTGCGGGTGAACCGGGCTGGATACTACGCGTGGCTGAAGTCACCCGACAGTGAGCGCGCCAAGGAAGACGAGCGCCTGCTGGGGCTGATCAAGCACCACTGGCTGGCTAGCGGCAGTGTGTATGGGCATCGCAAGATCGCGAAGGATCTACGCGATCTGGGTGAGCGTTGCAGTCGCCATCGGGTGCATCGATTGATGCGCGCCGATGGGCTGCGTGCCCAGGTGGGTTATGGTCGCAAACCGCGCTTCCATGGCGGAACGCCGTGCAAGGCAGCAGCCAACCTGCTGGATCGGCAGTTCGACGTGACCGAGCCGGACACGGCCTGGGCGAGCGACTTCACCTTCATCCGTACGCAGGAAGGCTGGATGTACCTGGCTGTGGTGATCGATCTGTTTTCCAGGCAGGTCGTCGGCTGGGCGATGCGCGATCGAGCCGATACCGAGTTAGTCGTCCAAGCGCTGTTGTTGGCGGTGTGGCGGCGCAAACCCAGTGCTGGTTGCCTGGTCCACTCGGACCAAGGGTCGGTCTACACCAGCGATGACTGGCAGAGCTTCCTGGTGTCCCACGGCTTGGTGTGCAGCATGAGTCGGCGTGGCAACTGCCACGACAACGCGCCCGTGGAGAGCTTCTTCGGTCTGCTCAAACGCGAGCGGATCAGGCGGCGCATCTACCCGACCAAGGACGCCGCACGCGCCGAGGTGTGAACCGCCCCGGCTTTCCCGGAGGCCCCTTGGTTTGAGTCACGCCGACATGGCGGACTCGTTGGGTTGTTTGTGTTTGGAATAATAGTTGGCTTCGGCCTCGGCCGGTGGGATGCTGCCGATCGGCTCAAGCAAGCGGCGATTGTTGAACCAGTCGACCCAGGTGAGCGTGGCCCACTCGACCTCTTCGCGCGTGCGCCAGGACGACTTGCGGTG